>JBMLQF010000214.1:0-5854 GCA_049241705.1 Fluviicola sp. | reverse complement strand
TCCGCTTTTCCCTTAAGATACCATCAGGAGTGTAACGAAGAGCCACAAAACTGACCAACTGTGAGTTGGGGCCCATGGAAATGCGTACTCCAAAAACGGCACGTGACTCCTGACTGACCTCACCTACATCAGCGAGACTCAAAAAAAGAAACCATATGCCAACGAAAACCCAACGCATACAACAAGTTAGGCCGTTTACGTGGAAAATGCAAAGAAGTTTTGTGAAACTAGTTCTTTTTAAAAAGTAGGTAGGTTATGATCCCGATGAGCAGCAAGTAAAGAGCAGTTACCCACCATATCTTTACAACAAAGATCAAGACAAGCGTTACGGGGATCCCGAAAATGGCAAGCAAGTGAAATTTTCCCTGGTGCGAGGATTTGTTATTCAAAGCGCACTACTTTATCCGGCATTACAACGGCATTCAAGCGAACGTCAGTTGGCAACACATCATCAATGCGGTCTTCCAGTTCGAAATAATGCAAACCAATGAATTGGCATCCCGGTGCGCATTTTCGCAAGAACCGATCGTAAAAACCTTTCCCATAGCCAACGCGATTACCCAGTTTATCTACAGCTAAGAGCGGCACAAAAACAATGTCTAAACGGTCTGCAGCGATGACTTTCCCTTTTTTAGGTTCAGGTATTCCGTATTCGTTCACCTCCAATTGATCCTGCTGGTCCAAAACGTAATGGCGCATTTCCAAGGATTCGAAATTGGTTTTGGGAACAGCGACGGTAGCGCCAATATTACGAGCGCGTTCTAGTAAGAGATAGGTATTGATCTCGCGCGAACGTTCAATGGGCAAATACAAAGAAATGGTCTTTTCTTCGAGTTGGAAATGCGTCAATGCTTGTTCGATGATAGCCTCGGATAGACGTTCCAATTCACCCGGTGGCAATTGCAAACGAAGCTGACGGTATTTATCACGTAGTTTAGCCTTTTCCATTAGCAACGAGATCAGTGAGCGAGTTATACAGTTCTTTTTCGCGAATAGTGGTAACCTGGTCAATCGCCTGTCTCAGAGCAATGGCTAGAAAATCTTCCAGATCTTCTGTTTCCATTAACTTGATGTCAGCAGCAATTTCCAGCGATTTCAATGCATAAGTGCCGTCCATTTTAATACGAACCAAACCATTTCCTGCCGTACCCTCTAAAATGATCGATGGTAACTTAGACATTCCAGAGTCAGTGGCATTCTTCAATTGTGCCAATTGTTGTAAAAATTCGGGACCAAACATGCCTGTAAATTTTTCATCTAAAATAACACAATTATTAAGCTGCGCTTACAATTCCATGGCGGAATCTCATAAAAATGAAGAAATTATCCGAAGCTGTAAGGGGAAAATTTTACATTTGTGAAATGTACAAACACGTCAAATTATTTGCATTTGCAGGTTTATTGGCCCTTCTGAGCAATTTATGTTGTTCAGCACTTGTACATGTTTTGAAAAATCAAAGCACCTTCATCGAACTTACAGAAGAGGATTCTAGCGAAGAAGAAGAAGAAAATTCTTCCGGTTCCAAACGCGGCATTTCCTTTCTGGAAGAAGAAATGCATTTGTCGCAGCCAATGAGTTCTTTTGAAGAAGGTAATTTACAAGCCTCAAAATCACTAGACTTTGAATTAGATCGTCACGGTTTTTGCAAAACCAAACATGCCAAACGCTTAGAAAACCCACCTGAATTCTGTTAGAGGCAACTTTTCATTTCATTTACTTCTAACACAAATTTCATGAAAACCATATTTTCAAACTGGAAGCAGGATGTTCCTGCCGGTTTGGTTGTTTTTTTAGTTGCAGTTCCACTTTGTTTGGGGATTGCTTTGGCATCAGAGGCACCTGTTTTCTCCGGACTTATTGCCGGAATCATAGGGGGTGTGCTCGTAGGTATTTTTTCGGGATCAGCAATTGGTGTTTCCGGCCCGGCTGCTGGATTGGCGATGATCGTTGCAGCTGCCATTCAAGACTTGGGTAGCTTCGAGTTGTTTCTTGCTGCAGTTGTTTTAGCGGGTGTCATTCAGATTCTGTTCGGAATCGTTCGTATGGGTGTCATCTCTGCCTTTTTCCCGAATTCCGTAATTAAAGGAATGCTCGCAGCTATCGGATTATTGATCATTTTCAAGCAAGTCCCGCACGCTGTAGGTTATGACAAGGATTACGAAGGAGATGAAAATTTCTTTCAAGCAGATGGACACAACACGTTTTCCGAATTGTATTACAGTTTGGATTATCTAACCCTCAGTGCAGTCATCATTTTTGCCTTATCACTGGTAATACTGATCATCTGGGAGAAAAAATTCATTCAGAAAACCTTCCTTAAATTTATCCCGGGTCCCTTAGTTGTGGTACTCGTTGGAATCTTGTGTACTTTGCTCTTTGAGAAAACATCTCTGGCTTTGGCATTGGAACATCGGGTCGACCTGGGAATTGACGGGAAGAAATTCCAAGACTTATTCACCTATCCGGATTTCAGTCAACTTGGCAACCCAAAATTGTACCTCGCTGCTGTAACCCTGGCCGTGGTTGCCAGTGTAGAAACCTTGTTGAGTGTTGATGCAGCAGACAAACTCGATCCGAAAAAACGCACGACGAACGGGAACAGAGAATTGTTTGCGCAAGGGATCGGAAATATCGCCTCCGGTCTGATTGGAGGTCTACCGGTAACCCAAGTGGTAGTGCGCACTTCAGCAAATGTAAATTCAGGAGGAATCTCAAAATTATCCGCCATCGTTCATGGCGTATTCATTGCAGCTGCAACACTCACTATTCCAGCTGTATTCGGTTTTGTACCGTATGCTTCATTGGCGGCAATTTTGATCATGGTTGGTTACAAACTAGCTAAACCTAAATTATTCCAGGAAGTCCTCAAATCCAGTCGCAAAGAATTCGTGATCTTCTTAACTACGATCATTGCCATTCTTTTAAGTGACCTCTTGAAAGGTATCATCATTGGGATGGCACTTGCTCTGATCATTGTGTATATAGAAAGCAATCAGGCGAAGCGACAATCATTTTTCAAGAAAGCTTATAAAATTCATAAACTCGGAAATACAACCGAGATCGAATTTTTAGAACAAGTGAGTTTCCTAAGTAAAGCTCCATTACAAAAGATATTGCAAAAAATGGCTCCGAACAGCAATGTGGTCATCAATCTGAGTCGCACCAAGTTCTTGTCGAAAGACATACATGAGCTCATTCATGATTTCAAAAACTCAGCTCCATTGAACAACATTCAATTGGAGATCAAAAAATAATACCTAATTTCAAATAGAATGGAAAGAATATTCAACGGAAATAAAGAATGGATCCAATCAATCACTGAAAAGGATCCGGAATTCTTCAAGCAACTTTCAAGTGGACAAAGTCCGGAATTCCTTTGGATTGGCTGCTCTGACAGTCGCGTACCGGCCAACGAGATCGTAAACTTACCTCCAGGAAGTATTTTCGTACAGCGCAACATCGCAAACCAAGTAATCAATACAGACATGAACCTCTTAAGTGTGGTTTATTATGCTGTAAAGTATTTGAAAGTGAAACACATTTTGGTAGTTGGTCACTACGGTTGTGGTGGTGTTATGGCGGCAATGAGTCAGCAAAGTTTTGGCTTCTTGGACAACTGGTTGGTGAGTATTAAAAACGTGTACAGCAAGTACCAGGATACCTTGGATCTGATCGATGATATCAACAAACGTGGTGATCTATTGGTTGAATTGAACGTGATCGAACAAGTACGTAATTTGGCTAAGATCTCTTTTATCCAAGAAGAATGGCAAAGTGGAGAGTTTCCGCAGATCCATGGACTGGTGTACTCACTGAAAGATGGTGTTCTTAAAGATCTGGACAGCTCCATCAACTCTTCAGAAGGCATGCGCCCTGTTTACCAGGTTCATAAAGAACTTTTGAATAATAAATAAGATGTCTGAACTGCAATCACGCAAAATCCTAGCCGAGCTAGAAGCAAGTTTGGTTGCAGCCAGACAACCGGAAAGAGCCGTAAAAGTGGAAGCGTATATGAAAAATCGCTTCCCTTTTTTTGGAATGGAAACACAAGTGCGTCGACGTATTCAGCAATCCTATTTACAAGCTTTGTTAAAAATTACTGATCGCCAGGAAAGATGGGACATTATTCGCGAACTGTATACACGAGAGGAACGTGAATTTCATTACGCTGCCATAGATTGGTTGAACAAATGGCCCAAAAAGTACTTTACTCCTGCCGATATTGATGAATTCCGCTGGTTGATCACGCAGCATTCTTGGTGGGATTCCGTGGATACCATCGCCAGTAACGCACTAGGAAAATGGGCACGTCAATTTTCGGAACAAACCAAACATTGGGTGGCGGAATGGTTGGATTCTGATTCATTTTGGTTACAACGAAGTTGTTTGATCTTTCAATTGAAATACCGTAAAGAAACAGATGCACAACTTTTGGAAGCACTGATTCAGACCCTTAAACCCAACAAGGAGTTTTTCATACAAAAGGCAATCGGCTGGTCCTTACGGGAATTATCTAAACACAAGCCTGAAGCTGTTCGAGCCATTTTGGAGCGCCAAGAATTGAAAGGATTGGCCCTTCGCGAAGCAAGTAAGTATCTATGACCGTTTGACCGTGTTATTGGCTACATACACACCCCCAATGATCACAAACATCCCGATCAACTGAACCCAATGAAAGGATTCTTTCAAGAAGATCATCCCCAAGATGACCGCTACGATAGGTATAATATACGTCACAGAACTTGCAAAAACCGCAGATTTCAATGCGATCAAGCGGTTAAATAAGAAAACTGCTAAACAAGTTCCAACAGCACTCAATATCGTAATGAAGCCTAATCCTTCCCATGCACTCGGGTGTGTACTTACCACTTCTACAGTATTACTCATATAAACAACGATCCAGGCAGGTATTGCCGTCAACGAAAATGCCAAGGCAGTAATATCCAATGATCGAACATGTCCTAAACGGTGTTTGATCGTATTCAAACTGGTTGCATAAAAAACTGTTGCCAAAATCACCGCACCTGCATGTAACCAGGAGAAATTTGTTTGGATCAACGATTCGCTTCCAACCAATAATACAATTCCAAGAAAGGCCGTAAACAATCCTAGTACTTGTCTTAGTAATATTCCTTGCTTGAAAATCATCCATCCGAGTAAGAGCGTAAAAAATGGGGTGAAGCTATTCAGCATGCCAGCCATTCCGGAAGAGAGATTTGTTTCTGCGAACGTAAATAAGAAGGCCGGAAAGAAATTTCCACAAAAACCAACGATTGCCAAACTGAACCAATCTCGGCCTGTTTTGATCTGCTTGAACAACCGCAAACCGAAAGGCAACATAATCGTTCCCGCGATAGCCATGCGCAATGCACCTACTTGAACATCCGAGAATAACGGCGTTCCATCAAGAGCTACCATTCCACGTTTCATCAATAAAAAGGAACTTCCCCAAATACAAGCCAAAATGACAAGCAGTGCCCAAGAACGTAGATCTGTTTTCATGAACGTTGCTTCAAACGGGCAAAGTAATAGCGCAAGTATACCAATACCGGCAATCCCAAATGGATGAGAAATAATAAGACATAACCTATTGGCTTCAAACGCACGGATTCAGGAACAATACCTTGCTCCGATGCTGTTTCCATGTGGATCCCCCATAAATGTGGTAAAGCCACTTTTTGTTCGATTTGGAAAGCGACCAATTTTTGCTTGTAGGTGTAAATCCCATCATAGATCGGTACGGTGAGGAACCAACAGACCAAGGCCATGGCCAATGCCACGAACAAAGCTGCAACAAGCGCAAAATACGGTTTGTTTATCATGATGCAAAAGTGCGAAAAACCACGCAAACTA
>JBMLQF010000213.1:5782-11332 GCA_049241705.1 Fluviicola sp. | reverse complement strand
CATCAGTAAACGTATAGATCAAGTTGTGAGTCCCTGCGCCTGCAATGCTCGGAGAAAAATCAGTTGGCAGCACTATTCCCGGTCCTGCCCAAGTGCCACCTGTTGGGGAAGCTGTCAATCCAGTATTTACGTCGTTAACACATAACGTAATATTTGAGCCAGCATCTACTATTGGAAGTGGATTTACCGTGACGAATAAAGTGTCTCGCGTCAAACATGTTCCTGCGCCAAGTGAGTAAATCATCTCAAAGGTGCCGACTGTGGTAGGGACGAATACACCAGCCGTTGTTACGTTTGTTCCTGACCATGTACCGCCGATTGGTGTCCCGGTGAATGGAACATTCGGTGAATTGATACAAACTGCTGTGTCCAGACCCGCATTGACTAATGTTGGATCAGCAATGGTTAAAATACGGTCGTCGCTATTTGTACAACCATTGGCATCAGTGAACGAATAAGTCAAAGTGAACACGCCAATTCCATTCGGGGTAAATTGTCCGCCTGCTGTCACGTTCGGACCACTCCAAGTACCTCCGGCAGGCGTAGCGCCTAGTTGGAACGGTAGCGGTTGATTACAAGCAGCGCTATCAGGTCCGGCATTGACAATTGGTAGTGCGTTGACGATCACGTTTTTTGTGTCGCTGGATGCGCACCCATTACCATCGGTAAAGGAATAGGTGATCACATGTGTGCCTGCACCGGCAGTTGTTGGTGAGAAAGTTCCAGTTGGAGCAATGATTCCTGTTCCAGACCAAGTTCCTCCGTTAGGAGTTCCGAGCAATGCAAAGTTTCCTCCATCAATACACAAGGTACTATCTGTACCTGCATTTACAACAGGCAACGGATTTACAGTAATCAATAAAGTATCGGTCAATAAACAGGCTCCAGAGCCCAATTGATACACCAAGGTTTTGATGCCAGTGGAAGCAGGAGTGAAAACTCCAGCAGGGGTGGTGTTTGGCCCCGTCCATGTTCCTCCCGTAGGAGTAGGAGTTAAGGTAATTGCCGGACTATTCAAACATACGGCAAGATCGTTTCCGGCATCAGGTTGTGTTGCTGAAATCACGGTTACAACACGCTGATCACTGTTCGTACAGCCGTTTGCATTCGTAAATGTATATGTAAGCGTAAAAGATCCCGTACCACTCGGAGTGAATTGTCCACCTGCGGTTACGTTTGGACCCGACCAGGTTCCTCCAGCCGGACTTGCACCGAGTTGAAAAGCAATCGGTTGGTCACATACGGTTGTGTCTGGTCCGGCATTGACGATCGGCAATGGATTCACGTTTATTGTAGCCGTTGTAGACCCTGAACAGCTACCATTCGATCCCGTTATCGTGTAGATCTGAGTTGCAGGAGGACTGGTATTAACGCTTGCTGTATTCGTTGCTGATAACCCTGTAGCTGGTGTCCACGTGTACGAGCTAGCACCAGAGGCGGTTAAATTCACACTGTCACCAATACAGATCGTACCGGAAGGTGGCACGACTGAAATCACTGGAATCGGTAAAACAGTTAAGTTAACAGAACTGGATGGTCCCGGACAGCCTGCAATAGAACCGGTTACCGTATAAGTGCCGGCTTGCGTTGTGGTGGCTACAGGTAGCGTGAAATTTTGAGTGAAGGCCGTTTGGACCTGTCCAACTATACGAAGTGGATGGATTGACATCGCTGGTGAAATTGGCCGCTTGACCTTCGCAAACCGGCGTGTTTACTTGCGCATTCAATACTGGCGGAATTTGATTTACCGTAAAGTTCACTGTTTGCGTGGTAGTTCCGCATGCATTCGTTGCCGCAAAGGTGATCGGGTAGGTGCCGGCCGAAGGATAAGTAATTGTTCCCGGAATCAGCGTATTTGCTGTGGCAGGGCTTCCACCGGTAAATGTCCAAGAATAAGAATCACTTGGTTCCAAACAGTCGATAACCGTAGCTGTAGGACTGGTGGAAGTTCCGGCGCAGATCGCAGCTGGTGCCGACATGGAGATTTGTGGCGGTTTTTGAGCAACAACAGGTTTATCAATAAAGAAAGTCCCGCAACTGTTAGTCAGCGTTAATCGAATTGTATAATTTCCGGCTTGAGTAAATTGAATTTGAGGATTGACTGAACTGGCATTTGTACCACCTACGTAAGAAAAACCTGCAGAAGCCGGGGTGCATGGAGATCCATTGTAAATAACCGACCACGATCGATTTACCGAACAAGTGTTTGCTAAATTTGATGCATCTATGATAGTTGCTGTAAATGGAATACAAGCACTTGCTGGAGAAATAATGAAATCCGGTATGGGTGGATTTTCAATACATACCGTTTTTGTGATCACATCTGTCCAACAACTATTAGTTGTTGTTAATGTAACCGTGTAGGTTCCCGGCGCATTGTATACGGTAGTTGGATTGGTTAGCGTTGCTGTAGTCAATGTCTGTCCATTTCCAAAATTCCATTGAAATAGGGTGTTTGTATTACATGACGAGTTATAACCTAGTATTGATTGATTCGAAAAAGTTACCGTTGCTCCTACACAATTATTTTGAAACGTAGGACTGAAGTTTGCCGTGGGTCCAGTGTAGACACGAATTGGTGAAATAGAAGCTTCTGATGAATCACATAAATTAATAGCTTTTATCTTGAACACAAAGGCACCTCCAGGTTGCAAGCATGAAGTTGAATTGTACGTATGGCAAATAACAGCGGGAGGTGGGTGCTGAAAAGTGTCCAATGGAGAACCATCGCCATAATTAACGACATAATAGGTCGTATTGTGATTTGAGGTAAAATTATTTAAAGGAAAACAAAGTGTGGATGGCGCACAGCCCGTAGTAGCGCCTGGATTTGCAGCTCCTATCGCCGGATTTGTAATGTTGGCGACATTTACTTCTGAGCTATCGATGCAACCGTTAGTTCCCGACACAATGTATAACAAGTCAAAAACTTCAGCAGTTCCGTAAGTGTGAGACACTCCGGCTGCGGGAAAAGACGTTGCCGAAAAATTCGGTGTTCCATCCCCCCAAATTATGGTGTAATTCGATCCTGCTGAAACAGTGCCGTCAAAAACGGTTAAATTGTATGCCCCACCACCACAGTTTTTAAAAGACGTAATAGGATCAATAAGCGTAGGGGCCGGACTTTGGTTAACGGTAACTGTATTTGAAATATTCGAACTACATCCAGCAGCATTTGTAACAGTCAAAATAACGGTAAAATTTTGAGTTCCTGATCCAACTGCCTGAAAGGTATGAAAAGGATTTATTAAATTACTCGTATTAGCTGAACCCGAGGCTGGATCGCCAAAATTCCAAGAATAACTTAAACCGGTGCCTGAAGATGTATTCGTGAATGATACAGGTATATTTGCACAAACATTATTATTGTTGATCAAGAAATTTGCAACCGGAATAGCATCTGTTGTTACGTGTATGCTATCTACATCGTTACATCCATTGGCGTCCTCGATTGTCAAAGTGTAGACTTGATCGCTGTTAGCCGTTACAACAGGATTGGGACAATTGGTACAGCTTAAGTTTGTAGCTGGAGACCAAGTGTATGTTATGATTCCAGTGCCAGTTCCGGATGGAATAGCTCCAATTGTAGCAGTCGAACCCAAACATATAGAAGTATCTGGCCCCGCATTCGCATTACACGGTTGTGCCCATGCAAAAATTGAACTAAGAAAAATAATTATAAATAATCCAATATCGCGTAAAAAGCAGTACTTCATGTGTTAGTTATTCGCTTCGTAAATTTGCTGAAAATTTGTTAATTATAAAAGTTTTCAGGGCTAAAAATAATGGGCTGAAAATTGGCTTTGAAAGATACGTGCGGTTTTGGTAACTTGTGTGACAATTTGATCTTTTGAATGGACTTACCTTTGTATTGTTAAATGGTAAAAAAACAGATTATGGAATATACAGTAGTGGATGTTCGAACTCACGCAGAATTCATGGGCGGACACGTAGCAAATTCGATCAACATTCCTTTGAATGAGATTCCAAACAGAATGGACGAGATCAAAGCATTGAAACAACCACTTTTGTTGTGTTGTGCAAGTGGAAATCGCAGCGGACAAGCAACCATGTTCTTGAAAGCACAAGGAATTGAATGCGAGAACGGCGGTTCTTGGTTGGATGTGAATTACCAATTAGCTCATTGATATGTCATTTTTAAAGAAACTTTTTGGTCCGGGACCGGATTTCAAAGCCATGATGGCAAACGGAGCGATCATTTTAGATGTGCGTTCACCGGGTGAATTCGCAGGAGGACACATCAAAGGCGCAAAGAACATCCCGTTGCAGCAATTGTCTTCAGGTGTAAAATCCATTCCGAAGAACAAACCTATTATCACTTGTTGTGCTTCCGGAATGCGCAGTGCCAGTGCGAAATCTCAATTGAAAAGCATGGGGTATGAGCAAGTGGAGAATGGTGGCAGTTGGATGCGTTTGAAATCTCAAATTTGATAAGTTGTTATTGTTTTGGAAAAGAGGTGTTTGCCTCTTTTTTTGTTATGTAACTTTTGTTACACAAAAAAAATTTGACTGGCGAACCTAAACGCCATACATTTGTTCTGATTTAGGTGGTTAGGTTAGGTTGATTAGAGAGAGCATCAGGACGCCCGTTCTGGTGCTCTTTCGCTTTATTTCGGGGCAATTGAAACCATTTTAACCGCTTTCAGTATACGCATGCGGTATTAAAAATCCGAACGATAGATCTTACATGAAACGATTCTTTGCCAGTAAATGGGTGCGTATCCCATACACCATTGTGCTTTACGGCTTCGCTGTTTATGGCTTTTTTCTCACGTTCACCTATTTCGCGATGAAATTTGGATGGACGAAAGATGGCGGTAACATCGACCAGAACAACCGCTATTTTCAGGAAATGCACGACAAGTACAACCAAAACTTCAAGGTTGACAGTGTCTCCATGGCAAAACACCGCTACGAATTGATGGAACGCATTCTCGTATTGAATAACTTTTACCCTAAGAATGCGCAACAGATCTTGCAAGTGTATGCCGAAAAACGCGACGAGAAATTAGCCTTGCAAATGCTGGATGCGGTGGATTTGCGTCTGCGTTCTAATCAAGCTTATCGCTTGGCGCAACAAAAAATGAAAGGCTTTACATCCGCGAATAAGAAAGCAACCGGATTGAGCGTGTTTGAATGGATGAACATCGACGAATGGAAGCACTTCAAAGAAGCACTCGCAAAAGATCATAAGATCATCGATTCTGTTGCCAAGGTTACCGGAGTGGAAGGACGATTGATTGTTGCCTGCTTGGTCGGAGAGCAGGTTCGTTTGTTCAATTCAAGACGTGAACGATTCAAAGACTTAGTTTCGCCTCTTAAATCACTTGCCTTAGAGACAAATATGTCCTACGGTGTGACCGGAATTAAAGAGTTTACAGCCATTCGAATTGAAGAATTGCTAAAAGATTCAACCAGTCGTGTTTTTTTTTTTTAAAAAAAACCCCAAATAAAGGATTTAGATTAAAAGGTCAAATAAAAGAAAAAAAAAAATTATAAAAATTGTGTTAGTGAAAAAACATTTGTTGC
>JBMLQF010000213.1:0-5772 GCA_049241705.1 Fluviicola sp. | reverse complement strand
AAACTAAATGATACAATGTCTGTACGTCTACAACGATTGGTGCAATGGGATAATCACTATTACTCGTATTTGTATGCTGCGTTGTACCTGAAACAGATCAAAATGCAGTGGGAACGTGCCGGTTATCCGATCGATGATCGTCCAGAGATCCTGGCTTCCTTGTTCAATTTGGGTTACCACAAGTCGAAACCAAAGCCAAATCCGGCTGTTGGTGGTTCCGTGTACAAGATCCGAGATGTGGAATACACCTTCGGCGCTGTCGCTTACGAGTTCTATTACAGCGGCGAATTGTCCAATTTATTCCCCTATGAACGGAGCCGGTTCGACTTTAACAAACCACTGCCACCTGTACCATCAAAACAAGTCAAAAAGAAACCTTAATCCGGTATGTTGTTCTTGGAGCGTGTAACCAATGGGCCTTTTCGGCTTATTTTTGGTACGCGTACTTATGAAACACCTGCTAACGTTTTTGATCCTTTTTGGCTTTATTGGGCATGGACTATCTCAGGTTCAGGCTGTTTCTTTCCGCGATTATAAAAATTGCACCTACGGTTTTCGGATCGGAAGTAAAGAAGTTTGGCCGCCTGTTTTCAATTGCTTTACAGATAGTACCACCGAGATCCGGACCTGCAATCCGAAGGTGTTTTCAAGAACATTCGATTTGCGGCATGAGTTTCGTGTCGTTTTTCCACCAGATGCGCGATCGCAAGAGCTTTTGAAGGAACTTATTTATAAAGGTTTGAACGAAAAGCAGTTTCCGGGAGTGAATTGTGTAGAGATCGAACGTTTACTGAAGACCTACAACACGCAGTTTTATGTGGGAACGAATGGCTTGAATCTGTATTTATTGACAAATGGAGAACAACAAGTGTTTGCTATTCCATTCCGAGACTTGGCTTCCATTTTAAATCCTGAGTTGAAAGCCCATCTGCACAAGGGGTTTTACCTATGATTTCTTGCACACCACGTGAAAGCAGGTTTGGAACAGTTCGTATTTCACCCAACATTTACCTTCATTTCTCAGATCAAAAAGCGCATGAGCAAGTGCTTCTTTCAGATGCCGCAATTCTCCTTCATTGAATGGTTTTTGACCCAAAAATGAAGCGTAAGAAACATCGAAAGTAGTTCCGTGTAAGTGCGACGAGCGTTTGATAGCATTGCGGTTGTGCTTGCGCAAGCGTTCCAAGGAAAGGCGGGTGCGTAGGAGGGAGGTGACCACAAAACGTGTTCCTTCAAGGTCAGTTTGTTTCAATTTCAACTGAAAGCGCTCATATAGCGTATCCAAGAAATCGCGTACGTGTGGTTTGGCGAATGCATACGAATAGCGCATGGTATCGATGAAGTAATGATCGGTGTTTTCGAGCAGGATTAATTCTCCTGCATGGTAAGCACGACGAATATCAGGAATGAAGCGCAATTCTCGTTGGAGTCCGGTTTTCCAAGAGTGCTCCCAATAAGTATGGACATCATCGTTCATTTGCCAGGCATGTGTTTCGGATGGTTCGCAAGGTTCAGGAACAGGTTTGCCTTTCAGCAGGGTAGCATGTTGCGGAAAAGCTTGTTCAAGTATCTGTGTTCCCCGTTCGGGATTCCTAAAAAAAAGCACGAGAGCCACGAACCAAGCGCTCAGTAGGAGGCCGATAGTGCCATGGAATGCGTATTTTCGGGAGAATTTCATGCGATACAAAAGTAGAAAATCGAGCAGGAAGCGCCAAATGGGGCGAAAAAAGCGTTGGTTTTAGCTGGTTTGAAATCAGAAAGTTAAGCTTTGGAGTACATTTTTTTTCAAGAAAAAATTTTCATTCCCTTGCATAAACTTAAAGTTTAGCTATCTTTGCACCCGCAATCACGATCGAGTGATGCTTAAAAATACAACGATTCCGTAGCTCAGCTGGTAGAGCAATACACTTTTAATGTATGGGTCCTGGGTTCGAATCCCAGCGGGATCACTCTGATGAAAGCTCCTTCAAGCAAATGAAGGAGCTTTTTTCGTTTGTATGGGGCGTCAAAAAAAAGGATTTTTTGTAAGCCCAATCAAACGAAATGGTCAACCATTTTGTGAAATGGTTGAGAGCTTTCATCCACTGCACGTCGATCGACCGGGATATTTACTCCCAGCGGGATCACTCTGATGAAAGCTCCTTCAAGCAAATGAAGGAGCTTTTTTCGTTTGTGTCGGGTGTCAAAAAAGGTAGTTTTCTGACAGGATATAGAAAAAAGCTGATTGCTTCTGCTTTATTGAAATAGTCTATCGGTAATTGCTTTTGAATGAGTTTTTAAAGCACGTCTGTTTTTTATTACACAAAATTTTAGCTAGTACATGTTTTGATTGGTTTGGGTTGTGAAATTTACTTTTGTGTTTTTTTATTTCACGAGAACACAACATTTCGTTACAAATACCTAATTTAGGACTCTCAAATCTATGCTAAATGAAACAACTTACCCTGTTTTTTTGTTTGGGCATCTCGTGTTCAATGAATTACAGTTTTTCTCAGTCTGTTCATTCCGGAATTATTCATACAACGGAAAGCGGAGAAGAATCTAATCTTTTGAAACTTCACTTGGAAGGAGACCTAAACGAAACTATCCTAACCCTTATTAATACGGAATTTGCAAAATATCCTGAAATTTCTTCTTTCCATTTGGACTTGGCAACGAATAAGTTGTATATCAAGTATAACAATTCTCTAGACCCGAATTTCATTATGGGAATTTTGGAAAGAGTGACTATCCGCGCTTACTATTTAAATCAATCTGGTTCTCAGGTTCGTTATACAAAGACCGGTACAGAATCATTTAGACGTTAACCATGAAAAAACTACTACTCTCCTTGTCGCTTGTTTTCGGTGTGAACGCCGCTCAAGCACAATTTAGCTATTCATTTACAGCCGCAAATGGCACTTATACGGCCAATGCCGGTCCTACCTCTTTGTTAGGAAGTGGGGTGGATGACCAACTTTCGGCTTCTACGCCAATCGGATTTAATTTCGTGATGGGCTGTACCACGTACACCACTTTCGTGGCTTCTTCCAACGGATGGATGGGTCTGGGAGGTGGAACTTTCTTTTCAGATGCCTTCAATGACCTGGATTTTTCCAGTCCCGGACCAAGATTGGCTCCGCTTTGGGATGACTTGGCAACAGGATCTGGGGGAAGTGTGAATTACCGATTGACCGGGACGGCTCCAAACCGTGTATTGACGGTGGAATGGAAAGAAATGGAATGGCGTTATACAGCAACGACTTGGGGCTTGTCCTTTCAAGTGAAGTTGTACGAAACGTCTAACCGCATTGAGTTTATTTATACCAGAAATGGAAACGCGACTGCGAATTTGGATGGTCCGGATGCTTCGATCGGGATCACCGGTTCTACTACAGGTCAATTCTATTCCTTAGATGCAACCAGTGCAGCGCCGAATGCTTCCAGCGTTACGGAAACGTCTACATTGAGTACGAAACCTCAAAGCGGACAAGTCTATCGTTGGGACAATACCGCGGCGTTTTGTGTAGGAACTCCAACTGCAGGAACCAGCTCAGCTAGTCCGGCGTCTACATCTTGCGCGGCACTAACGACTACATTGACAGGTGCGGGAATGGGAACCGGTTGTGGGATCGCTTATCAATGGCAGTCTTCTCCGGATAACGTTACTTGGACAAACATTGCAGGTGCAAACAGCACCACCTATGTTGCAACGAATGCAGCCAATACTTACTACCGATTGGTAACAACGTGTACTAATAGCGGTTTAAGCGCCAATGGTAGCAGTACCTTGGTGACATTTTCCGGAGCTGTTCCAACGAACAACTTGCCATGTAATGCGACGCCAATGAACTTAGGAGTTTCTGTATCAGGTTCCAATTCATGTTCAGATGGAACGGGAGAACCTGCCGCTCCTGCGTGTTGGACAAACGGATCCATCAATACAGTTTGGTATCGTGTTACGGCACCGGCTTCTGGAACCTTGAAAATTAAAACTACCTTATTGTCGTCTGGAGCAATTTTGCAGAATACCCAAATTGCAGTTTATTCGGGAGCATGTGGAGCAGGGATGACCTTGGTGGCATGTAATGATGACGCTCCTGTTTGTGGTTCTTACGGACCATTGAACTCAGAATTGTCGCTTACCGGTTTAACAGCTGGTCAACAATATTATATTGTAGTTGATGGTTATTTGAGTCAAACAGGAGACTTCGAGATTTTGGCTATTGACGGATCAGCTACATTCCCACTTGTATTAGGTCAGGACTGTAGCGTTTCATTCCCGGTATGTAACCAAACAATGACTATTGGTAACCCAGGTTATCAATCCATTGGTGGTCAGTGTGACCATACAGGAAATAACTGTACCAGTGGGGAAGCTAACTCTGTGTGGTATAACATCAATATTGGATCAGCAGGTACTTTGACTTTTGACATTGTTCCGAATGACTACGGAAATCCGAATCCAATTACCGGTCAAGCAAATCCTGGCTACACTTCAGCTATTGATGAAACGGATTATGACTGGGTGCTTTGGAAAGTTTCTGGTTCTGGGGCAACAAGTTGTGCAACTATTTTAAGTTCTGGAGGAAGTTCCACTGCAGCATGTAATTTTAATGCACTTGGTGTAACGGGATGTTCTACTTCTGGAAATGCTCCGGGAGCTTATGGAGCTGGCTTTGATGGGGCTTATGAAGTAGGTCCTGCAGTAGTTGCTGGTGAGCAATACATGCTTGTGATCCAAAACTACTCGAATTCAACATCTGGTTTTAGTTTGCAATTCCCTGCTGTGACGCCAATTGTATACGCGCCAACAACTACAGTGATTTGGACTGGTGGTGCAAATACAACAGCTGTAACAAATGCTAATAACTGGGGAGGATGTGGAACACCAACATGTGCATTGAACGCTGTTATTACTACGGCGTCTTCATTCCAACCTGTTCTTACACCTGGAACTTACAATGTGCGTGACATCACGATTAATGCGGGAGCTACTTTGACTATTCAGAATGGTGCTACGTTGAATGTTTGCGGGAATTTCACGAACAACGGAAACTTGGTTTGTCAACCAGGATCTACAGTAGTGTTTGTAGGTACAGGTGTTCAAAACATCACCGGAGCATTTACCGGGGCGGATGCTTTCCATCATTTTACAGTTAATAAAGCTACGGGTTCAGTTTTCGCTGCCAACAATATTGATATCAACGGAAACTTCCTAACTGCAAACGGAACAAGTATTTTCAATTCGAATTCAAGAACAATTCGCTTAGGGGGGAACTTTACCAACAACAATGGTAATACGACATATACCAACACGGGAACGGTAGGACGATTAGAATTCATAGGATCTGCAGCACAATCTTACAATCAAGGAGCGAGTCAATTGGATTTGAATTTTGTTGCAATGAACCATACTGGTCCTGGTGTTGATCTTCAGACAAACATGTTCATCAAATCAGGTACAGGGTTATTGATCTTAACTCAAGGTAAAATCAATACAGGTGCCTTCCGTGTAGATGTGAACAATTCAGCTGTGGGGGCAGTTCAGCCAGGAAACGTAAATAGTTACGTGAATGGAAACTTGTACCGTACATTGAGTGGAGCAGCGGGATCTTATGACTTTCCGGTTGGAACATCCACCTTGTATGAGCGTGCGAATATCAACTTCACGACAGCTACAACGATTCCAAGACTTCAGGCACGATTTGATCCCTGGGGTACACCAGCCTTGCATACGAATGGCATGTCAGAATGTGGAACAACTTACAACGTAGCTGACGAAAATATGGG
>JBMLQF010000212.1:0-7293 GCA_049241705.1 Fluviicola sp. | reverse complement strand
TGCTGGAATCGCAGAACTACTTGGAGAATACGAATTACTACAAGGATTATTATTTTGACCGGACCTATACGCGTTTGGCGCAATTGGGACTCTTTTCCTTGATCCGACCTGAGATCATTGAGCGCGTTCCGGGAAGTGGGAAGTTGGAAGTGCACTATTTCTTGATACCGGCAAAGAAAAAAAGCATCATGATCGCACCAAGAGCCGTTTATTCGAATGGTTTTATGGGAGTGAACGCTTCGGTGAACTTTACCAATAAGAACTTGTGGCGCTCTGGTACGAACATGACCTTATCCATTTCAGGCGGTTTTGAAGGGAACCCTTCCGTATTGGAGGATTCCACCGGTACGAACGTTTTCAGATTGAATACGATAGAGATCGGTCCTTCCTTGAAATTCGATATTCCGGGACTTTTTCCACTGAGTGTTACGCGCTTGGGAAAACGACAACGACCAAGAACCACCATTTCCTTGGCCTATAATTATCAGGATCGTCAGGATTTCGAGCGTGGGATCTTCCAGTTCAACTACTTGTATAACTTTTATGTCGGTGATGGGAAGACCCAAGTCGTTACCTTCGGTTTTCCGGGATTATCCGTCTTGAAATTCGTCAACTTCAATCCAAGTGAACTTTTTGATGAAAAGATTTCGGAATTGAACGATTTGTTCATGCGAAATACCTACAGTAGTCAGTTTATATGGGAGGACTTCCGTGTGGCTTATGAATATAACAACCTTGAAAAGGAAGACAGGCCAAAGAACTTGTTGTTAACGGTGAACGCTTCTTTCAACACTGCCGGTAGTATCTTGGGGCTCGTAACGAAAAATCAAGTTGCGAACACCAATGGTCAAAAAGAAATGTTCGGCGTCCCTTTTTCACAATTTAGTCTATTGGATAGCAAATTGATCGCAAACTTGTCGATTAAGAAAAACGTTTCATTTGCTTTTCGCACCTTGGCAGGAATCGGGATTCCAGGTAAGAATACTTCCACTTCCTTACCTTATGACTATTCTTTCTTCGGTGGGGGTTCGAACGATATTCGCGGTTGGGAGGCGCGTACATTAGGTCCGGGAAGCTACGGTTATTTGTTGGATTCCAATTCGGTGAAAACTCAAATTGGAGATATCCGATTGGGTGCTTCAGTAGAGTTTCGATTTGGAACTGGTGGTTTCTTCAATCACGCTATTTTTCTAGATGCGGGTAATATTTGGACCATGAAAGAAGACGTGCTTCGTCCTGGTGGTCAGTTTACCAAAAATTGGTACAAAGAGATTGCGCTTGCCGCCGGATATGGTTTGCGTTTAGACTTTGATTTCTTCATTTTCCGATTTGATATTGGTCTGCCGCTGTTTAATCCTACGTTGCCGAACGGCTCTCGTTGGTATTTCGAGAAAACCGATGCATATTATGCAAAGGCCAAAGAGATCTATGGTGATAATTACGATGATATCTTGCAGCCTTACCAAAAAAGGTTTAGACGACCGACCTTTAATGTTGGTATTGGTCTTCCTTTCTAATTTTCTTGGGTGAATTGCCTATTTAAATGAGCTTGTTTTTCATCCTTTTCATTACTTTTACAGCCCAAAACTAAACGTACAATGGCATATACATTCAAACCGGGAGTTGCTTCAGGTGACGAGGTACAAGAGATTTTTCGCTACGCAAAAGAAAAAGGTTTTGCGCTTCCAGCAGTAAACGTAACGAGTACTAGTACGGTAAATGCAGTATTAGAGACTGCTGCTAAGTTGAAATCGCCTGTGATCATTCAGTTTTCAAATGGTGGAGCACACTATTTTGCTGGAAAAGGATTGAAAAATGATCAAGAAAAAGCAGCTATTGCAGGCGGTATTTCTGGTGCGAAACATGTTCATGCCTTGGCGGAGTTATACGGAGTTACCGTAATCTTGCACACTGACCACTGCGCGAAAAACTTGTTGCCTTGGGTGGATGGCTTGTTGGAAGCAGGAGAAGCTTTCTTTAAAGAAACTGGTAAGCCTTTGTATTCATCCCATATGTTGGATCTATCTGAAGAGCCTATTCATGAGAATATCGAGATCTGTAAAGAGTACTTGACTCGTATGAGTAAGATTGGAATGACCTTGGAAATCGAACTTGGTATTACTGGAGGTGAAGAGGATGGGGTTGATAACTCACATGTTGATGTGTCTAAATTGTATACTCAACCAGAAGATGTTGCCTACGCTTACGAAGAATTGATGAAGGTTTCACCACGATTTACGATTGCTGCGGCATTTGGAAACGTACATGGTGTTTACAAGCCGGGTAACGTGAAATTGACTCCAACCATCTTGCGTGATTCGCAAGAATACGTACAACAAAAATTCAATACGGGGCACAATCCGGTTGATTTCGTTTTCCACGGAGGTTCAGGTTCCACGTTGGAAGAAATTCGTGAGGCGATCGGTTATGGTGTGATCAAAATGAACATCGATACAGATCTTCAGTTTGCATTTACCGAAGGGGTGCGTGATTACATGGTGAATCATATTGATTACTTGCGCACACAGATCGGGAATCCGGAGGGAGACGACAAACCAAACAAGAAGTATTACGATCCGCGCAAATGGTTGCGTGAAGGAGAATTGACATTCGTGAAGCGTTTAGAGCAATCTTTCGCTGATCTGAACAATGTAGGTACTTTAGGTTAATAGAAAAAACGCAGAAAATGAGTTGGTTTAAACGCAATAAAGAGGGAATTACAACCTCAACGAAAGATAAAAAGGAAACGCCAGAAGGTTTGTGGCATAAATGTTCTCGCTGTAAGACCTTGTTTACCCACGAGGATCTGGAGCGCAACTTCTATGTGTGCGACCGCTGTTCTCACCACGAGCGCATTGGTTCCGAAGAGTATTTCGAGATCTTGTTCGATGAGGGAAAATACACGGAGATCAACGAGAATGTGGTTTCAGGTGACCCGCTGGAATTCGTGGATACTAAAAAGTACACGGATCGGATCAAAGCTTCTCAAAAATCAACAGGTTTGAAAGATGCCATTCGCACAGCTTATGGGAACTTGGATGGACACCCGTTTGTGATCGCCGCCATGGATTTTGCTTTCGTTGGAGGATCCATGGGTTCCGTAATGGGAGAGAAGATTGCCCGTGCAATTGACAAAGCAATCGAATTGAAGGCGCCATTTATGATTATCAGTAAATCAGGTGGAGCTCGTATGATGGAGGCTGGTTTTTCGTTGATGCAAATGGCGAAGGTGTCCGGTAAATTGAGTCAATTAGCAGAGCACCAATTGCCTTACATTTCGTTTTTGACTGACCCAACAACGGGTGGGGTAACTGCTTCCTTCGCAATGTTAGGAGATATCAACATCGCCGAGCCGGAGGCGTTGATCGGTTTTGCAGGACCTCGCGTGGTAAAAGAAACTATTGGTCGTGATCTTCCGGACGGATTTCAAACTTCCGAGTTTGTCCTTGAGCATGGTTTCCTGGATTACATTGTGAATAGAACTGAATTGAAGAAAACGATTGGGCACTCATTGAAACTTTTCAGGTCATAAAATGACTCAGGCTAAATCGATTTTTCAATGTATTAGTTCTTTTTTGTTCGGTGAGATGTATTAAATATTCATTTTCTGCTGGTTTTTATTGCTTTTATGAAACATTATCCAGAAATTAACGTAAGTTCAATTCAGATTTTGTTTTCATAAGTCAATGAGAAAAATACTACTTACACTACTGTTTATTACTGGTACGGCTATAGCATTTGCTGGTAGGAAAACAGGCTCGATCAATTTACTGGATGTAAACGGTGAGAGAACAGGGTATTGGGTAGTTGACGACCACAACCAACCAGTCGACAAAAACCATCCTAATAAATCGAAAGAAGGAACCTACAAGAAAGGTAGAAAAGAAGGAGTTTGGATTCATTATTTTAATGATGGAAAAACACCTCGTCTCATCGGAGAATACTCCGATAATCGTCCATCCGGTGCTTATTTTCGCTTCAATGCCAAAGGTGAAATGGAGCAAGCTAGTTCGGTTCCCAGAAAGATTGCAGAAAGTCAAAGTGTTACAGCTTCGAACAAAGTGTTTACGTGCAAAATGAACTTCGACAACAAGGAAATTGTTGCAGGTCAGGTGTTTTTTTCGAAGAAAGTTGTTAAACAAAATGCGGTTCAATTTTGGTTGGAAAGATCATTGGAAGCGATTTCCAGTGAATCAGAGGTGATTGATTTTACGTGGTTGAATACGAATTACGATAAACTCTATGCGAAATACTTGGAGGTTCGTGTTCCTAAAATGTTGAGTAAAGTAATCGTTAGACATGATCAGATTAACAAAACGAAGGTTCCAGTTTTAACCAAAGAGCAAGATCAAGCAAAGAGAAAGAACTATTTCTATACACCGATGATTCGTGCGCCTCGTGTTGCACGTGGGTTGATTTTCCAGCCAAATGGATTAAACAAGTTGTACACACCTCGAGATGAGATATGGATCGACGGTTATTTCAAGGAAGGCCAATTACAAGATGGTAAAGTCTTTATTTATGACAGTGACGGTGTTTTGCTTAAAGTACGCGTTTATAAAAATGGTGTATATGATTCCGATGGCGTCTTGTAAGTCATTCAAACATATCTAAGAGAAGGAGCAGAAATGCTCCTTCTTTTTTTTGGGGTTGTTGGTACTTTAGAATTAAATTGAAGCTAGACTTGTTGTCTATAGAAATTTGGCTATCTTTGCACCGTTATTCCAAGAGTTGGTCTAACTACATAATAATCATTCAAGTAATATTGGCATGTATTTAAATTCAGAAAAAAAGCAGGAGATCTTCGCAAAACACGGAGGTGCTGCAACAAACACAGGTTCTACGGAAGGACAAATTGCATTGTTCACTTACCGTATTTCTCACTTGACAGAGCATTTGAAAAAGAACCGTAAAGATTACGGAACACAACGTGCTTTGCAATTGTTGGTAGGTAAGCGTCGTAGCTTGTTGGATTACTTAAAGCGTAAGGATATTGAGAAATACCGTGCTTTGGTAAAAGAATTAGGTTTACGTCGTTAATTTGGTGGTCTGCTCGTCAGATATCAAAACGAAATAACTTATTAGAGGGGGCTTAGCGGATTATTCCGGTAGTCCCTTTTTTGTTTAAATCGTTCGAAAAGCGAAGATGAATGGAACGTGTTGAATCACGTTTATACTAAAATGTAAATAATAAATATGAATATAGGAATCAAAAAATCCATTATTACCGGCGGGAAAGAAATCTCGATTGAAACAGGTAAGTTGGCGAAACAAGCCGATGGATCCGTGGTGTTGCGCATGGGCGATACAATGCTCCTTGCGACAGTAGTTGCCGCACCCGAAGCTAAAGAAGGAGTGGACTTTCTTCCACTAACTGTTGATTATCGTGAAAAGTATGCAGCAGCGGGACGTTTTCCAGGTGGGTTCTTCCGTCGTGAAGCTCGTCCTTCTGAGAACGAAATTTTGATCATGCGTTTAGTTGACCGCGCTTTGCGTCCACTATTCCCAGATGATTACCATGCAGAAGTGCAGTTGATGATCCAGTTGTTGTCTTACGATGGAGTGAATAATCCTGACGCATTGTGCGGTTTGGCTGCATCTGCAGCAATCGCTGTGTCTGATATCCCATTCAACGGTCCAATGTCTGAAGTGCGCATCGGTCGTGTGAACGGAGAATGGATCTTGAACCCAACTATGGCTCAAATGGCTGAGTCGGATGTGGACATGATGATCGCTGGTACGGCGAAAGACGTGAACATGATCGAAGGTGAGTTCAAAGAGATCTCTGAATTGGAAATGGTTGAGGCGATCAAAATCGCTCACGCTGCAATTAAGGAGCAATGTCAATTCCAATTGGAGCTAGCTGCAGAAATCCCAACTGCCAATCCAAAGCGTGGGTATTCTCATGAAGTACACAACGAAGAAGTGAAAGCTCGTGTGTATGAATTAGCAATGGATAAGTGTAAAGACGTTGCCCGTATGGGATTAGCGAATAAAGCTAAACGTACTGAATTGTTCGATGCGATCAAGACAGAGGTGAAAGCTGCTTATACGGAAGAGGAACTTGCTGAAGTAGGAGGGTTTATCTCTACGTATTTCTCTGAAGTGAAGAAGAAAGCTGTTCGTTGGGTAATGTTGAACGAAAGAAAGCGTTTGGATGGTCGTCAGTTTGACGAAATTCGTCCAATCTGGGCTGAAGTAGATTACTTGCCAATGGTTCATGGTTCAGCTGTGTTTACTCGTGGAGAAACACAATCCTTAACTACCTTGACTTTAGGTGGTAAAATGGATGAGCAGTTGATTGATGGAGTAACTTTCCATGGAACAGAAAAATTCTTGTTGCATTACAACTTCCCTCCGTTCTCGACAGGTGAAGCAAAACCTTTACGTGGAACTTCCCGTCGTGAGATCGGTCACGGAAACTTGGCTTTACGTGCATTGAAACCGGTATTGCCAGAAGATAACGCGTATACAATTCGTTTGGTTTCTGATATTTTAGAATCAAATGGTTCATCTTCCATGGCAACAGTTTGTGCTGGTACCTTGGCGTTGATGGACGGTGGTGTTCAGATCAAAGCGCCAGTTTCTGGTATCGCAATGGGATTGGTTGCCGATGAAGGTAAATTTGCTGTATTGTCTGATATCTTGGGTGACGAGGATCACTTGGGTGACATGGACTTTAAGGTGACTGGTACTTCAAAGGGAATCACTGCTTGTCAGATGGATATCAAGGTGGATGGTTTGCCATACGAAGTATTGATCCAAGCATTGGAACAAGCGAAAGGTGGTCGTTTACATATCTTGAATAAGATCATCGAGACAATTTCAGCTCCAAATCCTGATTTCAAGCCACAAACTCCGCGTATCGAAGCATTCAATGTGCCTAATGATATGATTGGTGCTATTATCGGACCTGGAGGTAAGATCATCCAAGGAATTCAAAAGGATACAAATACGACAATCACTATCGAGGAATTGCCGACAGGTGAAGGACGTGTTCAGATCATGTCTAACAATGCGGAAGATATGAAAGCTGCAAACTCTCGAATTCGTATGATTGCTTTCCCTCCAACTGTTGAGGAAGGTGCTGAGTACGAAGGAAAAGTAAAAGCAATCAAAGATTTCGGTTGTTTCGTGGAGATTTTACCAGGTACTGACGGTTTGATCCATATTTCTGAATTCTCTCATGAGAAGGTAGCGAAAATGGAAGATGTCGTGAAAGAAGGCGATGTTCTTAAATTCAAAGTTGTTGGTAAAGATCCAAAAACTAAAAAATGGAAATTGTCTCGTAAA
>JBMLQF010000211.1:0-3379 GCA_049241705.1 Fluviicola sp. | reverse complement strand
ACGTAGTTGATCGTACTTTGCAATTTGCGCAAGTAATCTTCTTTGGAGTAGTAACCGGCACGGACCATCAACAATTCATCGTAGTAAGAAGTAAATCCTTCCATCACCCACAACAAAGAAGTGTAATTTTCTTCATCATAGTTGAACGGACCTAACTCGATCGGACGGATGCGTTTCACATTCCACAAGTGGAAATATTCGTGTGCTACCAGTGAAAGAAAATCGTTGTAATTGCTTCCATAGGTCCAGCGGTTCACACTCAACACCGTTGAATTCGCGTGTTCCAAACCACCTTGACCATTGATCACGTTGTGAATGATGAAGGTGTAATTATTATTAGGATTCACTCCGCCAAAGACATCGTTCGCAGCAGTCACAATGCGTGTCATATCGCGTTGCAATTCTTCCATGTCGTAATTCCCCATCCCATAAAGTGCTACTTCATGATTCGTATTTCCGACATTGAAATAGAACACTTCCTGGTTTCCGATCTCGAGTGGTGAATCTACCAATACATCGTAATTCTCGAAGGTAAACACGGTTGATCCATCTGCTTGAAGCGCTTCTGCACTGCGCGGCAATCCGGTTGAAATGGTTTTAAATGACTTGTAGGGATGTACCGTCAATTTTCCTCCGAGTTGTTTGAAACCGTCAACATAGCAGAAAACACCAGAACCGGAAACGAATCCGTGAGAAAGGTCAAGAAAAGAAGTTCTTACCGACAATTCGAAGGCATATACTTCGTATTTCACTTTCACTTGTTTTGCTTTGCCTTTGGTGATCTTCCAGGCATTTTTCGTGGTTTTTTGAACAGTTAATGGATTTCCTTTTTCATCAAAAGCTTTTACCAAGTTCATATTCTTCGCAAACTCCCGTACCAAATACGATCCCGGAGCCCAAACTGGCATTTTCACGGTGATCTCATTGCCTTTGAAACCGTTAAGGTCCATTTCTACTTCGAAATAGTGATTCTGCGGTTTACTCATTCTTAATGTATAGTTCACACTCTGACAGAAAGCGTTTGCGGTAAACAACAGGAGAAATACGACTAATCTGCTCATATTCATATTTTGATGGGTAAATATACCGATTTAGGGATAAAATTCAGTCGGAATTCCTGTAAATACTCAAGTTTAACATCCCTATTACATCTGCTTTACCTCCAATAGAAATACAGTGTCCAACTTTGCATAGCACAAAAAAACTATGAAGCGCATTCTGTATATCATCTTCGGAATCCTTTTGGTACTGGTCGCATCACTGGTACTTGTACAGATCCATTTTACAGCATTATCAAATTTGGATCGTGAAATGTTGATCCGTGTTGACCGGATTGGGGAATTGGTTACTCAGCGCAAAGAACGCATACAAGATCTCCAAAAATGGAGTGCTCATTATGATTTTGTTGCACGTAATCCATTGTTCTTTGTGAAAGAGACCCAAGAACACTTTTCGATCACAGAAAAATATGTTCTAGAAGCAACTTTCCCAGCTAAACAGCGCGTATACAGTCAATTGGCTGAATTGCGTCAAACGGAATTCCAAGTGATCCAAGAAATAGCAAAAATTGGTTTCAAAGAATTTGGAGCAATTGGTTATATGCGACGATCCATTCATGAATTGGAGCAAAAGCATCCGAAATACCTAACAGAAATCCTCACTTTGCGTCGCGACGAAAAGGATTTCTTGATGCGCAATGACAGCAAATACAAATTGCAACTCGATCAACGGTTGAATTATCTAGAAAATCAAGTAAACGCGCCTGATTTCTCGAACTATCGTCGAAGTATAGACTATGTTGCAAACGGGATGGAAAGGCTTTGGAGTGACGATGGTCTATTTGAAAAATGGAACTTGCAAACAGATAAATTACAGCAAGTGATTCGTTCGGAACGCACTCATTTATTGCATCAATATGATCAACGCGCATCTTCATCCTTTCAAGTTCAGCTTTATGCCTACTCAATCTTACTGCTCTTGGTTCTTATTTTAGGTGTGGTGGCCATCCGACTAATCAGCAAACAAGTAAAAATATTAAATTACGCCATGGAGGCATTCATTTTCAATAATTACGATTTAACCAAACTGCAATTCCAATCGCTACCTAAAAATGAAATTGGCTTGATCGCCCGCCATTTTTTAAAACTTGCCAGAAAAATCCATTCCGATATGCAGGAATTAGAAGGACGCGTTGCGAGGCGAACTGCTAAACTTCACGAAAAGAACGAGCTCTTGTTAAGGCAACATCAAGAGATGCTAGAAAGTTTGACTTATGCGCGCGAAATTCAGCAGGCGATCATGACAAGTCGTGAAAAGATCCGAATGATCATGCCGAATGCTCACGTATTTTACGCACCAAAAGAGCAAGTTGGCGGTGATTTCTTCTGGATGAAAAATACACAAATAGGAAATGAGCCTCACATTTTGTTTGCGCTAGCAGATTGCACAGGGCATGGTGTTCCGGGAGCATTATTGAGTATGATCGGCTTGCATTTCCTGGACGATCTTTTTGGAAAAGGCATTCATGACCCCGCCACTTTACTTGTGGCTTTACGTGAAAAGATCAGTCAGCGCCTGCACTCAGAAAATGGACAACGCAGGGATGGAATGGACATCGCTATTTTTTCTTTGAATTTAAGCAACGGGAAATTGATTTTCAGTGGAGCACAAATGCCACTTTGGATCATCCGAAAGGACCACATTATCGAATTACAGCCTACTAAGCAGCCTGTTGGTTTCTATGAGACAGCTAATGCATCTTTCGAAGAAATCCACTTTCAATTGGAGACACAGGACCAACTACTGCTATTTACCGATGGATTGGTGGATCAATTCGGTGGACAAACAGATAAAAAATGGGGCAAGAAACGTTTACGTGAGATTATTCTAGCCAATCAAGACAATCTGTTCCAAGCAATCAGTCAAGGACATTACAATTGGAAACAAACCCAAGAACAAACGGATGATTGTGCTTTCCTTACGATTCCTTGGGTACCGGAACCTCCTACTGGAATTTTAGAAAAGACGGATCAAAATGGAACGAAAAACCACGTGTTTCGATCTGTTCCTGGAACAAATGCGGGTAATATTGTTGCATCTCTTGGTGCATCAAGGCAAATGGAACATCCGCAAAGGATCCGTAAAAATGAATGTACTCCATGAATTTGCCATTGGAAGAAAACGCTTGGAACAAGGAATCATCGCGTTGATTCCAAGCTAGTGGTTCCACACCGGATAAGCGACAGATTCGCGGATCGAAGGCAGGCGTGCATTTACTCCAAACACCATCAACGAATGCTTCCACAAATCCGTGAAAAACGATCTCCTCGCGTTGCAAATAATGGGTCAATTTTTCCACACCGATGTGGTTCACTACGAT
>JBMLQF010000210.1:0-6373 GCA_049241705.1 Fluviicola sp. | reverse complement strand
ATTACTTTTAGTATTATTTCAGTTGATCACCCTAAGCACATTTGGTCAACAGATGGAGCAGCAATGGAATTCATTCAGAAATGGTTCGGGCGAACAGCGGGTTACAGCAGCGAGAGAACTATCTAAATTCTATATTTCTGAAGGGAAGGACTCCATGCGTGTAATCGGGGAAGAATTATTCTTTTACGGAATCGACAACAAATACTATCCAGCGATCGAACAAGGAAAATTGATCATCTCCGAATACCTGATATCTACCGGTAGAAACAGCGAAGGCATTACCACTATTAAGAGTCTGTTATCCAATATACAAGAAAGAGGAGATCACGAACAAGCTTGTTATGCGGCTAAGGTTATCAGTCAAGGATACCGCAATGAGAAGGATGCCAAATCGACCTTGTTCTGGGCTAATGAAGCGGTAAAAGCGGCCAAGAAAAGTAAAGAAAAAGAGAAACAATTAGACGGACAGATCACACTTGCAGAAGCACAGTTATTGAACAAAAAAGTAGCAGAGGCTGTAAAGACCTATGAGTTGTATATCCGTCAAATGCAGCACATGAAGAATCCGAGAGCCTTGAGCACTGCGCACGCCCGATTAGGAGATATTTACCGCATTCAAGGAGATCTGGATAAAGCAGAACGCAATTTTAAATTGTCGTATGTTCAAGCGGAAAAAGCCGGTTTGATCACACCTCTTGGTCACGCCATCAACAATTTGGGGATCATCGCATTTGAACGCGGAGACACCCTTTTGGCAAGAAAACAATTCCAAGACGCCTTGCACATACGAATGAAGGCTCAAGACAAGCAAGCTATTTGCGATAGTTACTACAATTTAGGCGACTATCATTACTACATCGGGAAAATTGAATTTGCTGCGAAGTATTATAAAACCAGTCTTCAATTTGCAGAGAAACACAATCTACGGGCTGCACAACTAGATGCGCTAAAAGCGCTTGCAAATCTGTACAAGAATTCTAAAATGTTCGAAGAAGCCTTGACTTACATGGAACAACACCAGCTTGTTGCGGAACAATTGAGTGTAGATCAATCAAAAGATGATGCGGATATTGCAGCTATGGAATTAGCTATGCACAAAGCAGAATTGGAGACGGGAGTTGAACCCGATAAAACAACAACTATTTCTTGGAGATGGGAATGGCCGGTTATTGCAATCTTACTCTTGGTTTTGGTCATGCTGGCTTACAAGCAACAACCAACGAAAACGGAACATTAATTAAATCTTCCCGGGAAAACTAATTGAAAGGTTGGGATATCCACGCGAAACACTTCCTCTGTGATCGTATTCTTAAAGGTGTAAAAGCCGTGCATGGAACCAATCTCCGAGCGGAGTTCACATCCACTTGTGTAATTGAATAATTCCCCTGGCTCTAAAAGAGGCTGCTGCCCAATGACTCCTTCTCCACTCACATGTGTTGGTGGATTTAACGAATCAAAGATGAACCAATCGCGATGCAACAGTTGAATCGGAAATGCATTTTGGTTTTCAATATCAATGCGATAATTGAAGAAGAACGAACCCTCCCTGATCTGAGAAATATCGGCGCGAAACTGAGCGGTAACCCTCACAAGTACGCCTTCTGTAATAGCTACGTTTGGTCCCATGGTGTTGTTGTTGTTTCTGAAAGGTAAAAACTTCCAAAAGAGGAAACAAACTTTTAACGTTTTATTTCAACAATTGTTGAGTCTAAGACATGTTTTTTTACCTTTAACCTATGAAGATCCGTTTATTATTTCTCTCCCTATTTCTAACCTTGTTTTCACAAGCTCAACAACTTCCAGCTCAGCAATTTGGTGATTGGAACAACCTCTTAAAAAAGGCTCAGAACATGAGCGGAAAAGAAGCCATTTTACCCAAAGAAATTGAAGCTTTACCGATTTATAAGATGCATGGTCAGTGGATGTTGTCGCTTTATGGCAAACTAACTCCAAACGCACCTTACCTTGAACTTACGGAATTGGGATGCATCATTGGAAAACCTGTTGGAAATATTTTAACCTGCAAAGTTCCTCTAACTGAAGTTGGAAACGTAAACTGGGATCGCTACTACAGCTATTTGGAAATCCCTTCAAAAGTAGCTCCACTCCTAGACCGAGCGAGAAAAGATACACGTGCTGATTCTGTTCAAAATGGATGGGGTTTGCCACAAGCATTTACAGGAAAGGATGTTTTGATCGGAATTACTGATTGGGGATTTGACTACACACATCCGATGTTCTATGACACCTTAATGCAAAATTCGAGAGTTCGTGCTGCATGGGATCAATTTAGAACTGGAAATCCACCGAATGGCTATGCCTACGGAACGGAATTCGACACACCTGTTTCATTGTATAACGCGGGATCAGACACTGCAAATATTTACAGCTACCATACACATGGATCTCACGTTGCCGGTATTGCCGGAGGAGGTGGCGCAGGCATTGGATTACGCGGAATGTCCATCGAATCCGAATTTCTGTTTTGTACCTTTTTGATCGATGCAGCTTCTGTGATCGACGGTTTCAATTGGATGCAAGAAGTTGCACAAGCTGATGGTAAAAGATTAGTTGTAAACATGAGTTGGGGACTCACATATATGGGAACATTGGATGGAAATTCTTTGCTGTCTCAAGCTATCGGTACTCTGAGTGATCAGGGAGTTGTTTTCGTTTCTTCTGCCGGAAACAACGGAAATGTCAATTACCACATTAAAAAAGTCTTCAACAACGACAGCTTCCAATCGCGTTTTGGATTCTATTCCTATGCATCAAATCCAAACATGTGGGGACAATCCATTACCATGTGGGGTGAAACTGGAAAAGATTTTGGCATCCGATTGAAAGTTTATAATGGTTCGAATGTTTTATTAACAGAAAGTGATACCATCCATACGGCAACAATCTCATCTTACATTGACACCTTTTTAGTTATCAATTCAGATACACTTTGGTATAACGTTGGGGGCGAGCATGCCCATCCACTGAATGGACGTTCGAATTTGCGCCTTCGACTTTACAATCCGTATGGTTATTGGGCCGTACTGGAAAGTTTTGCAACTGATGGCACGGTGCATTACTGGAATGTCACAGAATTGACAACCGGAGTTGGGAATTGGGGAATGCCGTTCTATGCTTATGGGAGCAATGGTTTAGCTGGTGATGCAAATTACAGTATCGGTGAACCAACCTGTTCTCCAGACGTGATTAGTGTTGGTGCCTATAGTTCTGAATATTATTCCGGCACTGGTAATTTGGTGGGCGGTCAACTTGCAAGTTTCACAAGTATTGGTCCATTGATCACAGAAGAAATGAAACCAGATATCAGTGCGCCGGGTGTTTCCGTAACTTCTTCTATTTCCAGCTTCACGGATGCCGGTTACACAGCAGTTCAAACAGTTAATTTCAATGGCACCGACTACGATTTTGCGAAATTTTCTGGCACCTCCATGTCGTCACCTGCCGTTACAGGAATTGTTGCATTGATGTTGGATGCCAATCCGAATTTATCCGCAGCTCAGGTGAAACAGATCATCAAAACTACAGCACGATTGGATAACAATACCGGAACGATTACAGCTCCGGGGCACACACGTTGGGGTATGGGTAAAATTCATGCGTGGCGAGCTGTTTTAGAAGCGTTAAACACAACTGATATTACAGAAATAACCGATGAAAGTTTATTGATTTTCCCAAACCCTGCTACACATGAGATTCAATTGATCCTACCGGATAATTTTATCATGACGCGTGTTCAGATCCTGTCCATGGATGGGAAAATGTTCGAAGTTGAAGCTAAGGAAACCATCGACATTTCAGAATTGGCTCCGGGGACATACGTTGTTCAGATTTCGAACGGAAACACGTGGATTCATTCTAAATTAATCGTTCTGTAAAGTTGCGTGTAAGAAGCGCGAACTCTGAGCTGAGATTAATGTTATTTTTGCATACAAATATTGAATTGTAATGACACCAAAATTCCATTCATTGCGCATTTCTGATGTGCGTCAGGAAACAGAAGACACCGTATCTGTGGCATTTGAGATCCCGGCTGAGTTGAAGGCTGAATATGCATACGAACCTGGTCAATATTTGACATTAAAGGCGAATATCGATGGAGAAGAAGTAAGACGTTCGTATTCCATTTGCACTGCTCCATTTGAACAGGAATTACGTGTTGCGATCAAACGTGTTGAGAACGGAAAATTTTCAACTTGGGCTACCACGGAATTGAAAGCAGGCGATGTCATGGATGTCATGACTCCAAGTGGAAACTTCATGGTTAAGACCAACAATTCCAATCAAAAACATTATGCCTTGTTTGCAGCTGGGTCAGGAATTACGCCAGTCATTGCCATTGCGAAAGCAGTTTTAGAAGAGGAACCAAAAAGTACGGTTACTTTGTTCTACGGAAATAAAGGATTTTCATCGATCATTTTCCGCGAAGAGATCGAAGCCTTGAAAAATGCAAATATGATGCGCTTTAACCCGGTTCATGTTTTGAGTCGTGAGAGTTTAGGTAATAAATTGCAAAAGGGACGTATTGATCAAGAGAAAGTAAATCAATTACACTATGCTTTTTTGCGCCAATCTCAACCTGATGGTGTTTATATATGTGGTCCTGAATCAATGATCCATGCTGTTAAGGATGGTTTATCTGCAGCAGGAATTGGTGAAAATGCGATCCATTTTGAATTGTTCGGAACGCCAGTAGCGCCGAAAGCTGAAAAAGTAAAAGTGGATGGTGCGGTAGTAAAAGCGAAAGTGACGATCATTATGGATGACGATCATTTCGACTTCGATTTAAATTCAGACGACACGAATATTCTTGAGGCTGGTCATAAAGCCGGAGCTGATCTTCCTTATGCTTGTAAAGGGGGCGTTTGCTGTACATGCAAGGCAAAGATCCTGGAAGGTAGCGCATTAATGGATGTTAATTACGCGTTGGAAAAAGACGAAGTTGAAGCAGGATATATCCTCACTTGTCAAGCTCACCCAACATCCGAAAAATTAGTTGTATCATTTGACGATTGATCCATGGGATTATTTTCACGATTTAAGAAGTCTTCGGAAGGAGAAACTAAAAAACGAAGTGCAGTATTAACTGTTGCTTCAAATCAAAAAGTGAGTGCTTCTGCCAGCATGATCGCTTTCACGATTCCGGAATCTCTTCAGCAGGAATTTGATTTCGAACCAGGGCAATATATCAACTTGCATTGTCCATTAGGAAATGAAACACTTATCCGATCTTATTCTATTTGTAGTGGAAAGAACGATGGATTAGCTGTTGGTGTGAAGGCAATTGAAGGTGGAAAAGCATCCAACTGGCTAGTTCATACCTTGAAGGCAGGTGACAGTATCGAAGTTGACTTTCCTCAAGGAAATTTCAAAGTTCCATCTGGCTCAAAAAATCTTGTTGCTTTTGCAGCAGGTTCAGGTATTACACCTATTTTCTCGATTGCAAAATCGCTGTCTCCAGATCAACAATTGAACTTGTTCTACGGCAACACAAATCCGGAAGAAGCCATGTTCGTTCAGGAATTACAAACACTTCCTCAAGTGAATGTGCATTTGTATTATTCTCGAGCAGATGTAGCAGGATCTCAAAAAGGTCGTTTAGATAAACAAGCCATCAGTGAGGCAATTAAAGCTGAATTGTCGTTGTTGCGTGCAGATCATTTCTTTATTTGTGGGCCAGAAGCAATGATCATGGGCGCTCAAGAGGTGTTGACTGTTTTCGGCATTCAAAAAGAACGCATTCATTTTGAGTTATTCACTACTCCGGTTTTGATGAAACAGGAAGAAACGACAGTGGTTGGAGCTTTCGAAGGAGTGTCCAAGGTTTCTGCTGTATTAGACAATCAGATCGTTCAAATCGAATTGCCGACCAATGGGAAAAGTATTTTAGACGCACTTGATGCTGCCGGACAAGATGTTCCTTATTCTTGTAAAGGTGGAGTATGTTGCACCTGTAAAGCGAAGATCATTGAAGGTAGTGCGCGCATGACGATCAACTATGCTTTGACAGACGATGAGGTGAAAGAAGGGTATGTTTTGACTTGCCAAGCTCATCCTACGAGTGAAGTATTAAAATTAGATTTCGATGTCTAAAATAGCTTTGGTAATCGGTGCCAGCAGAGGTATCGGCAAAGCGTTAATTGAAAATCTTTCTGCAAAAGGAATAGATACTACTGGTTGTGCGCGATCATTGACGCTTTCGGATTCAGGAAATCTGCACCTTCGCCATTTGGATTTATCAGCACCGGATCTAAAATCTAATTTAGAACAGATCATCCAAGATCTTCCTCAAATCGATTATTTGGTCAACAATGCCGGTGCCATTGCGGTAAAACCATTTATGAAAATGACTCGT
>JBMLQF010000209.1:0-3920 GCA_049241705.1 Fluviicola sp. | reverse complement strand
TACGTTCTTTATTCTCGTGACACTGAATTTCGTTTAACTTTACCTTCATGAAAAATGCACCATATTCTGTTGAAGAACGTTTCGTTCGCTACGCACAGTTAGATACTACTGCCGATCCCAATAGCACCTCCTTTCCATCTTCGGAAAAACAAAAGAATTTATCCGCAATCTTGGTAGATGAGTTAAAAGCACTAGGTGTCTCCGACGCTGAGACAGATCAATGGGGCTATGTTTATGCTACCATTCCAGCTAATGTGTCGCATGCTGTTCCAACGATTTGTTTTTGTTCTCATATTGATACGGCACCCGACTGTTCAGGTACGAATGTGAAACCAATCGTACATCGATCTTACACCGGACAACCGATTGTTTTACCGGATGATCCATCACAAGTGATCACGGTTGAGCAGCATCCATATCTCAAAGAAAAGATTGGAGACGATTTGATCACAGCTTCTGGAACTACTTTACTAGGCGCTGATGACAAAGCCGGAGTAGCGATCATTATGGATCTGGCTACGCAGTTGATGCGTAACCCGGAAATTCCACACGGTAAGATCCGTATTCTGTTTACGCCTGATGAAGAAGTGGGTAGAGGAGTGGAACAACTCGACATGCAAAAATTGAATGCAGATTTCGGATATACCTTGGATTCGGGTGAATTGGGTGCTATAGAAGACGAATCTTTTTCTGCGGATGCCATGACGTTTCATATTTCTGGTGTCAGTGCTCACCCCGGTTATGCAAAGGGGAAAATGGTTCATGCGATCAAAGTAGTTGCTGCATTTGTAGATAGTTTACCAAAAGACAATTGGTGTCCGGAGGCTACCGAAGGCCGGGAAGGATTTGTGCATCCAACGGCGATTTCTGGCGGATTGGAAGAAGCATCGGTTTCTTTTATTATTCGCGACCACGACACGGCGAAATTGGCGGAGTATGAGGCCCGCTTGGAAAACTACATGAAAGAAACGATCTCTCAATTTCCGGGAGCCAGCTATACTTGCAAAATTCAGGAGCAATATCGCAATATGAAAGAGATCATTCGCGATGTGCCTTTCGTAACGGATTACGCGATTCAGGCGATGGAACAAGCCGGTATCACTCCACGTCCAACTATAATTCGTGGTGGAACGGACGGTTCGCGCATGTCGTTCATGGGATTGCCTTGTCCGAATATCTTCACAGGTGAAATGGCGATCCACTCTCGCCACGAATACGTGAGTGTACAGGATATGCAAAAAGCAGTAGATACGCTTGTTGAATTGGTGCAGATCTGGACAAAACACCAATAAACATGAAAGACCTGTTTTTGCTGAATCCCGAAATTACGTTTCTGAACTTTGGTTCTTTTGGTGCTACGCCGAAGCCGATCTTCGAAACCTACCAAGCAATTCAGCGAGAATTGGAATTAGAACCGGTTCAATTCATTACTGTAAGCGGACCAAAACGCGTTGCAGCTAACCGAAAGGCACTTGCGAAGTATCTGAATGCGGATCCGTCTGACTTAGTTCTGGTGCAAAATCCCACCTATGCGGTCAATATACTCGCGCGTGGTTTAGATCTGAAAGCCGGGGATGAAGTATTGACAACCAATTTGGAATACGGGGCCTGTGATCGCGCTTGGAATTTTTACTGTTCCGAAAAAGGCGCACGCTATGTTCAATCCAAAATTTCCCTGCCTATTTCCTCGAAAGAGGCATTCCTGAAGGAGTTTTGGGCGGGGTATTCAGAAAATACGAAAGTGGTGTTTATCAGTCACATCACAAGTGTTACAGGACTGATCTTGCCGGTTGAAGAAATTGTTCGGGAAGCTAAAAACAGAGGCTTGATTATCATTGTTGATGGAGCGCATGCTCCGGCACATGTTCCACTGGATCTGGATAAACTGGATGCGGATGCCTATGTAGGTGCCTGCCACAAGTGGATGATGGCTCCGAAAGGTGTTTCTTTTTTACATCTGAAAAAGCATTTGCAACCGATGGATCCTGTTTTGATCAGTTGGGGTTACGAAGCTGATTTTCCGGGAGAATCTACGTTCATCGATCATCACCAATTCAATGGAACACGCGATTTTTCGGCGTTCTGTTGTCTGGAAAGCTCTATCGAATTTCTAACCAAACACGATTGGTGGCAGGAAGCTGCTAAAAACCGCGCTATCGTGCAGCAGTGGTTGCTCCGCTTATGCAATTTATTGAACACCGTTCCATTGGCACCAGTGAATGATCATTTCATCGGACAAATGGGATCCATTGGCATCACTTGCGACGATCCGGTAGCTCTCAAGCAGCAATTATACAACGAATTCAAGATCGAAATGCCCGTGATGGTGCAGCATGGGAATGTATTTATTCGATTTTCTTTCAATGCCTTCAATTCCGAACAGGATCTGGAAAAGTTGGAAGCAGTTCTACAACAATTGAAAACAGCACGAATCATATCTGGTAAAAAATGGGATTGACGAAACACATCATCTTGGTGGGCTACATGGGCTCCGGAAAAAGTACGATTGGTCGCATGCTGGCCGAACAATTGGGTAGCAATTTTATTGACAGTGATTCCGCTATCGAGGTACAAACGGGTAAAACCATTCGCGAGATCTTTGCGGTAAAAGGAGAGGATCATTTTCGGGACTTGGAACGTACTTTCTGCGAAAGTTTAGCGGACTTGAAACCAAGTGTTATCGCTACCGGTGGAGGTTTGCCTTGTTTTCATAACAACATGGATCGTTTAAAAGCGCATGGTGTGGTCGTTTATGTCAATGCTTCTTTGCAAACACTTGCCCGTCGCTTGAAAGAAGAGCGTGCCATCCGTCCACTTGTTGCCGAATTGGATGATAACGCCATTTTTCCATTTGTAGAAGAACAGCTAACTTGGCGCAAGGAATATTACAAACAGGCACATATTTTCCTGCCAAACGAATTACACAAACCGGATAAGGTAGTTGGGAATTTGTTGAAAGAATTGCAAACCCGTTTCGAGGTCGGCTAATCTTCGTCGTCGCCATTCAGATCGACACCAAAGAACTGGATCGGCTCGCCATCTTGTTCCTTTTTCAAGTAATAGGCATAAAAAGCAGTATGTCCGACTAAAAGGAAGTAGCTTACTTTATCGAAAAGCGTCGTGTCGTTGGCCCAATAATCGAAGCCGAGCATGACTAACATGAATAGCAAATAAAGTCCGGCTCCACCAAAAAAGAACCACACAAAGCGGAAGTTCTTGCGCCACATCAGGATCAAACCGAAGAACGCCACTAACCAAAGAATAATACCGAGTGCATAGAACGCTTCCAAACGACCAATGAATGATTGCGGTTCAAATCCCAATTCGATGCCGCGTTGATCGATCAATTTCGAAACTTGGATCTTTTTCTCTTCCTCGATCCACATATGCGAACGGATTACAACAGATCCCATTACCGACCACAGAAAAAACACGAACCAAAGTAACAAGGCAAAGAAAAAACTGAGTTGTGTGTACAAATCTGGCTTCACTTTCCCAAACACCACATTGCGCAAGCGAATGAGTAAGGGGAGTGGCGAATTCAAGTGATTTTCGAATTCCGCGCGAAGTTTGGATTGCTTTTCTTTGTCCACCTCACGAAATTACTAATTTCGCGGTACACCATGGAACAAGAACACGCATTTGATGAATTTCTCGCCCCAACAGAAACGATGGATTTTACACATCCGCGCGTGCAGGAATTATTGAGCGAGATTCCTAGTGGACTTTCAACAAAGGCAACTGCGAATTGGTTGTATGAGCATGTGCGTGACCGCTTCTTATACGATCCGTACCACTTGGATCTGCGTCCTCAAGCATTAAAGGCTAGCGAGATCCTCACACACAAACGCGCATGGTGCGTGGAGAAATCAATAGTTTTAGCTGCATGTTTTCGGGGAGTTGGAATTCCTGCCAGACTT
>JBMLQF010000208.1:0-9299 GCA_049241705.1 Fluviicola sp. | reverse complement strand
ACGCCCCTTCACGCAACATGAATGTGATTCCGATTGGAATGTTGCTTCTGTAAATTCCACCACCGTAATAACCAGCGTTCAATGCCAACCATTTCACCGGTCTGATCTCTGCACCAAATGAATAGACTGCATTTTGGATAGATCCCGGAGTTTCACTGTTGAAAGGAGCAACAATATCCAAACCCAATCGCAAAAATTTCCAAGGTGTAAACGCAGCTCCAAAACGAATATCAGCAGCATTTGTCAAGACGTACTTTTCTTGTCCAACAAGATTTAGAATTCCGCCTTCGCGCAATAATGAATTGACAGAGTTCGTGATATTCGCATTGTTCAAACCATTCAAGCTAAAGCTTCCGAAAATGGAATCTTGTACTTTGTAGACGTTTCGTGTATACGTCACTGACCCGATATTATTCACCGCAACAGCCAAACGCAATTTACTGAACAACTCTACACTTGCTGCCAAATCGACTCCGTAACCATTACCTACTGCTTTAGGAAAGAATCCATCATTTGTACCCAAAATGTTTGAACCAGCAATGTTGCCATAATCAATATTGAAGGCTGGTGTAAGCGAAGTGTACATGGTCAATTCTCCATCTCGCGATTCCATGTCGAACATCGCCATAGATTGGATCAAACGACCTCCAATTCCACCATAAACAACAAAAACTGAGTCACGTCCAAACAACTTTCTTCCATATCCCAAATTGTAAGACCTGTTCCAAACCAAGCGAATATTTGATCCATCCGTAAGCTGACTGATCTTTAAGGGAACAGAAATAGAACCTTGAATAACTGCTGCCAAAGTGTCTTGAGATAAACTGGCAGAGTTGGCAATTTGAGAAGTATCCGTTCCAAATACTACAGTTAAGGAATCAAAGTAATTCGACAATTTTCCTCGAAAAATGATATCCGTAGTTTGATCATTCAATTTGGAATACCATTGGTAGTTTTCGCGCACATTGAATGCGATACCACCAAACTTAGGTGATTGAAAAGCAAAACCACCCCAATTGTAATCAACATTCACAGCAATTCCGGCCTGAGCATACATGGCAGCAGCGTCAATTTGCTTCTGATAGTCAAACGGCGTTTCATCCTTGTTGGTCGCTTGTTGATACAAGGCTTTACTCAAATTCTTAAGCTTGTCCGAAGTCAGAGAATCACTGTACAATCCAAAACTGAACTCCGTCATTCCAGTAGTGAAACGCTTTCCTTCAAATCCCGTTCCCCAGCCTAAACCGGAAACATTGATCCCCAAACAATGGTAATCGGTAACAAATGGAGTTGCCACACCTTTTCCTACTGTTGAGAATGCAACACCTTGAGTTTGTGACAGACCGAAAAAAGCGGTACAGAAAAATGCAATAAATAAAATGATTTTATTCATGTTCAGCGTTTCAGAAGATCAAATTAATGGAAAATATTTGGGCCGTGAAAGGATTGTTAATAAAAACAAAAAGAGGAGTAAATTCTTAGTAACTCACTCCTCTTTTTGCTAAACCATGCTAAAACTATAAAACCCAAAAACTACAACTATGAAATTGTTGTTTCGTGATGCAAATATAGGTCAAGGATATGGTGTACACAACTTATTTTCAGAATATTTATTCCTAAAAAAAGTGAATTCTTGCATTTTCAAAATCATTCAAAAACAGCAGATTAAACTTTTGAAAGTGCGCGCAGATGATTCGCGAAAACAATCGTCGCGAATAATAGACCATTCATCGTTACAATCGTTGGAGCAATCGAAATATCCAAGCTTTTTGCAACGTAAACGCCAATGACGGAAACAAGGACTCCTATGCATGCAGAATAAATGAAAGTTAAGCGATAATTCCGTGTCAATTGAATCGCTGTTGCCGGTGGCAGCACCAAAAGTCCGATTACCAAAACAACTCCAACACTTTCAAAACTCAAAACAGCATAGATACTGACCAAGAAAAGCAGCATCATTTCCCATGAACGAATCCGCATTCCGATTGACTTCCCGAAATCAGGATCAAAAGCCCAGATCTTCCAAGCTTTACGCGCAACTAACAATACAACAATAATTCCTGCAGTCATTGCAAGTTGTTGAAGCAAGGCTCGCGTTCCCCATACACGTCCCTGAATGATCAACTGATCCAACACGGAAGTCTCCAAATCTCCATACAACAGACAGTCCTGGTCCAGATCCGTGTTTGAACCCGCGAAAATCGCGATACCAAGCACGCCAGCTGCGAACATGAATGTAAATACAGATCCAATTGCAGCATCTTCCCTAACATGTAGTTTAAACTTCATGAAATTTATCAAAACCGTGCTTAAAAGTCCGCTGAGCACTGCAGCCAATAACATGATCCATCCTTCACGAGAATTGAACATCAAAAAACTCACAACAATACCGGGTAAAACGCTGTGTGAGATCGCATCTGCTATCATGACCATTTTTCTGGAAACGAGTAATACGCCCAGCAAGGAAGCGGGAACTGCAACTGTAATTGCGGTAAAGATCATCAACCAAGTATCCATCATACGCGTCGATTCATCAAACGTTTAACAATCAATGTAACTCCCAACAACAAGATCGTCGTAAGAATAATAACAGGCCCCGTTGGCAATCCTTCACCCAAGCTTGAAAAATAAGTGCCAGAAAGCGCACAGATAACGCCAATGATCATGGCCACACGAAAGATCCAGGTATTTGATTTCACCATAAAACGAGCAGTTACAACAGGCAAAATAAGCATCGCCGAGATTAAGACAACCCCTAACAATTGAATTCCTAATGTAATAGTGATCATCAACATCAGGTTCATCAACAATCCGTACCATTTCACAGGAAATCCTTTGATCTCCATGAACTCCTTGTTGAATGCGAGGGCTATTAAACGGTGATAAAAAAACCAAAACACCAACCCCATGATCAAGGCCACACCAAATAGCAATTGAATATCAGGCAACTGCATTGCTGCAATACTTCCAAACAAGAAATCCCCCAATCCTGCATGATCTCCTGCTTCGAGTTTTTGAGTAAAAGAAAGTCCACAAAGTCCCAAAGCAGAAAAACTACTCATCGTTAATGCAATGATCGCATCTGTTTTTAAGCGCGTTTTCCGTTCCAAATACTGCATCCAAAGCGTGGCCAACATGCCTGAGATCATTGCTCCCAACATCAGATAGAACGGATTTCTGGACAAGGAACATAAGAATCCAGCCACCACACCCGGCAATACGCTGTGAGCAAGTGCATCTCCTACTAATGAACGTTTGTTCAAGTAAGCGAAGAACCCAATTTGGGCGCAGATCATCCCGATGAGACCGGCACCAATCATTACCAAGGTAAAATAGGAACCAATCATCATTCTTGTACTATTATGAATCCACTGTAAACACGCTGTAACAGTTCTTTTGACAAGACAACATCCGGTTTATCAAAAGCTCCAATTTTCCCCTGATGGATCATTAACAATCGATCAAAATGCTTACGTGCTGATCCCAGATCATGATGAACGATCAGGATGGTTTTTCCCTGATCACGTAATTCGTGTAAATTTTGCCAGATCTGTTCTTGAGAAACCATATCAATTCCCACGAACGGTTCATCCATGAGTAAAATATCGGCCTGCTGAACCAATGCGCGAGCAACAAAAACACGTTGTTGTTGTCCTCCAGAAAGATCGCCAATTGGTTTGTCTGCAAAGTCCCACATGCCAACTTTTTGCAAAGCGTTCTGAACCTGTTCTGATTCAGCAGTTGTTTTTTTGCGCCACCATTTCCCGGGTTTAAAAACTCCCATTTCGACTACCTCGCGCACAGATATCGGAAAATCCCAATCTACCGTTTCACGCTGAGGCACGTAAGCGATCGTTTCTCTTTGGGCGTCGATTGGTCGTCCGAAAAACTGAACTTCTCCTTTTACATCCGGGATCAAACCAAGCATGGCCTTCAGTAAAGTTGATTTTCCACAGCCATTCGGTCCAATGATCCCAATGATCTCACCAACCGGAAATTGAACATCCAGATCGGTTAAGATCTGATTCGAACCGTAAGCTGCCGACAATTTATCAATGCGAATACTTGTTTCCATATCAATTCAAGCCGTTAATGACCGTTTTTAGATTATGTTCCATCATTTCTTTATAGGTGGAGGCATGAGATCCCTTGTTACCCAGAGCATCCGAATAAAGCGCTCCTCCGATTCCAACTTGTTGCCCCTTCTGTTGGCAAGCAGATTTCAAGGATTCAATCGTTTTCGGATTGACAGAATTCTCCACGAAGATTGCTCGTACCTTTTGCTGAACGATCAAGTCTGTAAGATCCATAATTGCTCTTACACTCGGTTCTTGAGCCGTAGAAATTCCCTGAATGGCATAAACGCGAACATCAAAGCGCCTTCCGAAATAGTGAAACGCATCGTGTGAAGTAATCAAGACCAGCTGATTTGAAGGTATCTGCTTAACCTTTTCGGAATAAACATGTTCCATCTCCGTTACCGCTCTTTTCCAATCCTGAAAATTCGCAAGTACTTGCTGAGAATTTAAACCAAACTGCTCGGATATCTTTAAGGCAGCTTGATAATTTGATTCAAGCCACAGACGCGAATCAAACCAAAAATGCGGATCTACAATATGATCATCTAATAGTATTCGTTCATTTCGAGGAACATAGTCCGAAAGCACAAGTACCGTTTTCCTGTTTTTAATCTGTTCGAATAAACTCACCATTTTTCCTTCCAGGTGAAAGCCATTGCACACGATCACGGAAGCTTCATTCAACCAATGTATATCTGAAGGCCTTGGATTATAGGTGTGAGGATCAACTCCCGGTCCCATCAGAGCTCGAACCTCTACTTGGTTTCCAAAAATTTCTTGCATCCCATCCGCAATGATAGACGTTGTGCACACTACAAGCGGCTTCTGGCGTGACCTTTCAGGCGGAACACACGCTAAGAGCACAAACAACAATCCGACAAAGAGACCTAATTTCATATAAGTTGCACAGAGATTTTCGAAGCGACCACTTGAGAAAATTGAATTTGTTTTCCGTTCATTGAGATCAGTAAGGAGCCATCAAAATCCAGTTTATCCTCAACCAGAATGGTGATCCCCAAGGTTAGTCCAATCTTATTCAGATACTTCAAAAAGCTAACCTCACCATCCTCTACTCCCATTACAATTCCGCTTTTGCCAATCTCCACCTGACTTAAAACAGTGCGTTGAGGTATTTCTGCAAATTCTCCTTCTCGGTTTGGAATGGGATCTCCATGTGGGTCAACTTTTGGAAAACCTAAAAACTCTTCTAGGCGGTTAGTCAATTGAACCGATTGAATATGTTCTAATTGTTCAGCAATCTCGTGTACTTCATCCCACCCAAATTGCAATTTTTCCACCAGAAACACTTCCCACAAACGGTGCTTGCGCACAATTCCCAGAGCAACTTGCTTTCCAAGAAGCGTTAAGGAACAACCTTGGTATTTCTTGTACTTCAAAAGCTCCTTATCGGTCAATTTCTTCAACATATCCGTCACAGAAGATGCTTTGGTTGACATCTTTTCTGCTAAGTCGTTTGTTGCAATATCTTTTCCGTGTTCTTGTGACAAGGCATAGATTGCTTTGATGTAATTCTCTTCACTTTGTGAAAGCTGCATGAGACCTTATTTTACAAACAAATATACAATTATTTTAGACATGTCTAAATTTTAAAGATTCCTCAGGTTCATGCGTTATAAATGCGAATAATGTTGTACTTTTGCGCAAAATTTTAACACAAATAAGAGCACTATGTCAGGTAACAGAACATTCACCATGTTGAAGCCAGATGCGATCGAGAACGGTCACATGGGTAAGATCATCGATATGATCATTCAAGCAGGATTCTCTATCAAAGCGATGAAATTGACGCGTTTGTCTGAGGATCAAGCAAAAAAATTCTATGAAGTACACGCTGAGCGTCCATTCTATGGTGAATTGGTTGAATACATGACTTCGGGTCCAATCGTTGCTGCTATCTTGGAAAAAGACAATGCAGTTGCAGATTTCCGTGCATTGATCGGTGCTACAGATCCTGCTGAAGCAGCTGAAGGTACTATCCGTAAATACTATGCTGAATCTAAAGGACGTAACGCTGTTCACGGTTCCGATTCTGATGAAAATGCTGCAATCGAAGGAGCTTTCCATTTCTCAGATGCTGAAATCGTAGGTTAATCAATCGATTTAGTTGATATTCAAGGGGTTTTCTATTAGAAAATCCCTTTTTTATTGCCCAACAAGTTTTAACTTTAGGAGATTAAAACGCTACTATGAGGTCGTATTTGTTGGTTTTTTGCTTATTCACCTTTTTCGCTCATTCTCAAAGCACACATATTGATGAGTTGAACGCGCACCCTACTGAAACATCAGATTGGCAACCATCTCCTTTGGTAAATTATGTTACCACCAAGAACAATTGCACACTCAACAAAACCGTTTTCGGGTGGCACCCCTATTGGATGAATGGTGCCGAGCAGAATTATCAATGGGATCTGCTCAGTGACTTATGTTTCTTTGGCTATGAAGTAGATCCAGCAACGGGAAATGCAACGAGTACCCATGGTTTTTCTACCAATGATGCGGTCGATTCAGCTTTGGCCAACAATACCGATGTACATCTTTGCGTCATTTTATTTTCTAATCACGCTACTTTCTTTGGCAATGCAAGTGCTCAAACTACGCTAATCAATAATTTGATTTCCATGATCCAAGCAAGAGGAGCTCATGGGATAAACATCGATTTTGAGGGAGTTCCTTCCAGTCAAAGTGCCAATCTAACGGCATTCATGATCAATTTGAGTACTGCTCTACATGCGGCTAACCCGAATTATCAATTATCAATGTGTTTATATGCCGTTGACTGGAGTAATTTGTTTGACGAACCGGCATTGAACAACGTTGTGGATTTCTTTACTATAATGGGGTACGATTATTACTACTCCGGAAGTGCCCAAGCTGGACCAACAGATCCGCTTTACGGTTTTTCAAGCACCTATGATTATTCTCTTTCCCGATCAGTTTCGTATTACATGAGCTCAGGAATACCCGCGTCCAAATTAGTTCTGGGATTGCCTTATTATGGAAGAGAATGGGAAACAACATCGAATGCAATTCCGGCTAGTACAACAGGAGCTAATGTTTTTTCAAGAACCTATGATGTTGTTCGCACGAATACAAGCGGGAATTATGTAAATCCAATCTACAATTCGCGCTCTGCCAGCAAGGCATATATATTTCAAAACGCGGGAACTTGGAGACAATGTTGGATTTCAGAGGCAAATGAACTCAAAGATCGGTATGATCTGGTAAATCGACGCGGTTTAAAGGGTATTGGTATTTGGGCCTTGGGTTATGACGACGGTTACACCGATTTGTGGCAGGCGATCGATGAAAAATTGACCACCTGCAATACTTGGAATTGTTCGGATACCTTATACGATGAAGGTGGTCCAGAAGTGAACTATTATAACAATGAATTGGTTGAATACACGATCAATCCTCCCGGAGCTGTTGGGATTGATATCATTTTCCTCGAGTTTTCAACCGAACAAAATTTTGATACCTTGTGGTTGTATGACGGAAATTCAACGGCTGATCCTTTGTTCGGCTTTTATCATGGAACAAATGGGCCTGGTACCTTCACTACAACGAGCGGTGCATTAACCCTACGTTTTAAATCTGATGGAAGTACTCGTTCTTCAGGTTGGAAAATGAGTTACGCGTGCATACAGGACAGCACACCGCCAACAATTCAAGTCTCATTGCCTTCATCCTGGCAAACTGTAAATACTGTTTTATCGGCACAGTCAACAGATCAGAGTGGTGTCTTAGCAACATATTGGAATGCGCATTCATTGGATAATTCAAGCTGGCAGGGAAATCCAAACACAGGGCAAGCTTATGAAACGATGACAGGAACAACAACATGGAGTGCAGTAACCGGAACATGGACCTATTCTAATGGAAACGTTGTTCAAACGGACGAAGCGAGTGGTAATACTAATTTTGCATTGGCAATACCGCTTACGAGTTCAGATGATTATCTATTCGAATGGCGTGGATCTATCACTGGAGCAGGCACAAATCGTCGTGCTGGAATTCATTTCATGTGCAGTGACTTAAATTTACCTAATCGCGGTAATTCATATTTTGTATGGTTTAGAGTTGATACTGATATCATACAATTATACGAGGTGACCAACGATGTATTCAGTGTTGTGGCAAGTTTTCCTTACGCTATTAATCCAGGTCAAACTTATCATTGTCAAACAACATACAATTTAACATCTGGAACCATTCGTTTGTATATTGATGGTGAATATCTTGGTGAATGGATAGACGCCACACCACTTCAATCAAGTAACGGTATTTCATTGAGAAGTGGTAATGCGCAATTCAATGTCGATTATGTAGGCGTATCCATCGGTGTTCTCGGAAACGATCAATTATTGGTCGGGCCAAATGGTCATTTTTTCCAATGTAATCCGTCAGTAAGCGAGCAAGCAGGACGAGTTCTTGTTCAATCACTTGATATCTATGACAATTGGGGAATCGACAGCACCATTTATAATGTTGATTTTACGCCGCCGATTTTGCAGGTCCCAACTGATGGCTTGATGGATAGTGACACCTTATTGAATACTTCGCTTTTAGATCTAGCAAATTTGATAGCAATTGATACGAATTCAGGGATTTCGCAGCTTTTGGCCTCTGTCGAGGAGATTTCGAATGGCATTGAAATACTTGCTCCTTTTGCGGTTACTATGAGTAACGAACAACAACTTCTGAATGGCTTGGTAAATCAGGCAGATTATCGCATAAAACTTTCAGCGACAAATGGAGCGTCATTAACAGACACCAGTTACAGTGATGGATTTGTATACATCAATGATCTGAGTTTACAGGATTTTGGCCATGCTGCCATTAATATTCTTCCAAATCCTTTTTCCGAATCGTTTGAGATTATTGGACAAGAGGGGAAAGCCTATATTTTGATGGATTTAAACAATAAAGTCGTCCAATCTGGAATAATTACCTCAATGGAATTCACTTTGAATGGCAGAGAACTTTCGGCAGGTTTGTACTTACTGCATATTGGAGAAGATCGTGTTAAAGTATTGAAGTGGTAATCTTTAAACTGAATTAATTTCCATCTCCCCATTCTTAATTCGTGCATTCTAAGGTGCTTATAAACAAACGCCATGGTGCTTCAGGGGAGACTTGTCCTTCCAAACTACAGCACAAAAAAAGCCTCTCAGTTTCCTGATAGGCTTTATAAAAGTG
>JBMLQF010000207.1:3223-9770 GCA_049241705.1 Fluviicola sp. | reverse complement strand
GGATCGCGCCTTGCTTGAATCCTTCCAAAGCATGTTCGTCGTACGCCGTCGTGAAAATAACATCCGCATCTTTGTAGGTCAAAGCATTCAGCAACTCAAAGCCGTTCATCTTCGGCATGGAAATGTCCATGAATAGCAAGTCCGGTTCCATTTCGTTGATCACGTCTAAAGCTTCCAAAGGTGAACTCAATTCGGCCAGGATCTCTACATCCGGACAAAACTTGCGCACCAAAATGGCTGTTGTCTCCAAACTGTGCTTTTCATCGTCTACTAGAATAGCGCGTAACTGTATCATAGTGTTTCGGTTTCGAAGGTTAAGATAACTAAAGTTCCCATAGGTTGTTGATTTTCATCGTAACAATCCGTGATTTCGAAGTCATTTTCCCTTCCGGTACGCTTCGAAAGTGCTTTCAAACGGTCTTTGGTAATTTGTAAGCCCACACTGCCCTCTTTCAGGCTGCGCTTGGCGTTATTGTGTTTGGAACGTTCCCGCCCGATCCCGTTGTCGCGCACTTCCACCACCAATCTTCCCGGTTCCTTGCGGAAGGCTACGTGGAGGTGTCCCTGATCGTCTTCGCGCGGCATCAATCCGTGCCAGATTGCATTTTCTACGAAGGGCTGAATGATCATCGGCGGGATCTGACAATCGAGTACTTCTTGTCCATCGATCTGCAAATCGAAATCAAATCCTTTATCGAAACGCAAACGCTCGAATTCCAGGTACAATTTCAAAGACTGCATTTCGTCGTACACCGTGATCATATCCTGACGCGAGTGGTTCAAGATCATGCGCAGCAACTTTGAGAATTTCGCCATGTAATTGGACGCGCTGTCGGTATCGTTCTTCAAGACGAATAAGCGGATGGAGTTCAAACTGTTGAACAGGAAGTGCGGATTCATCTGTGCCCGCAAAGCTTTCGCTTCCATTTCAATCAATTGGGCGTTGAACTGGGCCTTCACCTCTTGTTCCTGCTCGATGCGTTTGATCCGCAAGCGCAAGTAGGCCCGAATGGATAAGAAGAGTATGACGATCACCATGACGATGAACCACCAACGCAGCCAGATCGGCGGTGCCACTTCAAAAGGATAACGCGCGATCGATTCGATACCGTCTTTGCGGATACGCAACTCGAACACATATTTTCCACCGGATAAATTGTAATAATCCACCTCGTCTCGGCCATTTCCGCGCTGCCATTCGTCCTGCAAGCCCTTCAAGCGGTACGCCACAAGGTTGTTCGTACCATTCGCGAAATCCAGTACCCCGAATTCGATCCGCACATCATTCTGGTCGTAATCCATCGATGTCAGATTCATCCCTGCGTTTTCAGAATTGAGCACTAACAAGCGCTGAATGTAAGGTTGTGGTGCCACAACCGGCGGGAATGGTGCACGCAGTCGACTCGTGATGAATCCTTTCTCTTCCAGGAAAAAGAGGTAGTCACCTGCCGGAACTACCGAAACCACTTCCCCCATTCCGTGCTTTTTCTCGAGGGTAAACAAGGAACGCAGTTGCTTATCGAAAATGGAAATACTCCCCGGATTGAGCACCCAAACACGACCCAATTTATCCTGCACGATCTTCCCGACGTTCTCGTCTTGCAAGCCATTTCGTATCGTAAAGCGTTTGATCATGCGGTTTTTCTTCAGGTCGTACACGTAAACCCCATCGTGCAGCGTTCCCACCCACAGGCGTTGTTTCGCATCGATAAAGAGCGCTTGCACCTGATCGCCTATTTCCAACTTCAACAGACGCTTGTCGCGCTTATTGGTCAAGGTATTGATCACGGTCAGTCCATCTCGGTGTCCGACCAATAGATATTGTTTCCAGCTTCCTAATGCTTGGATGCGTTCCAGATCAGCTGTTCCGGGTAGCGCTTGTACGCGTTGATTTTCCGGCCATAACAGGCGATAAACACCTTTATTTGCTGTTCCGATCCAGCAGCTGTTTACTTGTATACAAGCCGAAAGCGCTTGCAATTGTCCCCACGATCCGTTGATGACCTTTACTTTTCCCTGCTCCCAGGCGTAAGCCGCTTGTTTCCCGATCACTAAGGGATTCCATCCGTAGATTCCGGAAGCAAGGATCTCTTCGTTTGCTGCCATCGATGTTTCCAACCGTTGTGCTCCGTTAGCCCACACAAGCAGGTTATTTTCTTGTCGGTACCACTTGGCCATCACGTTATAATCGTTGAACCAATACAAGCCATTCACCGGAGTAGTTTCCGGCATGCGATCCCCGAAGATCAGGCGCTCGTCGTGCACGTAACAGCCCATCGTTTTGCTGCCAACGGCAATTTGCGAACCGTTCCGTACGATACACGACGCATTGAAGATCGAACGTTCGGCCTCGGCATAGCGCACGAAGGATTTACTGCGGGCATCGAACAAGAGGAATTCGCTGTCTTCCAAGCATACATAGAGGTAACGCGTATCGCGCCACTTCAGGTCCACAATGCGTTTGCGGTCGCCTTCCGGAATGAAGAACGGACCGGGTACTTTTTTAAAAACGTCTTGTTGATGATCGAAATACAGGAATTCGCCTTTATCCAGTCCGAGGTACAAATTCCCTTTACCATCCTGTTCGATGCTGTAAATGGTGTGATCTGTTGCCGCAAGTTCCTGCGGATTCAATACGTTTCGTTTGTTCGGGATGTAATGTGTGGCTTTTTTCGTCGGGCGGTGAATACGGTAAAGTCCGTTTTCCGTTGTTGCCCACAAATACTCCGGGAAGAACTTATCCTGAAACACTTGGGTAATGGTTGGAACCTGGTTAGATCCGTTATTGAGCACTATTTTTTCAAAGCGTTTGCTTTTCGGATCGAAACGGAACAATCCTTTATTGCGCACGCCGCACCAGATATTTCCAGAAGCATCGCGTGTTAAAGCCGTGATTTCTTTTCCGGGAATGCCTTGTTTTGCGCCAATGCGGTGAATGTGAAAAGTCCGCGAATCGATCCAGCACAAGCCCTTGTTTTGCGTAGCTACCCAGATGCGCTGTTGGGCATCGGCAGCTATTGCCACCACATCGTTTGAAGAAATGGTTGTTGGATCTCCTTCAACCGACTGAAAATGCAGAAAGCGCTGTCCGTCGAAGCGATCGAGACCATTTGCGGTAGCAATCCAGAGAAAGCCGCGATCATCGTGCACCATATCGCGCACCCGGTTATCGATCAAACCGTCCTCACCGGTCAAGTGAATCACTCCTCGCTGAGCAAAGAGCGGAAACATGACCGCACACGAAAACAAGACGAGCCAAAAACGCATGCCTAAAGTTGACGAAAAAAAATGAAACGAGAGAAATCATCCGAACGCTAACGGTTCTGATTTCGTGAATGGTTGCCCTCAATTAGTTGCTGAAAAAATACAGTTCACATGAGAATAACGACCGTTGGCACAAAAAATGTAAGGAACAATGGAATTTTTGCGTGAAAAAGCCAACTTTTTCCCGAATATTACGTTTTGTAGCTGTGAAACAAGGAATACTACTTATCACATTTTTAGTATTGGCACTCTTGTCAAAGGCTTCTCACATTGTGGGAGGTGATATGTATTACGACTATTTGGGCAACAACAATTACCGCGTTTATATCGTGTTGTACCGCGACTGCGCCTCAACCGGAGCCCAGTTCGACGACCCATTAAGTCTAGGCGTTTTCGACCTCAACAACAATTTAGTTACCTCTTTCAACATTCCTTTTCCCGGTTCTACCGTTTTACCAGTCGTATTTAACAATCCTTGCGTTACTCCCCCTTCAGGCATTTGTACCGAGCGGGCGATCTACACCACAGTTATCAATTTGCCGCCAACTCCGGGTGGCTACACCCTATCGTATCAGCGTTGTTGTCGTGGTCCGAATATCACGAATTTGAACAATCCGGACGATACCGGTTTGACCTTGACAACACATATAACGGGAACCGCATCAAATGCGTTGGTAAATAGTGCACCAAGATTTGTGAATTACCCGCCTTTAGTGATCTGCAACAACGAAAATTTGTATTTCGATCACAGTGCTACCGATCCGGATGGAGACGTTTTGACTTATCAATTGGTGACTCCAAACGCCGGTGCGAGCTCTTTCAATCCTGCTCCTGCTCCACCGCCAGGCCCGCCCTATGGTCCGGTAATCTGGTCTGGAGGAATTAGTGCTGCGCAACCATTGGGTCCCGGTTCTACGACCACCATTGATCCCAATACAGGACAATTATTTGTGGATGCGAATAACTTAGGACTTTATGTGGTGGGAATCCGCGTGAACGAATGGAGAAACGGGGTCATCATCAATTCGCAAACCCGCGATTTTTTATTCCGCGTGGTGAACTGCGTGATCACCTTGCAAGCAGAAGTTACGGAGCAAGAAGATTCTCCGGGCTTCATTTCCTACTGTCAGGGATTGACTTGGACCTTCGACAACCAAAGTTTTGGAGCGACTTCTTATTCATGGAATTTTGGAGATCCAACAACAACTTCGGATGTGAGTACAGCCTTTGAACCAACCTATACCTATCCCGGTCCCGGTGTTTATCAAGTGATGCTCATTGCCAATCCAGGCTGGCCGTGTACAGATACCGCGTACATCGATCTCACCTTGGCGAATCCCTTGGAAGTTGATATGGTTTTCCAAGATTCAGCGTGTTTCATCGATCACAGCATCGATTTTCAATCTGTAGTAACGGCACCGCCAAATACAAACGTGTCACTTCAATGGAATTTTGGTCCGAATGGCAATCCGGGTACGTCCAACGCTACGGCTGTGAATGGTGTTACCTTCTCCCAACCTACCGGAAATCAGATCACTTTGATCGGATCGGCCGGAATCTGTGCGGACACCATAACATACCCCATGTTCTTCTTTGCACCACCTACGGCTGATCTTGGTTTCCAGAACAATCATGAATGCAACGGCTTGACGCAAACATTCTCGAATTCATCGGTAAACGGTGTCAATTATTACTGGGATTTCGGGGTCAGCGGCATCACGACAGATGTGAGTTCGCAGACGAGTCCAACGTATACTTTCCCGGGTCCAGGGACTTATCCGATCACCTTGGTAGCAGAGATTGTTAGTGGCTGTTCGGATACGATCGTCGAAGACATCGTCATCTATGAAGATCTCGTGGTTTCATTCACCCATAACGATAGCTTGTGTATTGTCAACAATTCCTTCAATTTTGTAGGAAATGTCAGTGGTCCATCGATCACGACTTACCAGTGGAATTTTGGACCGAATGCTACGCCTCCTTCAGCAACAACATTGAATGTGAACAACGTCGTTTACAGTACTCCTGGTTCTCACAACATCACCTTAACAGCGAGTTTCTTGCAATGTTCGGAAACAGCTACCAGTTCCCTATTCTTGTTCAAGGAACCGACCATTGACTTCGGATTAGTTGAAGACCTGCCTTGTGCGCCTTATTTAGCGCAGTTTACCAACAATTCCTCTGCCGATTCTGAGATCTATTACTATTGGAATTTCGGTGATGGCGGAACATCAACGGAAGAAACTCCGGCACATTTATATCCAAATCCAGGACAGTATACAGTTACGCTGCAGATCCGCACGGAAGAAGGATGTGTAGATACTTTGTCACTAACAAAAATTGGTTTGGTGGTGGTACATCCGAGTCCGGTTTCGCAGTTCACGATCGACAAAACGAAGATGGATATTTGCAACGCGACGGTTCAATTCACAGATCAATCGCAAGGAGCTTTGACCTACCAGTACATTTTCGATGATGTAGAAGCAGGTAGTTCGGAGCAAAATCCTAGCTACACCTACACCACGGATGGCACGCACACGCCGATGCAGATCGTCTGGAACGAGTTTGGTTGTTCCGATTCAAGCAGACGCCGTTTGTATGTGGAGCCCTTCCCTATTTACATCCCGAATACCTTCACCCCGGATGGCAACGAATTCAATAATACCTTCAATGCTGCTTTGGCCTTAGATCCACTTGAATGGGAAATGCGCATTTTCAACCGTTGGGGAGAGGAAGTTTTTAAGACCAATGATCCAGAAGATTACTGGGACGGTCAACACAACGGATTCCCTTCTCCGGATGGCATATATGCGTACAAAGTGAAATACGTTCCTTGTGGGGTGAACCAGGATCCTGTGTCCATTGCGGGGCACGTTAATTTATTGCGTTGATATCTAATAATTAACGTTTGTTTATTCGTGAACGTGTTTTAATCGTTTTTAATTCCTTGTCTCAATTTTAATAGTAGTCTTCAAGGAAACTAATGATTTTTACTTATGAATAGAAAAGTCCTTTTAATCAGACTGCTACTGGATTCGGTGCTGGATTCTTCGGAGGAATTGCAGAAAGTGTGAACAAAGGGGATTTGATTGGTACCATGAACTCTGGTGAATTGTTCTCTACCTATAACTCTGGAAACACTTACACTTTGGGTAAAACCATCTCTTGATTTTGACTCCATGTTTTTGATGCTTTCGGTTGAATTTAATTTTAGAACTGAGGTCGTTGAATTCAACAACCGTAATCTATCTTAATGATAGGTTTTAATTTACAGAGATAACCA
>JBMLQF010000207.1:831-3213 GCA_049241705.1 Fluviicola sp. | reverse complement strand
CTTTAGTGGCTTTTATTCTGATTAGAAAAATCACTTATTTTTTAGTCAATAGAAATGAATAAAAATATTTAATTTAGGTTCGATTACCTCGTGTAAATACCTATTTATGTGTATTTCAGCTCATGCTTATTTTAGTTACATTTACATACAAATCAAACTCAAGATCATGAAGTATATTTTACCGTTCATTTTTATTTTGGTTGTAGCGAATTCTTTTTCTCAGAAAATGACCATAATTCGTGAATTCACAACAGTAGGAGATTCTCACTTGAAAAAAATCAGCTTTGTCAAGGACGAGAAAGACGATCAGTACCTTCAAATTACAACTATGAATGACGAGGTAATCGTTTTTATTTCAATCAGTAATTATGACCCAAAGGCAAAAACCAATAAGACATATATAGCAGCAAAGTCTGTCGACAATATTTCAGGAGGTGTAGTGAATAATGCAATCATGTTGGAAATTAATGTCGATAAGCAATCAGCTGTTTTGGCATATGATGGTAAGATTTATTTTTTAGCTTCGATAGATTAACAGGAGCATTTCAGAGGTTTACAGTTTACTTCCCATTCGAAGCTAATTTCAAAGCATTAGTTGGAGAGGAGCCTGTGGTAACAATTACGGCAAACGGTGCTTGTAATGTTGTTTGCATCGAATCCATCGATAAAAACGGTTTCACAGTTCGTGAGTTAGGAAACGGAACAAGATCGGTTGCCGTTTCTTGGATAGCAGTAGCAAATCGTATCGATAACCTCATGGAAGAAGCAACGTGCATCGTTACAACCCCTGATTTTGACCATAATTTACAACCAGTATTATTCAATGACGGTAATACAGAAGGTCAAGGAATGGGAAAGTGGTGGGATGGTTCCGAAATTCGTTTCGGAAAATTGCCAAAGCATTTGAGCGAAGTAAAACGACCTCAAACAGACATGAGGTAATTTTATAACTTTAGGGGATGAAGCTATTCATCCCCTTTTTTATTTTGGGAATTTCTTCGGGCTGGTAGCAAGTCGATACAGCGCAGCTTCGTTCTCGGTTGTTGGAGCACGTCATTTTTTTGGCAAGCGATGAAATGAAAGGGCGATCTGCAGGCTCAGAGGAAGAATTGAAAGCCACACACTACGTGGAAAAAGTCATTTCTTCTCAACAAAAGATCCGTGAATTCACCTGGCGTGTTCCTGCGCTGAACAAAGGATTCTACGCAAGTGGTTTCCATCATGAAAGGCTTTTTTATCAATAATCATTCGAATAAAACCATCCTGATCGGTGCTCATATTGATCATATAGGTTACGGCGATCAACTTTCGTTATCATATAAATCAGATGAAATACATAATGGCGCAGATGATAACGCTTCGGGTGTGGCCGTGCTGATCGAACTATGCAAATTACTAAGCAGCGAGAAACTGGCGGTCAATTTCTTAATCGTTCCATTCACGGCACATGAAATTGGCACCTTCGGTTCGCAATACTTGGCGGAACATCTTCCTAAAAAAGTGAAAAACATTCTTTTGATGATCAACCTCGACATGGTAGGTCGCATGGACCCCAGTTCCAATGCCCTCTACGCATCGCTGAGTGATCCCGGTCTTTTTCCAAAGCCGAACAACTTCTGTAAACTAGTAGCAACCGACAATAAGAAAATTCAACTTTTAGATAGCAAACACTTTGTTGCAAAGGGAATTCCGGCCATTTCTTTCAGTACTGGAATGCACGCAGATTACCATAAAACTTCAGATGACCTGCAGTATTTAAATCTGGATGGAATGGTTCGTGTCTGCTTGTTCTTACATGACTATCTCAACGAAAGATTTCAAGCGCTTCCTAAATAAAGAATCGCTTTCTATGGGTGTTTACTCGCCATGGTCCAGCCCAAAATAACCGCGCGTTGTTTGGCCAGTTCTGCTTTTTCTCCGGTAAATAATTCATCCACAGTTGCTGAAAACAAGGCCACCCAGCGATCGAACAGTTCTTTATTCAAAGGCATGTTGGCGTGCTTCTCAGTGACATTGGTGGAGTAGCCCGGCTCGTCCAGTAAAACGAAACTCCAGAAATGAACCATCTTGGGTAAATGCGTTTCGAAATCGAGTTTCGAAAAGAACGGAGCTAAAAGCTCGTCTTGAAGCACGCGATCGTAGAATTGATCTACCATGCGTTCAATATCTGCTTTCGATTGAATATCGGTCATCCTGTTACTTTTTGAACCAAGAGGAATACATCACGTAATTGTTCGCAATGCGTTGAACTTCTCCTTCAAACAGCTCCGGAGAAAGGGTTTTCACTTTTTTAGCTGGAACACCAGCATACACACTCCACGATTCCACACGGGTGTTTTCTAGGAGCACAGCTCCGGCAGCAATGATGCAATTGGATTCGAT
>JBMLQF010000207.1:0-821 GCA_049241705.1 Fluviicola sp. | reverse complement strand
GATTCGATGTAGCAATTGTCCATCACAATTGCCCCCATCCCGATTAATACATTGTCCTCCACCGTGCAACCATGTACCAGCGCGTTATGTCCCACCGAAACGTTATTACCCAGATTCACTTTCGTTTTCTCATACGTGCAATGGATCACGGCGCCATCCTGGATATTCACTTGATTTCCCATGCGGATCGAATTCACGTCACCACGCACAACTGCGTTGAACCAGACCGAGCAGCGATCTCCCATGATCACATCACCAACCACCGTTGCATTTTCAGCCAAATAACAATCTGCGCCAAATTGCGGTGAAATCCCTTTACATTCTTTGATCAAAGCCATGAGTTTGAATTGAAAGTTTAGAATGTAAAATTGCGGAAAATATGCGATCATTTTTCATTGCCCATCACTTCCAACTTAACAATTCCAGCTGGGCGTTATTCGGTTTGCCGTATTGGACTTGCAGTGAACGAATGATCTTTTCCATGGAATCCCAATTGGCATGTCGGAAGGCACTGATCGCGATGATGGAGCGTCCAGGAAAATGTTGTTGTTCATCACGAATGTGACGAAATCCGGATTTTGCCTGTACATGAGACCTGTAAAACTCCGGGATCAAGGTGTAGCCTCCTTGTTGGTCTACCATGCGCATCAACAATTCCATATTTCCTCCCTGATAATTCCAGCTTGAAGGCAACTCGTCGTTGATGGAACAAAACTGCATCATCTGGGTGCGCAAGCAATTGCCTTTGTTCAACAACCAAGGTTGCAGATCGCGCAATACTTCTACTTGCAACACTTCGCCTGCCAAGTCGGGTGCATAGG
>JBMLQF010000206.1:0-4514 GCA_049241705.1 Fluviicola sp. | reverse complement strand
TCCTTGACCGGTGCGCCGACCAACGTGAGTAGCTTCACCAACGACGCCGGATATCTAACAAACGAGATCGACGGTTCGATCACCAACGAGATTCAGGTGTTGAGTATTTCAGCTGACACAATTTTCTTATCCAATGGTGGATTCGTGAAACTACCGGCATCCAATGCCTGGACCTTGAACGGCAATGCAGGAACCAATCCGGCTACCAATTTTATTGGAACGACAAACGATGTTTCATTGCATTTTCGAGTAAACAATGTACATGCGGGAAAGATCGAACGCGCGAACCATACCACTTTCTTTGGATACAATTCCGGAAACAATACCTACAACACCCATGAGACCACCGGATTTGGGACCAATACCCTGAAGTCCTTAACAACAGGCTGGGGTAGCACCGCAGTGGGATTTGATGTGCTCACAGAAAACACAACAGGTTTATTTAATACCGGTATAGGTTACATTGCGATGAACAACATGACCACTGGGCAATACAACACCGGAATTGGGGCTTGGGCATTACAAGGCAATATTTCTGGAGAATCCAATAGTTCATTAGGAATGTTTTCGTTTACCTTCAACACAGATGGCAACTACAATACATCACTTGGCGCTTACACTGGCTATCAAAACGTTCATGGATCGGGTAACGTATTTATCGGGTATCAAGCGGGATATTACGAAACTGGGTCGAATAAACTTCACATCGCAAATAGCAACTATAGTTTACCATTGATTTATGGAGACTTTTCAACCTCGAAGATTGGACTCGGTACCATTTCGCCTTCAAAAAACCTCACTGTTAAAGGGACGGTTCAAATTGAAACTCCGGGAACTTGGGCTCCAGGAGCAACAGCCAGACTGTATCTTGGTGAGGACGATAACATTTGGGTGGAACATATTCATTCAACAGGATTGAATCTGAACACCGCTGACCTATGGAACATCACATTTAGAGATGGAACGGATGAAAATATGCGCATTGACGGCAATGGAAATGTAGGCATAGGAACATCAGCTCCTCAATATAGAGTCGATGTTGTTGGTGATATCAATTTTTCCGGTGTACTTCGAAAGATTGGAACACCAATCACTTTTAACGGATCAGAAACGAAGGTACAAGCCGGATCTGGCATTGCAGTAAGTGGTACAGGAACTGTTGCAGATCCATACATTGTAAGCACGCCGAGTAAACATTATGTGGGTGAATTGTATGGTGGTGGAATTGTCTTCTACGTCGATCAGACAGGACAGCATGGCTTGATCGCCAGCTTAGCTGACCTGAGTTCAGCGGCTTATGTTGGACTTTACGGTGTAAATATTCCGAATTGTTCAAGTCGCTGGGATGGAGCTGCGAACACCAGTGCGATTATGACTGCAGGCGCAGGTGCAGGTTCACCAGCTGGACTTTGTGACAGCTACTCGGCAGGCGGATTTACTGATTGGTATTTGCCATCAATCGATGAATTAAGCCAGATCTACCAATCCATTTACGTGATCAATAAAACGTTGGATCAAGACGGCAACCCTGCATCAGCAGGAATTTATCCGAGCACGTATGTTTCATCCACGCAAGGAACGAACATTACCATGTGGGGTTTTATGTTCCAAACAGGAGATCTATGGGATAATTGTGATCGTGGTTACTCGCAATATGTTCGTGCCATTCGTGCATTCTAATGATTAATAACATGAAATTCATTACACTCATATTCATCGGATCTGCCCTTCACTTAAACGCGCAACAGGCTCCAGTAAACGCTGGAGGTGAACTCACCGGAACCGGAGGTAGCGCCTCCTACTCGATCGGTCAGGTTACCACCAGCTACGAAAGCTCTTCTACACACACGGTGAACGAAGGGGTGCAACAACCCTATGAATGGTTCGTGGTTAGTGTACAAGAACAACCAGGGATCTCGATATCATTAGATGTTTACCCGAACCCAACGGCTGATCTGCTCACGATCTCGATCGAGCCCTTCACCGATGACTATTCGTTTGAATTGGTCAACGAATTGGGGCAGCAATTGATCATCGGGAAATTGCTCGATGCAAAAACAACCTTGCAGTTGCGCGATTACCCCACAGCAACCTATTTCTTGCGGATCAAAAGTCTGCATGGCGAACCCAGCATTTTCAAATTGATCAAACAATAATTTAAGAGGAGTCGAATCGGCTCCTCTTTTTCTTTTCCAAAATATCGCCGAACTCTTTTGTTTTACAACTGTTTCGAAAATTCATACTTACTTTTGCGCTATGAAAGGTTTTGATCAACAAACGTTACGCGACCTCGAATTCGATCAGATTCGGGAATGGTTGGTGGCATATGCCATCGGTCCGTCTGCACAGAAACGTTTGGATCAACTGAGTCCGTCAAACGATTTTCCAGACATCGAAGCGCAATTATTGCGCGTTGAAGAAATGCGTCGTATTCGGACTGAGGGAGAATCTTTTCCTGCACTGGATTTCGAGGAATTACAAGCCGAGATCAAATTGCTTCCAATCCGAAATGCAGTGTTGCAACAAGAAGGCTTCGTACGCATTGTGCGAGCTTCAGACCTAGTAAATAGCATCCTACATTTTTTCGATAAACGCACGCAGGATTATCCGCAATTGTGTGGCTTGCTGGATAAAGTGTATTTCACCCGCGACCTCATCGAATCGATTGAACGTGTATTCGACCGCAAGGGACAGATCAAAGATGATGCATCACCTGAATTGGCATCCATTCGTCAACAAATAAACAAGCTGCGCATTCAGATCAACCGCAATTTCGAAAAGGAAATGCGTCGCTTTCTGAAAGATGGCTTGTTAGGAGAAACAAAGGAAGCGTTTGTGAATGAACGCCGTGTACTTACCGTTCTATCCAGTCACAAGCGCAAGATCGGTGGAACAGTTGTGGGGTCATCCAAAACCGGAAGTTTAACCTTCATCGAACCAGCGATCAATGTTCCTTTGAACAACGAATTGGAACTGGTACTCGACGATGAGCGCAAAGAGATCTTCCGCATTTTGCAAGAACTTACGCGAGAAATTGCCCATCACCTGCCATTGATCGAAGGGTATCAATACTTGCTGGTAGAACTTGATTTCATTCAAGCCAAAACCAAATTCGCCATCGAACAGAATGCGGTTTTACCGGGTATTGTTCGGCAGACACGCATTGAATTGATCGAAGCTTACCATCCGATTTTATGGCGCGCCAACAAGAATGCTGGGAAGCCAACGTTTCCGCAATCACTCATATTAGATAATGATAAGCGCATGCTGGTGATTTCCGGTCCGAATGCCGGTGGAAAATCGATCACGCTCAAAACAATTGGTTTGCTGCAAGTAATGCTACAGGCCGGATTGTTATTGCCCGTTCATCCGAATTCTAAATTCTGCTTTTTTCAGCAAGTTCTGACGGATATCGGTGACAATCAAAGCATCGAGAATGAATTGAGTACTTACTCCTACCGTTTGAAACGCATGCGCCATTTCCTAAATGTTTCCAACAAGCGCACTTTATTGCTGCTCGATGAGTTTGGAACTGGGTCTGATCCGGAATTGGGTGGTGCATTGGCAGAAGTATTCTTTGAAGAACTATACCAGAAACGCACATTTGCAGTAATTACAACCCATTATGGCTCTATCAAGCTGAAAGCTGATCAATTGCCACAAGCGATCAATGGATGCATGTTGTTTAACACCGAAACATTGGAACCGATGTACCGCTTTTCGATGGGTCAACCGGGAAGCTCCTTTACTTTCGAAGTCGCCCAAATGAATGGTATTCCGATGGGATTGATTGAAAAAGCGAAATCCAAATTGGACAACAAACGGGTAAAGATGGACAAGCTACTAAGCGATCTTTCGAAAGAAAAAATGTACCTGGAGCGCTTAAATAAAGAACACATCGAGGCTCAAGAAACCGCTTTGCAGGCACGCTTGGAATACGAGGAAAAGAAACAACGTTTCGAAGAGCGTTTGCGTACCCAGCAAGATACCATTGAAAAGAACAATGCCTTCTTACATGCCGGTAAAAAGATGAAATCATTCATCGATCGTTACCAAACAAAAGGAAAACGAAAAGATGTGAATGCACACTTGCTTGAAGACGTGCGAAAGTATTTGATGATGGAAAAATCCAAGATCGAAGAGGCGCGCAAGAAAGCGGAGTTGATGCAAGCTTCAAACAAACCGACACCAAAGAAAAAACAGAAAAAACAGGCACCGGAACAAGACCCATATCAACGCGACAAGATCGTAGTAGGTTCTACCGTGAAAATGATCGAAACAAAACAAAGCGGTACGGTCGAAGAGATCAAAGGTCCGATTATGACGGTTTCTTTTGGATTCATGCGTTTGAAAGTGGAACGCGAGAAGTTGATGTGGATTAAGTGATCCACTGAAATGAAAGTAAGCGGAGTAATTTTCTAAATAACCATTTTTGCAAGTCCAATAATTAAGACAATTGAACGTCTGGCAAGCCTGACGAATGAATCATAAACGCAGAGTAAACAGAGAGTCGA
>JBMLQF010000205.1:0-5477 GCA_049241705.1 Fluviicola sp. | reverse complement strand
CTGTGTTTTGGCACAAGCACGTAAGATACCTTGATCGTACATCGCTTTTGCACCGATCTGGATTACATCTGCGTGTTCGATGATCTCATCGATATGCGTTGCATCGCGGGCTTCAGTGACTACAGAAAACCCGTGCTCTTCGCGCATTTTAGCCAACAATTTCAATCCTTCCAGACCCAATCCTTGGAAACTGTAAGGACTTGTACGTGGCTTGTAACAACCACCGCGCAGGGACGTCAATCCCATTTCTTTCAACAAACCCGCACTTTCGCGGATTTGCTCCTCGGATTCTACCGAACACGGCCCAGCAATTAGAATCGTATTCCCGGTATTCCCACCAACAGTAACTGAACCGATCTTCACTTCACGGGTTTGCTCACGGTATGAGCGTGCTGCCAATTGCATATCATTCGGGAACACCCAAAACGCATCGGTAAACGCCGTCAAACCATGCGGAACGTCTTTCACACCAGAACCGGTGATCAGTACGTTCACACCATTCGACACGACGTGAAATGCTTTGTTCTCAGCGGCTAATTTCGCTGCTTCTGCAGCACCAACTGTATGCTTTAAATGTATAATCATATTTCCCCTTTAATCAGGTTTAGGAATGTTACAATGCCTTTCGCTTTCCCCGTCTCATCCACAACCGGAAGGTAAAGGATCGGAAAACTATAAGATTTTATTTGTTGGAGCATTTCGTTAACGGTAGCTCCTACTCTCAATGTTTTTGGTTTGCTGTTCATCACGTCTTTTACCAACAACCCGGAAACATTTCCGTTATTGGCAATGAGTGCTTTGCGGACATCGGCGTTGGAAACCAGACCGCTTAGAGCACCTGTGTCATCAGTCACCAACGTAAATCCAAGATCACCTTGCTCGATCGCATTTAAAGCCTCCATCACGGAACTCTCCGGTGAAATGCACGGCGACTCGGCCAAAGGTACCATGAAATCCGCAATGTGGAATTGAGAAGTAACATCCCTTTTCGTAAGATCCATCAAAGCATGCCCCACACTCGGCGCATTGAACAAGTAGGATCCGGAAACGGAAGTATGCACCCCCATGTTGCGCAGAATGAAGGAAACTTCACCATTCACACCACCGTCTACATGAACTGATTTTTGGGGGTATTTCTTTTGGAAATCACGGATCTTCTGGAAATTGATCGCATCGAACACTCCTCCGCTTTGCCCCGGAATAGTCGCCATGATCAAGATAAAATCATATGCACTGTAATCATCGAAAGCACTTACTGGAGTTGGTGTAATGATAGCTAATCCTTTTTTTCCGGGAATGTCGGCCGGAAGAGCTAATGATTCCTCCGCATCTTCCAATTGAAAGGTCACATATTCCACCGGATTTTGACGCAATAAATCAAAATATGTACTCGGTTTTTTTGTAATGATGTGCAGGTCAATTGGAATGTGACACCAAGTGCGAATGCGTTGAATGTCCTCAAACACACGCGGATCGTCGTTGCAATCAACGTGTAACAGGTCAACATGGTGAGCTGCCAAATCGGCGATGGTAGTGGCCAAATCTCGCTTCTTATCCGAATAAATGGAGGCAGAAATTCTCATGTGGCAAAGATAACCAAGAATCTAAGGCAGTTATCCGAACAAGCAACAGATTTTGCAACAATCATTGTGGAAAAACACCTTTTTCTTAACAAATCGTGAATTATCGCATTAATGAACGAAATCCTTTACTTTTCGTTAGTTCTTCAGGAAACGTTTTTGTTGTTCATGATCCGGAAGCACACAAAAACCCGACTGGATTCGATGCCTGCGCTGCGCGATCTGGTTATACACCCAGTCACGGAAGAATCTGGGAACGATTATGAATAAAAAGAAGAGTGGCCACGGAAAACGAAGGAAAGTCAACACCTTCAATGCTGCAGTAGATCGCTTATACATCTTGGTTCCATCCCAAAAGTAAAAGGTACTCATGTCAGGTTTCCCCATGCCCTGTTCATGAAAGAAATTGACCGACCAATCCGATTGCAATGCTGAAAAATAAATGCGTGATTGCCTATCATTTTTTAAGACAAATTGCACGGAACGATTGCAAAACCCACAATCTCCGTCATAAAACACGATCAGTCGTTCTTCTTGGCTCATTTCTCTACAATTTTACGGAATTACGAGCAAGGAACATAGCAAACAAGCCTCCAATTGGTTACTTTTGATAAAAAATCAGCATACATGAAAATCGGAATTATATTATCTGGTTGCGGTGTTTATGACGGCGCAGAAATTCAGGAAGCAGTTTTGGCCATGTTAGCCGTAAAAGAGATTGGTGCAGATTACGTGTGTATCGGAATTGATGCACCACAACACCATGTGATCGACCATACGACTGGCGCGGAAATGAATGAATCCCGAAACATGTTGGTAGAAGCTGCGCGAATCGCACGCGGAAGCATTCTAAACATCAAGGATGTGGAACCAGCTGATATCGATGGACTGATCATTCCAGGCGGATTCGGAAGTGCGAAAAACTTCACCAAATGGGCTTTTGAAGGTCCCAACGGCGACATCCTACCTGAAGTAAAATTGTTGATCGTGAATTTGGTGAATATCGGTAAGCCTATCACAGCCTTGTGTGTGAGTCCGGTGGTAATCGCAAAAGCACTCGAAGGTTCTGTGGTTTCAACACTTACTTTGGGAACGGATCAAGAGGAATCGCCATATGACATCAATGCTTTCAATGAAGGGCTACAAGCAACTGGAGTAAAACCAGTTATGAAAACCGTTCGCGAGATTCAAGTGGATTTGGAAAACAAGATCATTACGGCACCTTGTTACATGATGGAAACCGATATATTGGAAGTGAGAAAGAACATCCGTTCTGCTGTTGAAGCCATGCGTGACCTGATCGAATGATGCCTTACCAATTTTACACCGAGCAGATCCGTGAACGAAAGAAAATTCACGATGCCCTGCGATCTAAACTCAATTTACTGTCCTGGACACGACTAGCCCTAGTGGTCTTGATTGGTACCGCCATTTATTTTGCAGTAACTGATCTAAACAGCGCTTGGTGGTCGATCGTGGCAGCTATCTTGACAGTTGGATTTTTAATCCTTGTACGCATCTATTTTCAGGTAAAAGACAGTAAATTATTCCAAGAGAAAACGATTCTTTTGTGCGAACGGGAATTAGCAGCCCGCGACTTTCAAAAATATCCATGGGAAGACGGCGAAGTCTTTAATGGTGCCGAACATCCGTACGCGAACGACTTGGATATTGTTGGACCGAATTCACTTTTTCAATTTATCAACCGCACACATACGTTTTTGGGAAAACAGCAATTGGCGCATACCTTACTTACTCCGGATCTGGACATACAGTTGATCCAAGAGCGTCAAGCTGCCATTCAAGAATTGGCAAAAGACCGCCTTTGGTCACTGGAATTTGAAGCCTTCAGTGAACTGGGGAAAGATAATGCCGAGACTGCACATTATATACAGGATTGGCAAGAGATTCCTCCCCTTTCTTTCATATATAGGGTCATTACGTGGGTCATGACTGCGCTTGGTGCAAGTTCAATGGTCGCGCTGATCGTTACTGGCGACATCAAATGGTTTTCCTTGGGCACCATGCTCTTTGCCATCAATTTGGTGGTGTTTGGGATGGTCGCAAAACGCATACTGAAAGAATTGGGAACCTTGGACCGAATCTTTGTGACCTTTAAGTCTTATGCCCGATTGTTGGAGAAGATCGAACAAGCGTCCTGGCATGCAGCGTTGTTAAATGACATTCAAGGAAGATTGGAGGCCAGTAGCGGCCATTCAAGTAAAGAACTTCGTGAACTGAGTCAGATCTTTTCCAATCTGGAAAGTATGCGCAATGGTTTCGTATTGATCCATTTTAACGGAACGATCTTTTACCACGTGCATCAATTTCACCGATTGATCCAATGGCGTCGTAAAAATGGTCAACAGATCCAGGAATGGGTAAACGCCATTGCAGAGATCGAAGCACTCGTTTCGCTGAGTGTTTTTGCTCACAACCATCCCGAATTTGTCTATCCGGAATTAAACCAGGAGCATCACATTGGATTCGAAGACTTGGTTCATCCATTGATCGCGGCCGAAAAATGCGTTTCAAACAGCATCTCGTTTCAGGAACATGGTTTTGTGATCTTGACCGGTTCCAATATGTCGGGAAAAAGTACCTTCCTCCGATCATTGGGCATTGCCTTGGTATTGGCAAACGCCGGTTCGGTAGTTCCAGCAAAAAGAGGGCATTTGCATCCGGTCCAAGTATTGGCTTCCATGCGTTTAAAAGACTCGCTGGCCGACTCTACCTCCTATTTCTTTGCAGAGATCAAACGCATGCAGTTCATCATGGAAACCGTTCGTGAGCAACGTTGCTTCGTGTTGTTGGATGAATTATTGCGAGGCACGAACTCGGACGACAAGATCGCCGGTACCATTGGAATTGTGGAACAAATGGCCACATTAAAAGCGATTGGTATCATTGCTACGCACGATCTGGAAGTCTGTGAAACGACAGATAAGTTCCCAAATTACGTGACCAACAAGTGTTTTGAAGCGAACATTGAAAACGAGCAATTGCATTTCGATTACCGCTTGAGAGCCGGAATATGCAAAAACCGCAGTGCCAGTTTTCTCTTAGAACAATACCGCGTAATTCCCCGAAAAAACGGGTAAGTGATTACGAGACGAATCACCGGCGAGAATTCCCAATTGTTTTAAACCTTCATACGTATTGATTTACAAGTAATTAACCGTTCACAATTAAAGAACTGTTGATATTTAAGGTGGATTTTATTTCATCAATTACCACATTCCATGTACTTTTGCCACAAAATAAATTGGCAATTAACGTCAATGTTAAATCAATTTTATGGACGAATTTGGTAAACGAGGAAAAAACGCCGATTTGAAAGCGATCGGTCTGGATAATCTCGGAAACGTTTTCTGGAACCTGACACCAGCTGAATTGGTGGAGGACACAATCATCAGCGGACAAGGGGTGATCACCGATACAGGTGCATTGGCAATTGAGACCGGAGAATTCACAGGTCGCTCGCCGAAAGACCGCTTTGTGGTGCGTGATGCGAAGACAGAAAACAGCGTATGGTGGGGTGATGTGAATATCGCTGTAACACCGGAGCAGTTCGACAATCTTTACAACCGCATGAAAGCTTATTTGATCGGGAAAGATGTTTACGTACGTGATGCTTATGCATGTGCGGATGACAATTTCCGTTTGAACATCCGCGTTACTGCTGAGTTCCCATGGTCAAATATGTTTGCTTACAACATGTTCTTGCGTCCAACTGACGCAGAGATCGAAAACTTTGATGCTGAGTGGAACATCGTGTGTGCTCCAGGTTTCAAAGCAGATCCTGCAATTGACGGAACACGTCAGCACAATTTTGCTATTTTGAACTTCACCCGTAAAATGATCATCATTGGTGGTACGGGATATACCGGAGAGATC
>JBMLQF010000204.1:0-5908 GCA_049241705.1 Fluviicola sp. | reverse complement strand
AGCAACGCGCTGCAAAGATCAAAGAAGTTACTGATATCTTGATAGCAGATGCTACACGTGCTACAGGAACAACTTACGAAGCATTTGTACGCGATTTCTTCGACGGAAACGAGTTTTATTTGTTCGTGAAAGAAACTTACAAAGACGTGCGTTTGGTAGGAACTCCGCCACAGTCTGCTGGTAAGTTCGGTGGCGATACAGATAACTGGATGTGGCCTCGTCACACTGCGGATTTCTCCATGTTCCGCATCTACGCAGGTTCTGATAACAAGCCGGCTGGATTCTCTGAATCAAACACGCCATTGAAGCCAAAGCATTACTTGCCGATCTCATTGAAAGGAGTGAAGGAGAATGACTACGCGATGGTGATGGGATTCCCTGGACGTACGAACCGTTACTTGACTTCTTACGGAATCGAGCAAGCGATCAACTTGGAGCAACCAAAGATCGTAGACATCCGTGCAAAGAAGTTGGAGATCATGAAAAAGTATATGGACAAGGATGTAGCTGTTCGTTTGAACTACTCGTCTAAGTACGCGCAAGTAGCTAACTACTGGAAATACTTCATCGGTCAGACTGCACAATTGAAAGCGAACAAAGTAGCTGACAAGAAACGTGCGATCGAAGCAGAGTTCCGCAAGTACACTGCCGGGAAACCAGAGTATGCAAACGTGTTGGAAGACATCGAAGCGGCATTCCGTGCTACAAATGACATCATTTACATCCGTACTTACCAAAGTGAGTTTGTACGTCAGGTAGACATCAATGCCTTGGTTTTCGTTTACAAAGCAGCTGTTGACGCCGAATTGAAAGGAAATTCGGAGCGAGCGAAACAATTGAAAGAAGTAGCTGCTGAGCAAGCAAAAGCCTTGTTTACAGAGCGCAACATGGCGATCGAATTGGAGACTTTGGAAGAAGTATTGAAAATGTACATGCGCGATGTTCCGAAGAAGCAACAAATGGGAATCACGAAATCGATTGGTGAGGACGGTTTGGCAGCATTCATGTCGCGTGTGAAAACCAACTCGATCTTCGTTGACGAGGCGCGTTACAATGCCTTCATGAAGAACTACGATGCGAAGAAGATGGCGCAAGATCCATTATTCATCTTGATCAAGAACTTGGATGAGGCATACCAAAAAACCATGTCAAATCCGGACGTGAAAGGTGCTAACGAGAAATTGCAACGTGCAAACCGTTTGTTCGTGAAAGCCGTGCGTGAGATGCAACCAAACAAGAAGTTCTATCCAAATGCGAACTCTACGATGCGTTTGACTTACGGGAAAGTATTGCCGTACACAACGAACGAAGGGAAGAAAATGGATTACGTAACAGACTTCGACGGTGTGATTGCGAAAGAAGATCCTACGAATCCAGAGTTCTTCGTAGACGCACGTATGAAACAAGTGTGGCAAAACAAAGATTTCGGTCAGTATGCCGACAAGAAGACAGGTAAATTGCCGGTAAACTTCTTGACGAACAACGACATCACAGGAGGTAACTCTGGTTCACCATGTATCAATGCCTACGGAGAATTGATCGGTACGGCATTCGACGGAAACTGGGAAGCTATGTCGGGTGACATCGCATTCGAGCCGCAATTGCAGCGCACGATTGTTTGTGACATCCGCTACGTATTGTGGATCGTTGACAAGTGCTACGGCGCCGACAATTTGATCAAAGAAATGAAGTTGGTGAAATAACCTTTACTTCAACAGAAATAAGGAAGGGCTGTCTGCAAAGACGGCCCTTTTTGTTTGGTGTAAATTCCAAGTCGTTTTTTTTGCCTTGAATTGAGAATATCCTATATTTGAAAGAAGTACAAAACCTGCCTAAAACCTGCCTTATTGGTTGTATAGGCGAAAGAAAAGTACGCTAATATGTAAGTTATAACCAATTACCCACTCCCGAGCATCATCCAAAAATGTTTCCTCTACCGCCAGCTTGTTTAAAAAGTTAGCGAAAGCGACCTTCCCGGTCGCGGGATCCAAACCTGTCGGTTTTTCTTATTTTGCGCTTTATTAGCTCTGTAAATGCTGCGCATTAGCACTATGACATCTCTCTTTATATCTTGCCCCAAAGTGTACTTGTATTCTTTAGAAAAGTCTTTGGTTAAACTGTAAATTAACAACGTGAGTTTGTACACGTCTTTAAAAACGGGTAAATCATAATAAAGCGCCATAGTTTGTAATTTAAATAAAAATGGAGGGCAAAGCCCTCCAAAATTAAAAATCGACCGCTTCGCGGTAAATTACCCATAACAATTAAAATAGTTAAATGGATAAATGGATAAATGGTTAAAAAGCCCTGACCGAACGAACGACGTAGGAGTTGGCGTTCTTAAAGAAGTAGTTCTGGCCACCATTGGTGAAACTCTGTACCCACGCAGAACCATAATCGAACTCCGTAGAACTCCAATAGGTGGTACTTGCAAAACCACCAATTGCTGCCCGCTGCAAGTACATTTCATTTAATTCGTATTTTGTTGGCATTCTCCAATCTCTGAATTTTTGTCCATTTGCTGAATGATTAAATGGGTTAGAAATACGATTTTGAGCTTCATACCAACTCGCAGAACCTTGATCCGAAGTTTCAGCCACAAGGCCGTGTTTACCATCCGCAGAAACCCAAAATACGTAACCACCTAACTCTGGCCATAAACCGATTGTGTAGGTAGGCTCTGTTGTGCTAACTACATACGGACTTGCTACAGTTCCAGCACCTGTTACATTTATACCTGTACCAGCTGTAGTTACACCACCTTGGCCATCAGCACCTGCTGGGCCTGCTGGGCCTTGTGCTCCGTCAGCTCCTGCTGGGCCTTGAGGACCAATTGGTCCTGTTGCACCTGTTGGGCCTTGAATACCTTGAAGGCCTTGTGCTCCGTCATTACCTGCCGGTCCCTGTGGACCTGTTGCGCCTGTAGCACCAACTGCACCATCATTACCTGCTGGGCCTTGTGGACCTGTTGCTCCAACTGCACCGTCATTTCCCGCTGGACCTTGTGGGCCTACAGGACCTTGACCATTGCCAGATGTTTTTGCATACAATGCATAAGGTACGCTCATTAATTGGCTTGTTCCCATTACTGCATAACTTGTTCCACCAGTTACATCAACTGCCGTTTCCATAAAGTACGGTCCGTTTGCCCAATCAATCGTTGCAAAGGTTCCAGTCACAACAGTTCCATTTCCAATTTCTAGGTTTACTAAACCATAAGCATTTGTTGTTGGTGCAAATGTTTCAGAATATACAGTTGTTCCACCAATAGAGCCCTGTTGGATCGTCATACGCATCCCAACGGCTTGGTTGTTTAAAATTGTGTTGCCAGCATCTCTTACGACTGCTTGGTATTTAAACCCTTCTGGTGCTTGTCCGAATGAGCTTAGTGTTATTGTTGCTATCGCAACGAGTGAGAGTATTAGTTTTTTCATGATTGTTTTTATTAATGTGTTTTAACTAGTTTAAAGGTTTTGAGATTTTGAGTTTCGTTATTCAAAGTCAAGGAATAGCTTCCAGAAGCTAATTGACTTACTTGAATGGGTGTTTGTTCGGCAGAAAGAAAATTCTGCATTATGAGTTTTCCCTGTGCATCATAAAGCGTGTAAGTCACATTCTCGAACGTGCTTGTTCGAATGTTTAATACATCTTCTGTTGGGTTGGGAAAAATAGTGGCTTCGTAGTTAGGAGCATGATCCTCCACGCCTAAAAAGTTCCAGTTGGTTTGATGGAAACCTTGCGTAATATCATTGGTTCCATCTGTTCCTGTGTCTATGATCACTTCGCCTAGAGTAAAGTCTATGCTTCCACTTGCATTGGAGTATGAATCTCCTTGTGTGGATACGACTTCCTGTGCTGACACACTACCCGTAGCTAAAAGCGAAAATAGCACGAATGTGTGTCTTTTCATATTTAACATATTTAGGCGGCAAAAATAAAACAAAAAATCCTAACTTTGTGTGTGTGTGTGTGTGTAAAAAAGGAAGGAATGGTTATAACAACTGCTTAAGCGCCAGCCCAAAATCTTGCTTCGAAAGAACGGTAAAATCGAAAGAAAAAGTTCTATCTTCGGAACAGCGATTTATGTAAAAGTTGGGCCGATCGCCTAGCCGCAAAACGTTAGCGGCAACCCTAAATGACATCCTCTAAAAATTGATTAGCCATTCTTATTGCAACTTGTTCAGAATTTATTTCAGTTTTTTGTTTGTAATTTGTATTTACAACCCAATCACCAAACATTCCTTTTGTAAGGACTTGTAAAAAATATTCGTACCCATTTTGTATCGGGCTTTTTTGACGATATATTTGAACTTTACGGTTGTTTTTTTCAATTTCTTTGTGTATCATTTTTATTTTGATTTGTGAAGAAGGGCAGCCGCTAACAAGTGCTATACAATATGGCGGCTGACGTGCTTCGATTAAACATTTATTTTAAACTTAACTTTGGTGCTTCGTATTGGGCTTTTTGCTGAAAACCCGCCACATCGTATAGCACCGATACGTTATGGCTAATTGAACGACATGCTGCCATTCTGCAAATTTGTTATACCTTTGATAGTGTCAAATGATAGTATCAAGAAATGAATCCTCCCTATCAAATAACTCCTGAGATTGTGAAGTTGATCGCTTCGGTTTCTGAAAAATTGGGTCAGATCAATGCAAAATTTTTGGATAAGCCCTCTCCGAAACTGAGAAAGGAAAACCGCATCAAAACAATACATGCGTCTCTGAGCATTGAGGGAAACACACTGACAGAGGAGCAAATCACGGCATTAATTGAGAACAAGCGAATCATTGGTCCAGAGAAGGATGTCAATGAAGTTTTGAATGCTATCAGTGTTTACAATCAACTGGATTCATTTGATCCGGAATCATCCAAATCATTTCTCAAGGCTCATGAGATCCTTATGAAAGGATTATTGCCTGAAAATGGAAAATATCGCAATAAAGGGGTTGGTATCATTGCGGGTGACAAATTAGCTCACATGGCTCCACCAGCTGAAAATGTACCGCATTTAATGAAGGATCTGTTCAGTTATCTGAAAGATTCTAAAGAAATTGCTTTGATCAAAAGTTGTGTATTTCATTATGAAATGGAATTCATACATCCCTTTATTGATGGAAATGGCAGAATGGGAAGGTTGTGGCAAACGTTGATATTGATGAAGGAATATCCGGTATTTGAATTTATTCCATTTGAGAACATGGTCCATAAAACCCAGCGAAATTACTACCACGCGCTGGCACAAAGTGACAAATCCGGAAATTCGACACCTTTTATGGAATACATGCTCCAAGTGATCGACGATTCGCTTTATGCCATGCTTGACTTCAAAAGTCGCATTTTAGATACAGAAGATCGCTTGGCTTATTTTTCGCAACTGAATCAAATTGAATTCAGTAGGAAGGACTACATGAATGTCTTCAAGGAAATCTCGTCTGCAACGGCAAGTCGCGATTTGAAAAAGGGAGTAGAACTGGGGTTGTTTGATAAAGAAGGAGATAAAACAAAAACCATTTACCGCATTAAAAAATAAGTTTAACACCAGCGCTAGCCCAGATCATACTTCCCTGCCTGTCGGCAGACAGGGAAAAAACAAATGGCTTTTAAAGATTAAGTTTTATCTTCGGATAAACGATCATCGGTTGAAAAGTGGGGCATACGTCTGCTTGCAAACTGTCATCAATAAAACAAAGCCAACACACACCATGAATTACAACAACAAATCGTTCAAGCCAATCAGTAACTCGGAAAATGGAGAGACATCGGACGAGACAGTTTTTCATTATCAACAGCGTGGAAATATTGTGACAGCTGCATATTTGGGAGGGAAGATCAAACAAGGACACTTAATTGGACTTGTTGATGAACAGGGTAACATCGACATGCGCTATCATCAGGTAAACG
>JBMLQF010000203.1:0-8990 GCA_049241705.1 Fluviicola sp. | reverse complement strand
AAGCGCATTGCAAAAGGAGAAAGCAAAGACGAAGCGATCTTGAAAGAATTGCAACAATTGATCAAAGACTCGAAGAAGATCCGCTTTGAAGGAAACGGATACGGAGATGAATGGGTGAAAGAAGCTGAAAAACGCGGATTGAACAACTTCAAAGATACACCACGCGCTTTGAAGGCTTGGGGGAACAAGCAATTCATTAAGATGTTTGAAGAATTGAATGTCTTGACAGAACGCGAAATTGAAGCACGCCAGGAGATCGAATATGAAAGCTATACGATGAAGATTCAAATCGAGGCACGTATCATGAACGATTTGACACAAACGCATATCATCCCGGCGGTTGTCACTTACCAAAACAAATTGGTGAACAATGTTCAAGGATTGATGACTGCACTTGGCGATAAGGCTGGAAAGGCTGCTGCTCAAGCACAGATCGAATTGATCGAGAAGATCTCGAATCACTTGAACCGATTGAAAAAAGCCAATGATTCGATGGTTGAAGCACGCAAGTCTGCTAACAAGATCGAAGATGCGGAGAAACGCGCGATCGCTTATTGCGACACCGTGAAGGTTTACTTTGACGAGATCCGCTACAATGCAGATAAATTAGAATTCTTGGTAGACGACGAATTGTGGCCATTGCCGAAATTCCGTGAAATGTTGTTTACGCGTTAATTCACAATCAAAATAAAGAAAGCCGTACTATTCCAGTGCGGCTTTTTCTTTTCTGCGTGAACTATTCCTTACATTTGTCTGTTCTCTATAAGTATGAAGCAATTCGAAATTCCGGCGTTCTATCGCTCACCGATCATTAGTAAAGTAAAGGCACATCGCAAATTGCAAGATCCGCGTAAAAAGGATTTTACTCCTACAACGTTGGATTTTGGAAATGTACGTTTGCACATTGCGCGTCACTTTGGATTTTGTTATGGAGTAGAAAACGCCATTGAAATTGCCTACAAAGCGATCGCTGAAAACGAAGGGAAACGCATTTTCCTATTGAGTGAAATGATCCACAACCCGGGAGTGAACCAGGATTTGTTGGAACATGGAATTAAATTCTTACAAGATACAGCCGGCAATCAATTGATCGCCTGGTCGGAATTGAAAGCGGATGACATTGTCATCATTCCTGCTTTTGGCACCACATTAGAGATCGAAGAACAATTACGACAGATCGGAATCGAACCGGAACGCTACAATACAACGTGTCCGTTCGTGGAAAAAGTATGGAATCGCTCGGAGAAATTAGCGGCGGAACAACATACGCTGATCATTCACGGGAAATACAACCACGAAGAAACGCGGGCAACATTTTCTCATACGACCGCGCATACGCAAGCAGTGATCATCAAAGATTTGGCGGAAGCGCAAAAATTGGCTAAGTACATTACTGGTGAAACACCGGCTGAGCAGTTCTACACAGAATTTGCTGGTAAATATTCCGAAGGATTTGATCCGAACAAGCATTTGAATCGCATGGGTGTGATCAACCAAACGACGATGTTGGCTACCGAAACGCAGGAGATTGCGGAATACCTGAAATCGGTTACTGATCAATTTGCAGAAAAGAGTGGGGCCGAGAAGCAATTCGCAGATACACGCGATACTTTGTGTTACGCTACGAATGACAACCAGTCGGCTACCTTAGGTCTTCGTGATTTAGACTTGGATCTGGCCATTGTAGTCGGAGGATACAACAGTTCGAATACAACACATTTGGTGGAATTGTTGGAGGAAAAAACACCGACCTATTTTGTGCGTGACGAGAGTGAGTTGATCAACGAAGAAACCATTTTCAGTTTTGATATCCACAGCAAGGAACGCAAAGCGCTTTCCAATTGGATTCCTGAAGGCTCTAGATTGAACGTGGCGATCACGTCTGGAGCTTCTTGTCCGGACGCGACAGTAGACCGAGTGATAGAAAAATTATTGAATCTGTTGGGTGCCGAGCGCACCATCGAAGAAGTCATTCAGACCTTGTCATAACAAAAAAGGCATCCGAAGATGCCTTTTTTTATTTCTTGTTGCGGTAGAGTGATTTATCTACTGCTTTTTTCATGGCTTCTTTGTCGAGTGTTGTTTCCAAGAACATTTCAATTCGCTCGATCTGGTCTTGAGGGTTATCCACAACATCTGCGTAATTGATGTACAATACATCCATGTTAGCTTGACCTTCTAACCACGCACGATTTTTCTCCTTTTGTTGTTCGAAGGTGTCTTTCAATTTGGTGTTGAACGTTTCAGCTGGCTTTCCGAGCATTTTTTGTTGAGACATCATGACTTCATCCAGCTCACGTTCCATGAAAATGATCTTATAATCACATCCCGGGTGCAAACTACCAAGTAATTGCATGATCACTTTAATTGTTTTTCCATTTTGTTCAGGAAGCCAGGTATTGTCTTTTAATAACGATTTTACCGGTTCGTACTCCAAATATCCTTTTGGATTATTGTCATCACTTTGGCGAATATTATCCGTAAGAATGTCGGATCCTCCTGCCAAGAGCATTTGCATCATCATAGAAGTTCCAGAACGAGGAAGTCCGGATACGATTGTTATTTGAGGTCTCATTTTGGTGTTTAATATTGATTGATGGAAATTTGCCCGTTCAGGATTGTTTAATTTATTGGTGTATAAATCGACGAGTTTCTTTCGAGCAATACTGTATCCAGGTTCTTGTTGCAATGCTACTTCAAATGCATTAGCGGCATGCTCGAATTCTTTGATCCCGATTAATGCCTCTCCCAGATGATAATGAGCTGCTGGAAAGGCGTATTTGATTCCAATAGCTGAAATCCCATTTATTACGGCTTCTTCGTATTTCTTGAGTCTCAAAAAGGTTAGAGACAATCCATGAAAAGCGTTGGCATTGTTCGCGTCTAATTCAATGGCTTTAGCAAAACTTTCATTTGCTTTTTTCCATTCTGACAGGATCAAGTATGTCCTTCCTAGTAAAGCATAGAACTCTGCATTTTGATCGCCAGTTTTGTTCAAACGGTTCAAGATCTCTATGGCTTTTTTCGGCTGCAGTCTTAATACAAGAATTTTAGCTTCTAGTACATCAATATAAGGCGTGTTCGTATTTCCGAAGATTTCACGCATTTTTTTTAACGTACTTTCTGCTTGGTCAACTTGCTTTAATGCTACTTGTGCGTTGAGTAGGCGAATCCAGATCTTACCATTGCGTGGAGTTGATTCCAGCAATTCATTGAATAGCACAATGGCATTTTCGATTTCGCCTTTTGTGTATTTGATACGTGCAGTATGGTATTTATACTCAAACTGCATTTGTTTTTTCTGTTGCTCAACATCTTCGGATAAAGGCTCCACATATCCAAGTGCAATCAATTGGTCTAAGGAGTCCTGTGCAGCCCATACGTCATCTTTAGAGTCTTCATTGAGCATACCCCAATCCCCGTTAATGAGCGATTCGTAGGAGGGAATGTGCTTGATTTGAGGTTCCTTTTCAAATGCCTGAGTCAGAACTTTACCTGGCATATCTTCACCAATAGGAAGATTGAAAAGTTGCAGTAAAGTAGGTGTTATATCTAATAAGCTTGCGTCTAATAATTGTTCGTCTTTCTTAATACCGGGGCCTGACAAGCAAAAAATGCCATACGGAGAATGCTCGAAAGCCGGCGCCATAGAGTCTTTAGGGAGTTCTTTTAATCTTCTGTGGTCACTGTAAAAACCATGATCAGAAATCAACATAACATACGTTTGATCATCAATCAAGTGCATAATGCGATCAAGCATCATGTCATGGTATTTATACATTCCGATCATCACATCCTTGAAGATGTCAAATGCTTCTTGTTCAATGTGATCTTGTTTTGGGGCGTGAAATTTCATGAATTCATGAGATGCACGATCGATTGAATCCAGATATACTCCAAGGAAATCCCATTCTTCATTTTCTAGGATCTCGGTTGCTACATTATGAAAAGTGGAGCAACGGGCAACAAGTGCAGGAATGTGATTGATCAGTTCTTGATAATCATTGTTCTCTAAATGTTTCTGTTCAATATGAGGTACGAACGGACCAATGTGTGACCAGGTCAAGTCGATAGGGTGTATTCTTAGATCTTCCAGCTCTTTTTTTCTGGAAACAGGGTGTACATGAAAATCCTCCAAGGGCCAATTCTGTGGAGTGTCCTCCCGCTTAAAGTCAGCAAAGTGATTCGAAACCATCACTCCGTTAATTGGTTCACACGGGTAACTTGGCCACCAACCTAAAACATGTGTTTTTAATCCTTGATTGTGAAGGATGTTCCAAATTGCCTTTACTTTTCGTGAATGTGAAGATACTGGTCTTCGCTCTCCTGTACTTGGATTCGGTTCAACAAATGATAATATGCCGTGATCGTCACCATACTTACCGGTTGCAATACTTGTCCAAAGAATAGGCGACAAAGGCGGGTCGAGCGTTTTAAGTTTTGCCATAGCGCCTCGTTCAATTAAGGTTGCTAGTGCAGGCATTTCTCCTTGGTCGATTAGCGGTGAAATGAATTCCCAATCTGCCGCATCCCATCCAATGACAACAACTTTTTTCTTTCCGTTATGTAAGGACATCTTATTATTTGTTTTTAGCAGGAGCGTTTTTTTTATTCGACTCGGCTATCTTTTCACGCCAGATCTTTAATCCCAAAGAACCCAAGGCAAGTAAGCCCAGAGATCCTTCTTTGGAAACAACAACATTGTGAAGTTCAATGATCTGTTCGTTGGTAATTTGTTTCTTGTTTTCCATAAGGCATAAAAAAGCCTCCAAAAGTTTTCACTAATGGAGGCTGATTATCAAGAGTAAGATTAGTTAAGGATAACTTTCTTAGATCCCATAACTCCGTTGTTTTCAAAGTTAACAACGTAGATTCCTGCAGCAGCGTCCTCACCCAAGTTGATCTCAGCGATTCCGTTAACAACAGTACCAGTTGCAACTTTGCGACCTGTAGCGTCAACAACAGTTACATTTCCTTCTTCTTTAGCAGAAACAACAATGTTCTTACCATTCAATGCTACAAACCATACGTTTGAAGGCATTTCGTTGATTCCTACACCTGTTTGTCCTGTTACCAATCCTGTGTTAGGGTTGATACGGTAAGCATAATCCTTAACGATAGTTGTTGTAGAAGTAGCGTTAACTTGTAGACGAACCCATCCGTAGTGAGTAGTTGGAGTTCCTGAACCCAACAAGAAACGAGCACCTACGTATAGGTCACTTCCTGTGTTGAATTGTCCGTAAGTCACAGAAAACTGAGGAAGACCCACTGAGTTAGAAGCTTGGCTTCCACCAAATGCAGTTGTATCGTACCAGTTTGTAGCTGCAGGATCAACCAATACACCTGAAGCCAAAGCTTGGATATAAGGGTAACCAGCATCATCATAACCTAACAATGCAGCAACATCATTTGGTTGGAACAAAGTCAATGACAAGTTAATTTGTCCTGCAGTTGGATGTACGAAACCGTACTGACCGATGATCATTTCTGGGTTTCCGTCACCATCGAAGTCGATGTCTTGTGAAGTCAAAGAGTCATTGATTGTAGTCAATGTAGCATCTGGGTTCACATCTGTATAACCAGTTTGAGCTTCAGCAACCGCTGCAGTACCAAAAACTGCAGTAGCAAGTGCAGAGTAGGATTTTAATTTGTCTTTTAGTAAAGTTTTATTCATGACATGAATTATAAAAGTTCGTGACGAATTTATGACTTTTTTTGGAATCCTAAAAATGATTTTACAAGAGATTAATAACAATTTATTGTTCGCAAGGTTGGCTTTTATATTTTTACTTAAAATCTGATACATGGAACGTCTCGTCAATATATTGATCATCGATGATAACAGAACGGATCAACTTGCTCTAAAGGAGATTCTATCGGGCTTCGGGAACATTTTGTTGTTTTGTGAGTCATTGGACGAGGCGCATCATATTTTGAGAAGAAAAGAAGTCGGGATTATTCTTGTAAATATTGATAGTCCGAAATTTTCTTCCATGGACGAATTTCAGGAATTGCTTGAGGAACATAAACAAAGGACACATTACTCCATTGTAATTACCGAAAACGCACGTACTGGTTCTAAATTATTACGCGGATTAAGTAGCGGTGCTGTCGATTTTATCAATAAACCGTTTAATCCGCATCTGATCCAGGCAAAGATCGAAGTATACAAGTCACTTTATTATAAAGATCAACGAATTGCCCAACTCTTAAGTAACATACTTCCACGCACCATTCTTGAAGAGCTAAACCAACATGGCAAGTTTTCACCAAAAAGAATCGATAAAGGTGTTGTGCTATTTACGGACTTCGTGGATTTCTCCATGAAATCGAAATCTATCAAGCCTCTAAAATTGGTCAAACGTCTGGAATATTATTTCACACGCTTCGATCAGATCGTGGAACGCTACAAATTGGAGAAGATCAAAACCATCGGAGATGCTTACATGGCGCTGGCCGGTGTTACTGAAGATAATGAAGAACCTGTATTGCGCGCTGCGATGGCGGCCTTGGAAATGCGTGACTTCATGCGCAATGAGCGGGAAGTGTCTCGCGCGCTACGCAGAGAATTTTGGGAAATCCGCATTGGGATCCACGTTGGTCCTCTGGTTGCCGGTATCATTGGCGACAAAAAGTATTCGTTCGACGTTTGGGGTGATACGGTGAATATCGCAGCCCGCGCTCAACAACTTTCGGAAGTGGATGAAATTACCATCACGAGCGTGGTCATGGACGAAATTCATCCTTTCGTGGAAGGAAAGCACTTGGGTCATGTTCCGATCAAAAAACGCGGAGGAACGATGGAGGTCTTCACGTTGGAATCTATCAAAAAAGATCATAGTTTGTACGGCGATGGAAAATTTCCGAATGCCTTCCTACGTAAGAAATGTCAGATCTCTTCTGTGGATTTTGAACACATGCGTAACGATATCATCAATCACCTGAAATCGAATTTGCCGGAGGATATTATTTATCACGATTTACAGCATACATTAAATGTAGAGAAAGCAGCGATGCGTTTGGGGCGTTTGGAAGGTTTAACTGATGAAGAAATGTTGTTGCTGCGTACAGCTGCACTTTATCATGATGCCGGATTCATCTATACCTATCACCGCAATGAATTACACGGTGTTCGTTTGATGGAGCGCAATTTGCCTCGCTTCGGTTATGATCAGGAACAGATCGCCTTGATCCGCAATATGATCATGGCCACCTCGCGTGAATCGAAACCGGTTACTTTATTAGAACAATTGATGTGTGATGCTGATCACGATTATCTGGGAAGAGCTGACTATTACGTTGTATCCAATAAATTACGGGAAGAAATTGAACATTTCGACGAACCGATGTCGGAAGAAGACTGGATGCTCTTTCAAATCCAATTCTTGGAATACGAGCATGAATTCTTTAGTGTAACGGCCAAGAATATTCGCGAGCGAGCAAAATTGAATCGTATTTCTGAACTCAAGCAGCGTCTGCGCGAAATGCGTGAGCTTTAAAACGCCGGCTCCAAAAATTGCATTAAAACATCCGGTGCGATCGGTTGTGCAAAGGATTTGGAAGCTAGATCTTTATCAGAATTCACGAATAAGTCAGCCGACATACCACGCTCTGCGTGAGAAATAGCGGAACCTGCTACGGTCATTTCCGGATCAATGCTGGCAACCATCGTGTAAACCGGTACATCAGCAGCTGTTACGTCTACCGGTTGCGGAGTTACAGTTTCGTTCTTAGCCAATAGGGTTTCTGTCGGTTTGTCTTCCGGTGCTACCTCTTTGGTCTCGGTAGTTGTCTCGCTGGTAATTGGCATGTCTTGTTTGGCGGTTTGCACCACTTCTTTGCTTTCAGGTTGCAATAAATACAAGGCAATTCCGATGAAAAGCACCAAGACTGCTGCAATTCTGAACCAAATCGTGCGATTGATAGAAACTTCTTTGCTTGTCACCGGAGCACTTGCCACGGCTGCATTTGCTTGGATGGAAATTCCAGGATGTTTCGCACGGAAGACTTCGTTTAAGCTTGCTTTGACCTTCGAAGAAGGCTCAACTTGCATGCTTGTTGTATACGTGTCCAATTCACTGAAAAAGCGTTTCATGTCGTTGAAGGATTGTTCGTCCTCAACAAGTTCCATTACCAGTGCCATTTCTTCTGCACTCAATTCTTGAAACGATTTTTCTTGGATCAATGATTCTGCTGTTTTCATAATCAAAGTGTTTTTTCCGGAGAATAGTCTTTCAACCCTTCTGCCAAATATTTAGTAGCGTAGAAAAGACGTGATTTCACGGTTCCTTCGCTGATCTCTAAAATGTCTGCGATCTCTTTCATGGACAAACCATCGAAATGGCGCATTTCAAATACTTCTTTGTGTTTTTGATCAAGAAGTACCAATTGCTTGTCAAATTGTTTTTTAAATAATGCGTGGTGTACTTCATTGAACGTGTTCTTGTTTTGGTCGGCCACGGCGTATGAACTATCTAAACCATTCGAAGTGTTTTTGCGGATCTCTTGTTTCTTGTATTCGTTCTTACACATGTTATTCGCAACGGAATACACCCATGTTTTGAAAGAACGTGTAGTGTCAAACAATTCCGGACGGTGAATCAATTTTGTAAACAGATCGTGCAGGAAATCTTCCGCTTTCTCACGGTCACGCCACAACATACGCATGAAGTAGGAGGTAAGTGGTCGTGCGTAGCGGTTGTACAAATGATCGAACGCACGCTGATCTCCGCCTGCTAAAGCGATTACCAATTGTTCATCGGTCATTGTACCATATTCCTTTCGAAGTAAACGCATCAACGAATCTGATTCACTTTTTTCTCCTGATTGGTTCCAGATGTGATCAGTTTGATCACGCGATCGATCTCAGCGACCATTTCTGTTTGTTCCGTTAGTTCATATTGCTTTCTCAAGCTGAGTAGCATAGGCAAATAATTGCTCGGCCACTTTACTTGTTTGTTGGTCAACATGGATTGATCCCAGATCTGATT
>JBMLQF010000202.1:0-7185 GCA_049241705.1 Fluviicola sp. | reverse complement strand
CTGTAATGCTACCAAACTTTAGGACAGAAATTTAAGTATAAATAATGTTTAAATTACCTGTCATGAAAAACACCAGAAGGAAGTTTACAGCCAAGTTCAAGGCGAAAGTTACCATTGAAGCAATCCAGGAAAAGTTGACGATCCAGCAGATCGCAGCGAAGTATGAAGTTCACCCGAATCAAATTAGTCAGTGGAAGAGCCAGTTTTTGGACAATGCTGAGAGCGTTTTCAGTTCTGCTTCTGAATCCAACGAGAAATCTACGCTTGAAGAAGAGCAAGATAAACTCTACAAGAAGATTGGAAGGCTTCAGGTAGAGAATGACTTTTTAAAAAAAGTCTGGGCGAATCCTGAGTTTGCATCAGAAGCGAAATCCATTGACATGGAGCATAAAGTTCTAAGCATAAGCGACCAATGCGAGATACTTAGTATCCATCATTCCGGGTTGTATTATCATCCAAGAGGAGAAAGTGCACTAAATATGCAGTTGATGAATATCATTGACCGGGAGTTCTTTGATAAACCATTCTACGGTGATCAATCGTTCGGTTATTGGTGCCAAAGTGATCGACTACGAGCGCATCAGTGGCAGAAAAGGCTCCAAAACAGACATCTTTCTAGTAATGATCTACGAAGTTAAAGAAGGTAAAATCTGGCGCGCCTGGGCTGTAAGGGAAAACTAAACGTCTCATTTGAAACGTTTTTATTTCTACCTAGCACGATCGTCCGATTATTTTTGCTTGAAAGTTTTGCAGTCTACGGCATTGCCCAAGTACCAGTAATCACCTTGAACTAGAACATATCCGCCTGCATCCAAACTAACCAAAACGTAGATATAAACTGAACCAGACACTCCTGATTCTACTTCAATTTGCCAGGCACTACCTGCATCTATATCGATCTCTTTTACTGAGGTGATCTTATAGAATTGAGCATCACTTAGTTCAACTCCTGAATAAACATTGTGACATAATATTTTATCTTCAAAACTAAAGGTAAAAACCTCGTTTATTTCTGAATATTCTTCACTTTCAGTATCAGTAGTGTACTTTACAGCGTGAAATGATAAACTTGGTTGAGCAAATGAAACACTTCCAGTAATCAGAGCTAGGATCAATAAAAAATTCTTCATCTTGTTAATGTTTGATTTGAATATAAGAAATTTCTTAACAATGCTGCACGAATGCGCTTTATTTTTGAAACGTGGATTGATCATATAGATACAAAAAAAGGAAGCTAATTGCTTCCTTTTTTCATTTCGTGGAGTCGGAGGGGTTCACCGATGGCTATTTTCCACGGATTGACCTCGAAAATATGCATCGGCACCCTGCTTCTCACCCCTCGGTTTTATTAGATACTAAAAAAGGAAGCCAAATGCTTCCTTTTTTAGGTTGTGGAGTCGGAGGGGTTCGAACCCTCGTCCAAACAATGTACCCCAATGTCTTCTACATGCTTAGTTTTTGATTGATTGTCGGGAAAACGCCGGACAAAAACACCCAATCATTTTCCGTATCCTCTGTTTTCTCGCACCGCACCCGAGGATGGTTTAGTGCCAGATCTTACTTGTTGATTCCTCGATACCCGGCAGCCTAAGATCAGAGCGCCAGCGAAGAAACTTGTCCGCTTACTATGACTTCGGCTGGATTAAGCTTGATTCACCTCGTGAATTAAGCAGCAAGTGCGTATGACGTATTGTCAATTATTGTTCGAGACAAGATATTTACGAGCTTCACCTCAACGCTCGACATGCTTCCCACCGAAATCTCAATTGCTGTCAAATCCAATGTCGACCCCATGGATGTTACAAAGATAATGCATCTGGAATGCTTTCATGCAATTTTAGTCTTTTTTATTACTTCACCCCTGCCTTGGTAAGCGCAGGTGAATTCTTTGCATAATCCTGAATGGTCTTTTTTGTTACAGCATTAATCGTAGAAAGATTTTTAGCAATGAACTGCGCATCTTGACTCACATTTCCACTATACCGGACAATTTTTGGGGCATTTTCCTGAATCAACAGACGCAAAAAACGGTACTCTGCATTCGTTGGATTGGCTTTGATTTCTTTTTCCAAGGCGTTCTTTCCTAATACAAACTTGTCCCACTTTCCTTTTACCGTTGGCATGAATTGCGATTCCTTCATGATGATCGTCGCTAAAAAAGCCCGCTTATCATCTGAATCTGCCAACTTTGAAAGCTTTTCGCGTTCCGCTTTCAAGGTGCTTTGATCTTCCGTTGAAATGGATTTGAAAAAAGATTTACGATCCAATGCAGCATTCATGATACTGGTCAAACCTACCAGAACAAAAGTCAAAATCAACAGGCGTTTCATAGAAATTTTCATATCTCAAAAACAAAATTAAAGAACCATTGTTCACAGCCGTGATAAACTAAATCATTTTAGGAGTAAAAAACCTATGAAATACCTGAAAATGAAACGGTTTTGTTTGGTTTGGACAGACGAATTTTCTTAGCTTTGCCTTGCTAAACACACTACGTATGAAACAATTCCTAACGCTACTCATGCTTTTATGGCTAACGTCTAGTTACGCTCAAAAGTATAGCTATCAATTCAAAGGAAATTTGTCACCTGAAAATCAAGTAACCTTACTTGCAAAGATCGAAGCCTGGAATTATTACCAAGAAGTAAAATTATTGGTCAAAGAGAATTCAGGTGAGATCTTATTTGTCATTCCAACAAAAAGTAAACGAACAGAAGAAGAAGCTCCTGTTTCAGTCACGGATTTGAAAGCCCTGATTTTGTCATACGGATTGGAACCGTCCGCCTTTATTGAACTAGAAAACTAATTGCAACATGCGATTTATCAATACGCTTTTAGCATCCCTTTTGCTTTGTGTGAACTCCTTTGCCCAATCAAACGATTGTTCCACTGCGACCAATTTGCCCGTTACCGCCAACTGTTCCACGCCTTTGAATGGAACTACTGCAGGTGCCACGCAATCCATTCCTGGTTGTTCGGGTACAGCGGATGACGATGTTTGGTATCAATTTACAGCTACCAGTGCGAATCATCAGATCACCGTTGCTCCGTCTGCAACTATGGATCCTGTTGTTCAAGTTTTTTCTGGAACTTGTGCCTCTCTCGTTTCTCTCGTTTGCCGTGATTTCGGATTCGCGGGTGAAAATGAAGTATTGAACCTTACCGGTTTGACTGTTGGACAAGTGTATCGTGTGCGCGTTTACCATTACGCTGCAGGTTCTGGAGGAGCAACTTTTTCAATTTGTTGCACAGTTGGAGCTGCAGCACCGGCAAACAATGCTTGCGGTGGTGCTATTCCTTTAACTGTAAATACGTCTTGTGTAAGTACAGCTGGAACAACTTTTGGTGCTACTCAAAGTTTTGCTGGCTGTGCCGGAAATGCTGATGACGATGTGTGGTATTCGTTCGTTGCAACCAATGCCCAACAAACAGTTACCGTCACTCCTACTTCAACTACCTTTGATCCGGTTTTTCAAGTATACAGTGGTGGATGTACGACATTGAATTCAGAAATCTGTGTAGATAATGGAAACATGTTCACCACAGAAAGTAGTCAGGTTGTAGGGTTAACTCCCGGCCAAACCTATTTCGTTCGCGTTTATGATTACTATGCCGCAAACAATGGCAATTTCAATATCTGCGTGACCGGTCCGGCTACAGCTGCACCAACCAACGATAATCCATGTAATGCTATTCAACTGCCAACGGTAACTTCACAGTGTAATTATTTGGAATTCTCCAATGTAGGAGCAACTACGACCACAACACCAGGAGCACCAAGTTCGTGTATCGGTGGTTCGGGTGCTGCAATTGGTGGATTCACAACAGGAACAGCTGACGTTTGGTTCGCCATTACTGTTCCTAGCTCAGGAACCTTGTTCATTACGCCAAAGCCAAATATGGGAGTTGGACGCATTTCCGATGGAGTTATGGCACTCTACAGCGGTCCAAACTGTAACACCTTAACTCAGATCGTTTGTTCGGATGACAATAACTTCCCGGGAACAAACAACGATTTCTTACCGTTCATTTCAGCAAGCGGTTTGACACCTGGTTCAACAGTGTATCTGCGTTTCTTTGGTTTTGGAACTTCTCAAGGAGCTTTTGGATTGTGCGTTACCACAACCAGCAACGACAACTGTGCGAATGCCTTGTACATCTGCGATTTGAATGGTTATTCCGCTTCTACTTCCGCTGCTTACACGCCGGACAGACCGTGCAACATGCATGGAAACAACGAAACAAGTGCAGGAGTGAATCAACCAGATGGCACGAATACAGGTGGAATTTTCGGTGGATCTATTTATGATGTGACTATTGAGAACAATTCCTGGATCCGTTTTACGGCATCGGCGACGACAGCAGTACTTAATGTTTCAATCGGTGATTGTTGGGTTGGAAATTTCCCAAGTGGAGGAATTCAAATGCAAGTATTTTCGTCCAATGGAAGTTGCTGTAATTTCACTCCTGTTTCTACATTCCAAGAAAGCTCAACCGGATTTACACTCACAGCCAGTGGATTAACCGTAGGAAACGATTACTACTTGATGGTGGATGGCTATGCTGGCGATATTTGTAATTACACGATTTCAGCACAAAGTGGTGTGCAATTCCCGCAGATCACCCCCGTAGCTCCGATCTGTTCCGGACAGAGCGTTGTATTAACCGCTCCTCCGGGTGCCACCTCGTATGATTGGGAGCACAACGGTTCAACTTCCCAAAGTGTTACTGTTACTCCTGCAACCACGCAAACGTATTCGGTTGAGGTAACCGGCTTGTGTGGATACAAACAAACATTGACAACGACCGTTACGGTAAATCCTACACCTGCTGCTCCAGTGATCAATACGAATAGTCCGATCTGTCAGGGAGATAACCTCACCTTAAACACGACGGCTACCGGAGTTTCGTATAACTGGACTGGACCGAATAGCTTCAGTTCAACATCTCAAAACAACACCATTGCAAGTGCCGGGACTTTACAAGCAGGATCTTATTCTTTGACTGTATCTCAAAATGGTTGTACCTCTACCCCAACAAACACAACAGTTTCTGTAAATACACCTGCGTCAGTCAATGCCGGACCAAATCTAGCTTCCTGTAACGGTGGTGCAGTTACGCTTTCCGGATCTTTCGGTGGCGGAGCCAGTACGGTGAGTTGGTCTGGTGGTGGTGGAACATTTGGTTCGACAACCTCTCCTACCTCCACTTACACGCCGAGTGCGGGTGAAATTGGAGCTGGAGTAGCTAATTTAACATTGACAACAAACGATCCTGCCGGTCCTTGTCCTGCAGTTTCAGACAACGTGAGCATTGTCATTTCAAGTTCTCCGAGCGCGAACTTTAGCTATGCCAATTCCTCTTATTGCCAAAGCGATCTCGATCCAAACCCTGTATTTGCTCCGGGTTCAACGGGTGGAACCTTTAGTTCAACAGGCGGTTTGAGCGTGGATCCTTCTACTGGAATCATAGACCTGAGTGCAACTTTACCTGGAACCTATACGGTAACGAACAACATTTCTGCAAACGGAAGTTGTCCAGCCGCTTCAGCAAATACTTCGATCACGATTGTTGCTACACCTTCAACACCATTAGCAGTATACAATAACGGTGTATGTGAAGGTGGCAGCTTGCAGCTATCAACAGCTACTGTGGCAAATGCAACCTATTCCTGGAATGGTCCTGGATCATTCAACAGTACCGATCAAAACCCGATCATCGATCCGGTTTCTGTGTCGAACAATGGAACTTACCAAGTAGTTGTAACAGTGAATGGATGTAGTTCAGCAGCAGGAAATGTAGCTGTGAATATTGTTCCCTTGCCGGTTATTGATTTAACGACCATAGACAGCGTTATTTGTGCTGGACAAAGCATCACGCTAACGGCTTCTGGTGGAGCTACTTATGTGTGGAACACTTCAGAAACTTCTTCCTCTATTTCTGTCTCCCCATCCAACACGACCGAATACTTCGTGACTGGAACAAGCAATGGATGTAGCGCTCAAGATTCAATCACAGTTACGGTGAATAGTTTGCCAACACCTGTAGTTGGAAGCGATGCCTCCCAAAACGGAACACACTGCATGGGCGGTGACGCTACCATTTTTGCAAGCGGTGGAAATATCTACGAATGGCTTGGACCAAACGGCTTCAATCAGGTGAACGATACGATCTTCATTGCGCCGGTTTCCAGCCAAAATGCTGGTATTTATTACCTTACTGTAACGGATGTCAATGGTTGTCAGAATTCAGATAGCATTGCTTTAATTGCTGCTCCTTCTGACTTCGCGGTGATCACGGGCGATACATCGTTGTGTCCGGGAGAAACCTTACAATTGACTGCGAGTGGTGGCGACAGCTACATTTGGAGCGGGCCAAGTGCTTTTTCGGCAACTACCGCGCAGATTGCAGTTCCACAAATGAATGGTGGAAAAGCCGGAACGTATGTTGTGGTTGTTACCAATCAGGCTGGTTGTATTGATACTGCTTCAGCTCAAGTAGCCATTGTTGTGCGACCTGACTGTTTGACCATTCCACAATTGGTTTCACCGAACAATGATGGACATAATGATGGTTGGGAAATTCCTGGTCTGGATTATTATACCAATGCTGAGATCCAAATTTTCAATCGTTGGGGTAACCGCGTATATTTTGTATCACCTTACACAAAAACGTGGACTGGAGAACAAAACGAAGGACTTAGCATCGATGGAAAGTCGGAAAGGCTTCCAGTTGGAACTTATTTTTACATCATTCAACTCAAGGATGCCGAAGAAACGGAATACAAGGGTTATGTAGAACTACAATACTGATCTGACATGAAAAAGCACGTATTATTTTTCCTTGGACTGACCAGCGTTTTCGGTTCTTTTGGTCAACAAGATGAGCAAGCCAGTTTGTACATGCAAAATCCCTTGTACTACAACCCGGCTTATGCCGGAAGTCGACAAAGTATCAGTTTGGTTTCTTTGGCTCGTTTTCAATGGGTTGGTTTTGATGGTGCACCCATGTCGCAATGGTTTTCTGTGCACAGTCCGGTTGCCGGCGATCGTTTGGGTATTGGCGGACACTTTGTGAATGACAATATTGGTAGTAGAAACCGTACTGCTGGATACCTGACGTTGAGTGCCAATGTGCAATTGAATAAAAAACGTCACCGTTTGGCTCTTGGAGTTAGTGGCGGTG
>JBMLQF010000201.1:3842-9937 GCA_049241705.1 Fluviicola sp. | reverse complement strand
ACAATCGTTCCTCGATCTGATCGTCATGACCTTTTTGCTTCGCCAATTGGATCATCCGATGTGTTTCAGAATTTCCTTCTCTTTCTTGGAAAGAAATTCAACGGGTTCGAATTGAGCCTCGTTACTCAGCTTATGTTCAAGTTTTACAGATTCTCCTCCATGTATCGCTTGGAGTAATTCTTGAACACCCACTTCTTTTTGGAGAAAATAATTAACTCCGATATGCATTGCCTTGCGAAGTAAGTAATCTTCGAATAAACCTGAAAGTATAATTATTGTCTTGTTCTTAAGCAACGCATAGTTTTGTTTAATAAAGTCTAACCCATCATTCTTACCTATTTTAATGTCACAAATAAATACGTCGAATGATTGATTTTCCAAATACTGTAAACAATCCTTGGTATTATTGGTAATATTAAAGCTTGCATTCGGTAGAGCCTGTTTGAGCACTTCTTTTAGTCCTTGACAAAACAATTGATGATCATCACAGATAAGAATAGTTAAGAATCTGTTTGCGTTATTATCGATCACCTAGCTAAATATTAATCTGTTAAACAGATATGAAATAGTGACTTATAAGAATACTGAAACACGAATTTTCAAATTAACTTCAAAAAAAGGTGACCGAAGCCACCTTTCTGATGTAAAATAATTTAAACGCTATTATTCAGTAGACTCAATAAGTTCACTAGGGATCGGTGCTACTTCAACTCCTGCCGAAATTAAGACATCCTCGATATCCTTATACGGAATCCAGCTTTCATGCTTGACAACAATCCCTTCAGTTATTTTGCGAATTGACACATATCCATCCTTTTCGCTCATAATTGCCGCAAGGGTAGCCCAAGCATCGTCAGAAGGACCTGTGGTTTTAACCAATGATTCAACGATACTAGAAGAACCGCGAGACTCATTAAATCTTGCTGTTTCAAACTGTTTTTCGAAAACTACCTCTTGAGACATTGCAGTTGTCCATGACAAAAGCATGATTGATACAGAGAAAATTAACTTCATGATTCTAGTTTTTAATAATTCTTTCCTGATGGATTCCATTCATGGTTTCAATTGTCAGGGTATAAACACCTGCTTTCATATCCTCCATAGATTGTTCAATGATGGATGATCCAGAAGACACATTCATGGTTTCACTCCATACAACAGTTCCATCTGCAGCAATCAAAGCAAATCGCATGTTTTCATCTTTTGATGCTTCCAATTGAATAGACAATCGATCGTTTACCGGGTTTGGAAAGCATGAGTACAAACCATTTGTTCCCTGTGCCTTTATGGCAATGATGTTGGATTCATAGGTAGTTCCATCGAAATCAACCTGTTTCAAGCGGTAATAGTGTAGTCCTGAACCAACACCTTGGTGTAAAAAAGAGTAAAATTGCTCTGTAGTTGTAGTTCCAGCACCAGAAATGGTAGCTATTTTCTCGAAATGATCGCCATCACGTGAATGCAAAACCTCGAAGTAATCATTGTTGTTTTCAGACTCCGTGGCCCAGGATAAGTAGTTCCCTTCAGCCGTTCTTTCACCAGTAAATGCCTTTAATTCGATTGGTAAGATACCCGTTGCTGTCCATCCTGATATCGTGAAATTACAGTTTGCACCCCCATTACCATCAACCATGAGTAAATATTGATTTCCCACTGTTAATCCAGTTGCTGTCACCGTTCCCAAGGCTGTAGATCCTGGATTGTAACAATTGGACATAGAAGTAAAGTTTGTACAACATCCAGCCGCATTATAAGTAACGTTATATACCTGAGCTTGTATTCCGGCTATACAACCTGAAACAACAGTAATCGGGAATGAAGCAGTTGTTGCCGTTGCGGTAAATTGATACCAAGAGTTATTTTCGATCGAACCACAAAAAACAGATGTAACATTGCCCGGTTGATCTTGTGTAAACGTAGCAGCCGTTGTTGCTGAGAAGTTCCCTGCTCCAGGTGTTAGTAACGCTGGGAAGGGACAAAAGTCATTATTAGCAGCACTAACACAGGTTGCGGCTGCCATGGCTTGAACACAAATACTAAATGTTCCCGTTCCGCCTCCGTAATCCCATACACGAATCCAAACTGTACTTCCTGGCGTAAGTCCTGAATTATTAATCATTGACATTGCTCCGGTTCCATCATCGTCATCACATTCGATTAAGGTCAATGGACCGCCGCATGGCCCGGAATAGATTGCCATCCCGCTATCGGTCATGGTCCCGGCTGTCATATTGATTTGTGCCGCACCACTTGCGGGCACCACAAATTGGAACCAAACATCTTGACCGTTGTACAATGCACAACCCGGAGCTGGCGCAATTCCGGCGGGTGTATTTGTAGCACCCACATTGGTTCCTGCAGTATTTACACAAGCCGCTCCTGGCGTTAAAACTGTAGCTGTACACGGATTATCCGTTGCAAAACACAAAGTCGAGATGAAAACCAGTGATAGTAGTAAGTATTTCATGGCTCTTGTAGTATTTTTTAGTGTGTTTACGAATATTGAAACAATTTATGAATCACCTCTTTGATAATGAGCAAATAGACAATTCCCGTTTTCAAATGGTGATTTTCAGTAAAACTAAAACCGATGAACCCCCTATTTTTTAGCAGTAAACACTTCTTTGGTCATGCTAAGCAGTTGGTTACAAAGATGATCGACAAAAATCAAAAACATCCGGGAAACATATAAAAAACCCCCCTTCCGAGTGAACGAAAGAGCGGTTCCATATTCCTATTATTGTTTTTTATGCCTCTGCGAAACGGTAGCTCTCCACACTCGGACAAGAACACACTAAGTTTCGGTCTCCGTATGCGTTGTCTACACGGCGAACTGGCACCCAATATTTCCACTCTTTTAAATAGGCAACCGGATAAGCTGCTTCTTGCGGTGAGTATGGATAATTCCAGTTTTTGTTGATGATACAATCTGCAGTATGTGGGGCGTTCTTCAACAAGTTGTTTGCCTTATCGGCATGACCGTTTTCGATTTCTTTGATTTCCTCTCGGATCTTGATCATTGCTTCAACGAAACGATCCAATTCGTCTTTATCTTCAGACTCTGTTGGCTCGATCATCAAAGTTCCGGCAACCGGAAAGGAAACTGTTGGCGCGTGGAATCCGAAGTCGATCAAACGCTTCGCCATATCCGCTACCTCAACGTCAGCTGTCTTTTTAAACTCGCGACAATCCAAGATCATCTCGTGAGCAACAGTACCGTTCTTTCCAGTATATAAAATGTCGTAGTGACCTTTCAATTTTGCGGCAATGTAGTTCGCATTCAAGATCGCCATTTCTGTTGAATGACGCAAACCTTGTGCACCTAACATCTTGATGTATCCGTAAGAGATCAACAAGATCAAAGCACTTCCGTATGGTGCCGAAGATACTGCGTGGATCGGATTAGATCCTCCAGCTGCAACTAACGGATTGCTTGGTAAGAACGGCGCTAAATGCGCAGCCACACCGATCGGCCCCATTCCCGGTCCGCCACCTCCGTGAGGAATCGCAAATGTTTTGTGCAAGTTCAAGTGACAAACGTCCGCTCCAATATTTCCGGGATTCGTCAATCCCACTTGCGCGTTCATGTTTGCACCGTCCATGTATACTTGTCCACCATTCTCGTGAATGATCGACGTGATCTCGCGAATGCCCTCTTCGTAAACACCATGTGTAGATGGATACGTCACCATCAAACCAGCCAATTCGTTTCCGATCTGAGTAGCAACAGTGCGTAATTCGTCGATATTGATATTTCCATTCTCGTCACAACCCGTAACTACAACCTCAAATCCTGCCATTACTGCAGAAGCCGGGTTCGTTCCGTGAGCTGAAGATGGGATGATCATTTTTGTACGTTGCTTGTCGCCACGGCTTTCATGGTAAGCTTTGATCACCATCAAACCAGCGTACTCTCCTTGTGCTCCAGAATTTGGTTGCAAGGACATCGCAGCAAATCCAGTTGATTCACACAAGTCCTTTTCCAACTGGCGGAACATCGCATGATATCCGGCAGCTTGCTCAACTGGTGCAAATGGGTGCATGTTCGCAAATTGCGGATTCGTGATTGGCATCAATTCAGACGCTGCGTTCAATTTCATGGTACAAGAACCCAATGGAATCATTGAGTGCACCAATGAAAGATCTTTGTTCTCCAAACGCTTCAAGTAACGCATCATTTTCGATTCAGAATGATGGTTGTTGAATGTTGGATGTGTAAATACTGAATCAGTGCGTAGCTGCGTAGCTGAAATAGATGCCGTAACAGAGGACTTAGAAGCACTGAAAATTCCCAAGATCGTCTCTACATCCGCCATAGTATGTGGTTCACCAAAACTGATCGTCAATTCAGACCCGTTGATGATTCGGAAATTCATTTCTTTCGCTTCTGCTGCTTTCTTAATTGCAGCTGTATCCACTCCTTTTACCCAAATGGTATCAAAGAAAGAATCAGAACCCAATTGAATTCCTTTCGCTTTCAGTCCAGCCGCAGTTGCAGTAGCTAAACCATTTACGTGCTCAGCGATGGTGCGCATTCCTGCAGGACCATGATAAACTGCGTACATGGAAGCCATAACCGCCAAAAGTGCTTGAGCCGTACAAATATTTGAAGTTGCTTTGTCGCGTTTGATGTGTTGTTCACGTGTTTGCAACGCCATACGCAGCGCCGTGTTGTTATCTGCATCTACAGATACACCTATGATACGTCCTGGCATGTTGCGCTTGTATTCATCTTTAGCAGCAAAGAAAGCTGCGTGAGGACCACCGTAACCCATTGGAACACCAAAGCGCTGAGAAGATCCCAACACCACATCCGCTCCCATTGAACCTGGTGATTTCAACACTACCAATGATAGAATATCTGCTGCAACCGCAACGCGTAAGCCCGTATTTTTGGAAATGAATCCTTCAACATCGGTAATAACTCCTTGCGCGTCCGGATACTGAACCAAGGCACCGAAGTAAGTTCCGTCGTTCACAAACGTACTTTCATCACCCTCAACCATTTCAATTCCGAGGTTCAAGGCACGACCTAAAACCACTTCTTTCGTTTGTGGGAAGGCATTTTTTGAAATGAAGAATTTATTGATCCCATCTTTTACCTCTTGACGGGAACGTGCATTCCAAAACATGATCATGGCCTCAGAAGCAGCTGTCCCCTCATCCAACAATGAGGCATTTGCGATTTCCATCCCGGTCAATTCCAAGATCATGGTCTGGAAGTTCAATAAAGCCTCCAAACGACCTTGAGAAATTTCAGCCTGGTAAGGCGTGTAGGCCGTATACCATCCCGGATTCTCTAAAACATTGCGCAAGATCACACTTGGTACGATCGTTTCGTTATAACCCAAGCCAATGAATGACTTGAATACCTTGTTTTGTTTTCCCAGTTCGGTGATGTGCTGCAAATACTCTTGTTCAGACATCGCATTATCGATGTTCAACTCACCGCCCAATCGAATGTGAGCAGGAATGGTTTTGTCGATCAATTCCGAAATGGAACCTACACCGATCGCCGATAGCATTGCTTGTTTTTCAGCTTCGTTCGGACCGATGTGACGGGATGAAAATGCACTCATGTTTTCAGAAAAATTTGGTGTTGCAAATATACTTCATTGCATAACAACTTTGACGATTTAGTGTTCGAAAAATTCCGAACATTTCTTGTGATTTCTTTCTCTTTGAAACCACGCCACAGCTTAGAACTGATCAATCATTGCAGGTGGCCTTGCGCTCAAGCATTTCCGGCCCCGACATGTCTTCGAAGGCAGCGCATTTCTTTTTCTTTTCTGCGCGCAATTTTTTCAGCGCACTTTCATCAGCTGCTGTTGGCTCTTTTTTGAGAATCTCTGCCGATTTTTTATTGACAGCATCGCTCGCTGCAATGCAATCGCAAATAGCATCCGGTTCGGAACACGCTGAAATCAATACGGTTATTCCAGAAATAATTAAAAGTGAGATTCTGTTCATATCTGAGTGTTAAGAAAATATTCCGCTCTTTCAACTTTTACTGATGCGAAACTGTTTAATTTGACTCATCGTTCAAAAGTAGATCATGCAAACAAAACTTCCAAAGGTTGGCACAACCATCTTTA
>JBMLQF010000201.1:0-3742 GCA_049241705.1 Fluviicola sp. | reverse complement strand
GTTCAAAAGTAGATCATGCAAACAAAACTTCCAAAGGTTGGCACAACCATCTTTACTACCATGTCGAAAATGGCAATGGACCACCAAGCAATCAACTTGTCTCAAGGATTTCCAAATTTCCCAGTCGATCCGCAATTGGAAGAACTCTTAGCAAAAAACAGCAGCAACAGCATGCATCAATATGCCCCGATGGCAGGGCTGCCAGTTCTGTTAGACAACATCGCAGAGCTGGTAGAAAATCAATATCAACGCAAGCTGGATCCTTCTACAGAAATTTTAGTGACTGCAGGGGCTACACAAGCTATTTACACGGCAATTCAAGCTTTAGTTCAAAGTGGTGATGAAGTGGTAATCATCGATCCTGCCTACGATTGTTATGATCCAGCGGTGGTTTTAGCAGGAGGCCGAAGTGTACATGTGAGCATGATGCATGACTTTACGATCGATTGGCGTGGACTGCGCGAAGTGATCTCTCAAAAGACCAAATTACTCATTGTTAACAACCCTCATAATCCTACTGGTCGTGTATGGACAGGTGAAGATTACGTCAGCTTGATCCAATTGATGGAGGATCATCCGAATTTGTTGTTGCTTTCAGATGAAGTATATGAATACATCACATTTGAGCTCCCACATTTATCCGCTCACCAGAATGAAATGCTTCGTCAACGTGCCGTGGTAGTATCCTCTTTTGGTAAAACATTTCACATTACAGGATGGAAAGTGGGTTATTTAGTTGCTCCTGATTCTTTGATGCGAGAGATCAAAAAAGTGCATCAGTTTTTGGTGTTCTCGGTTAATAGCATTGCCCAGAAAACTCTTGCTGATTATATGGGATTGGTGGATGTAGCGTCGCTGGGCAAATTTTACCTAGACAAACGCGATCACTTCCGAAAGTTGTTAGCCAATAGCAAGTTTGAACTTTTACCGAGCGAAGGAACATATTTCCAAACTGCGCGCTACGATCAGATTTCTACCGAACGAGATGTAGCATTCTGCGAATGGCTAGTTAAAGAAGTTGGTGTGGCTGCAATTCCGATGTCCGTTTTCTATGACACGCATTTCGATTCAAAAACTATCCGTTTTTGTTTCGCCAAAACCAACGAAACCTTGGAGGCGGCAGCCGGGCGTTTAAGAGCATTGTAAAATTTAGCACCTATGTTAGAAGAACTTAGAGTAACATTAGTTCAAGCAGATCAACAGTGGGAGAACAAACTGGCCAATTTCAACTTATACAAGCAGCTTTTGCCTGAAAACTTACAGACAGATGTAATCGTTCTACCCGAAATGTTTCACACCTGTTTCACGATGCAGGCCGCTTCATATGCTGAAACCATGGAAAACAGTGAGGGAATTGCATTCATTCTTGAACTATCCAAAAAATACAACGCTGCTGTATACACTTCTCTTATAATCCGGGAGCAAGAACAATTTTACAACCGTGGTGTTTGGGTAACTCCGGATGGTGCTATTGAAGTCTACGACAAGCGCAAACGATTTGGTATGGCAGGAGAGGATCAGGTTTTTTCTGCTGGTAAAAAAGAGAAAATCGTTCATTTTATGGGTTGGAAGATCAATCTTCAGATCTGTTACGACCTGCGTTTTCCTGAAAACGTGCGGAATGGAATGATTGGAAATGATGCGCGCTATGACGTGCTTATTTACGTTGCCAATTGGCCTGAAAGACGCGCTTCTCACTGGTGCCATTTGCTCGAAGCAAGAGCAATTGAGAATCAATGTTATGTCGTGGGGGTAAACCGTGTAGGTGTGGATGGAAATGACCTCAATTACAGTGGCGACAGTATGGTTGTTGACGCTTTGGGAGAAACCTTGTCCCATCTAAAACCCCAGGAGCAAGGTGTAGAAACGGTTGTTCTAAATAGAACAGATCTTGCTAGTGTTCGTGAAAAATTACCATTCTTGAAGGACAGCGACTACCGTTCATTCGAAATTTAATACCGTTTAATCATTTTTTACCGCTTTTCAGTTGGAATCTTTATACATTTAACTCCAAATAAGACGTTTATGAAAAAACACATTACTTTATTGTCAGGTTTGTTGATCTTCTCAGGTGCGTTTGCACAGGTTAACAAAAACTTGCCACAAAAACAGATGAAACAAAATGCAACGTTGTTCACAGAGAACAAAATGCCAGTTTCATCAACAGAGTCTACAGAAAAAGCTCCAGGAGATGTTTTGTGGTCTAATAACTTTTCTTCATCCAATAACTGGGTAATTACTCAAGTTGGTGCTGGTGCTCCAGGACCTAACATTGGATGGCAATTGGGGACTGCTCCAAACCAAATCACAACTTGGGCATTTACAAGCAACACTGGTAACTTCACAGGTGGTGGTGGTTATGCTGGAGTTGAGAATGGAAACCCACAGCAAGGAACACAATTGACTGGAATGCAGTTCATTTTGACTTATGATTCCATCTTTGATCTATCTGCTACAGGGAACGTATTGTTCCAATTCCAACAGTATGGTGCTTTGTTTACAGATAAGCAAGCTGTAGAAGCTTCTATCGATGGAGGTACTACTTGGGTGGAGATCGGAAACAACGACAATATGGGAATGTTGACTGCTTCTGGTGGTTCTGCATTTACAAACCCAACTAACCGCAGCTACAACGTTTCTCAAGCGTTTGGTGGTGCTCCTTTGACAAACATGAAGTTCCGTTTCCGTGTTTACTGGCCAAATGCCGGAGCTAACGACGGAGTAATGTACGGATGGTTCGTGGACAACGTTAAGTTCGTTGAAGGTTATTCAAACGATTTGGACATGTACCAAGCGTTCAACTTCACAGGACCTCAGTTCGTTTCTTACACACGTTTCCCTGCTAGCCAAGCTGGAACTCCTGACGGTGTAACTACTTTCTCAGGAAAAGTGAAAAATATTGGTGACGCATCTCAAGATGTAACATTAACAGTAACTCAAGGTGCTTTCACATCAGCGAATGCAGCAGCAGTTACGATCGCAGGATTTGGAGTTGATTCCATTACAACAGACAACTTGTACACGATTCAAACTACTGTTGGTACTTACAATTTCTCTTACGCACTTTCTTCAAACAATGTGCTTGATCAAACAGCAAACGACACAAAAACTCTTCCTTTCCAAGTTACTGATAAAGTAATGGGATGTGACGCGTTTACGAATTCTGCTTCTATCTCTGGTGGATTCTTTGGATGGGCTACTCAAACTGGTGACCCAGCAATTGGTACGATCATGGAGATCTTCAATGATGAGTCTGTAGGTGCTATTCAAATCGGTATTGCAGGTGTAAACACAGCGGATCAAGCTACATACGTTGGACGTTCAGTTTACGGTGTGGTTTACGTATTCAACGGAACAGATTGGGAATACTATGGTCAAACTGAAGATTATACGATCCAAACTGGTGATTTCGCGAAAATCATTAAATGTTACTTCGATTCTCCATTACCATTGACTACAGGTGATGCATATTTGGTGATGGCTGCTATGTACGACCAAGCTGAAGTTCCGATCGCATTCTCTGGATTCGTTCCAGCTGGATACACAATCGGATTGGATGGTCAGGATGTAGTAGGATTGATCGAAAACGAAATCTACGGAAACGTAGTAGAGTGTCCTGTAGTTCGTTTGGACTTCAACGATTACACTGGAATTGAAGAGATCTCTTCTGTTACTGAGTTAAGCGTAGCTCCAAACCCGTTCACTGCTGAAACTGCAATTTCTTTCAACTTGAAGAACAATG
>JBMLQF010000200.1:0-9465 GCA_049241705.1 Fluviicola sp. | reverse complement strand
CTCATTTCCTGGGGAACCGCAGGTGGCGCAAGTTTGATCAATGACTCACAAATCAAGCGAGAAGCTGTCCCCATTGAAATTTTGGATAACTACGAAAAAGCACCGAAAAACGATTACAAATATTCTTACAGCTATTCGCGCTATTTTATTGTTTGTAAAGTGATCGAAACTGGCGAAGAATTCACGATACAGGTTTCCGAGGGACTTTACGAAAATTTGTTAGCACAAAAACAAATCATGGAATACGGAACCTTGGACCTAAGTGGCCTCAACGAAGAAACAAAAGCGTTTATTCAAGCTAACGACATTCCACTTCCAAAACAACAGAAAGACGTGATCCTTCCAGTAAAAACAGGTCTCTTGGGAATATGGATTTGAGGTTTCTATTTCAACAAACCAATAAACTCTTGTTGCAAAGACTGTCCTTCGTCGTGGTTGTACCAATTCTGCAAGGCAATTTTCATCGTTTCAAAATCTGCGTTCTGAGCTTTCAGTTCGTCGTATACTACTTGAGAAGCCGCCGGTCTTGGTCCCCAGGTAAACAAGTCCTTCCCTGAAAAATCTTGCACCACCAATTTCGGAATGGATTTCCCGCCATTTGTCAAGTAATTATCAATACGGAATGGCTCCGAGTCGCGCAATTCGATCTGTAATTCGATCAACGGATTCAATTTGGAAAACATGTAAATGAAGGGCACACTGTGCGCAGCATCGCCACACCAAGGTTCTGTGATCAAGATCCATTTCTGAGGTGCTTGCACCTTGCGGATCGCCTCGCTCAGTTCATTGGAGATTTCCCCTTTTTTCAGCCAACGGTTCATCCGCGACCAGTTTAATTTGGTGTAGTTCAAGTAATCCGGATTGTCGTAAGGTGCTTCCGGTTTTGGTGAATTCAAAATTTGTTCGAAGCGTTCTAAATACTGTTGAAAAGTCATCATGAGTCTGTAAATTTTCTTCAAAGTTACTGACTAAATAAAACGGAAAATGTAAAGAAAGGTGAAAGGTTGGTGGTCTACTTTTTCGGTAGGAAAGCTATTTTACCTCAAAAATGAGTTCGCTTATCGCACTGTCATCGAAGTATTTAATGGCGATCTGCTGCAATTCATCTGCCGTCAGCTTGTCAATACTCGCGTACATTTCTTCGATGGTATCAATCTGATTGAAGAGCAATAAGCTTTTCCCCAATCCTTGCATCAAACCTACATTGGAATCCAACGACAAAGCAATGTGACCTTTCAGTTGTTCCTTGGCTTGCAGCAATTGACGATCGGTTAGTTTTTGCTCGCGCAAGAGACGCAATTCTTTGTACACCAATTTCAAGGTCTTGTCCAAGTAACGTTGATCTGTCCCGAAATACACACTCCAATATCCAATATCGGCATAAGGCGTGAAGTTCGCTTCAACATTGTAGCTGTATCCGTATTTCTCACGAATTGAAAGTACCAAACGCGAATTCAAGGCCGGACCTCCCAATAAATTGATCAACAAGGTCATTCCGCGGCGCTGTTCGTCGGCATAACCAGGAGCCAAACCACCGATGATGGCATGCGCCTGATAATTGCTTTCTTTAACACGTTTTTTGTGCGGTTTGAAATCCACGAATTGCTTGGCTTGTTGCAAAGGTTTTCCATGTGCCATTCCCGCGAAGTGACGTTCCAATTTGCGCAAAACGGTCTTTGCAGGCACATCACCTACAAATGAGATCACCGCATTTTCTGCGAAAAAGAATCGCTCGACGTAATGTTGCAAGGCCTTTTTATCAAAGGATTGCACCGTGTCCGGTGTTCCCAAAATATTATGCCCCAGTGGATGATTCGGAAAAATGAGCGCTTCGAAATCGTCGCCGATCTTTTCGCTCGGACTATCCATGTACGAATTCAATTCATCCAGGACGATCTCTTTTTCTTTTTCTATTTCCTTCTCCGGAAAGTTTGAATTGAGCGCGATATCGGCCAACAACTCGATGGAACGATCCAAGTGATTCTTCACAAAGGAAGCATAGACACAGATCTCTTCTTTGGTAGTGTAAGCATTGATCTCACCTCCCACCGAGTCTAAGCGGGAAAGGATGTGATAGGTTTTGCGTTTGTGGGTTCCTTTGAAAATACAATGCTCCAGAAAGTGGGCTAAACCGATCTCATCATCTTGCTCGTAGCGTGAACCAGCTAAAAAAATCACACCCAAATGCGCAACCGGTGCCGGTGCATGTAAATACACTACGCGAATCCCGTTGGAGAGTTCAAAGATGTGAGGTTGTAGATCCAGCATGTTTATGGATTCTTGCGGTAGATTTCCCAAGTTCCGTTTTCAGTCAATTCAAATACGATGCGATCATGTAAGCGCGAAGGACGACCCTGCCAAAATTCAATACGAATAGGACGGATCAGGTAACCGCCCCAATGTGGTGGACGCGGCACATCCTCCTGGTATTGTTCCGCCAAAGCATGTACCCGATTTTCCAGTTCTTCGCGAGAAGACAAACGCTCGCTTTGCAATGAAGCCCAAGCACCCAATTTACTACCTCGCGGTCTGGAAGCGAAGTACTCGTCGCTCATTTCGTCCGGAACTTTCTCGGCCGTTCCCGTGATCGAGATCTGGCGTTCCATTTCCGGCCAAAAGAACAGGGCTTGCACCTTGTTGTTTGCTTCGATCGCTTTTCCTTTATCGCTTGCGTAATTCGTATAGAAAACGATGCCTTCCTCCAACAATTCCTTCATGTACACGATGCGTGCATGTGGAAAGCCATCCAAGCCGATCGTAGTGATCGCCATGGCATTCGGTTCGTTGGTCGGTTTTTCTACAGCATCGCGGAACCATTTGGCCATAAGCGCAAAGGGCTCTTGCCCCACATGATCTTCCAATTTCCCTTGGTCGAACTGGTGGTGGTCATTGCGAACCTGCTGTAAAAAGCTATCGTTATTACTCTTCTTCTCCACTTCCGAATTGATCGTCAATGATACTATCCTCGTCGTCTTCGTCAGATCCCGGAGCACTGAAAACGGTTTTCGTTCCTAAGATGTGCTGACCAACATCTTCCTTGATCATTTTCTCGATCTCTACAGCTGTGCGATCTTCTCCTTCGTCACCGAAAGGGAAAATGTCAACGATAGGCGAAACAATGATGGAAGGGATCACAAAATCGATCATCAAACCACCCAAGCTCTCTTTCAAACGCTCGTAAGCTTCCTTCACGGAATGTGCTGAGATCAAGAAATTCTGAGAAACTTTTTTCGCTTTTGCGCCATCCAATTCGCTACCATCGCCACCTGCTTCGTACATGATCTTACACTTGTACCAAACATCCGCATCTTCGTAGTGGAAAATATCATGGATATCTGTGCGCGCGATTCCGGTAACGATAAACTCGCCACGGATCAAGGCACCTAATTCTTCATAAATTCGAGCTTCCGCATCTGTAAATGTCATTGCGGCAACCAGGTAGGGCTCAGAAACACGCTTAAATGTTCCATCCTCCAACTGTTTTGTATATTTCACCTTAACGGTAAACCAACTATTCATGTTCCTTTTTTTACGAGGAACAAAGATAGTATTTCAGTAAGAAAGAACAGCGTGATTTAATCTTCTTCACGAATAATAATCCCTTCGATGAGCTGTGTATCATCCATCTCCATTTCGATGTTCTGGAAAATCTGCTCAGATTTCAACTTCACTTCAATTTGAAGCGGATTATAACCAATCAATTGGGCTTTTAAACACAATTCAGATTTCACCGGAAATTTTCCAGGAATCTTCAAAAGATAATTACCATCCATATCTGAGGTACAGCCATATTTTGTACCATTGACCTCAATAATAAGTGTGACAAAGGGCAAGAGTTCTCCAGTAGTTTTATCAATTACCCTTCCTTTGATTGTGACATTTGTCATTGTATCACCTGGTCCTTCAAGCATCGATTGATCCATTACAAATTGATCGATGACCGTCGGAGTTAATGGTAATTTTTCGGCATATGCCACATTCCAGGTAGTGAAGGTCAAGGCCAACAAACCACCACCGATGATACGGCGCAAAAAGGAATCTTGAACTTGCTTCAACTGCACTTGAGAACGCAAAGCCGACTCATCAAAACGAATGCGTTGGATTTGTGCAGGAGCTATTCGACCGCAAAAATCACCTGAACTTTGCATGAATTGTTCCAAGATGAATGCATCTGTCATGCGGTGTAATTCGGGAATTACTTTGGAGCAGGAAGTACAGTATTGACCTTTCTCAGTGGGAAGCATATTGTTCCAACCAACAGTACAAGGTTCCGGAAGCGAAAGTCGGGATGTTCTCATGGTTTTGCGTTGAAAGTTCTACAGATGTCACCTGATAAAATATTCCACACATCAATCGCGGAATATTTGACCTTGACTCAGGATCATAACTGTTCTATTGGCTAAAGTAACCATGACGCCATGACCATTGATCGCATATTCCGTATTCGTCATATTCGTGATTTCGTGAACCTTACCATTGACGCAAGCACCTACTCCACCGACATTCGTTTTAAAAGCCATCACATCGTTCTTCAACTTCCATTCCTGAACCGTGTAGTTCAAGATCTGTTTCTTTTCTCCATTGAGCCAGATGAACGTTGAATTCGCTTCACCCCAAACGAGCAGGTCATCTTTAGCATCCCAGAACTGATTGAACGAAGCGACATCGCTTTGCTTTTCTTTTCCGTAAACTTTCAAATTACCCTGTACATCTTCGTAGGCAACAAAACCACGACCAGCTTTCATTTTTCCTGCCCAGATCTGCTCCACGTCGACAAATTCGCCATTTTCGAATACCGCAAACGTACGGGTGTTTGGATCATTGAAAGCCACGATATCAGTTCCTGCTACGAATTGGATTTTTTGTGCACCGCTCCATACTCCGATCTCGAATATCTCTCCGCGCCAAAACACTTTGTAATTCTCGCCATTATCTCGGAAGACAACCACATTATCGCCTACTACTTCCGGCATGTACATTTCCTCTGTTTGTTGCATCAACTGGATCGTTTCTCCTTTGTAGATCACGTTCAAGGTATTGAAACGCGTATCTTGAAAAACCACCAATGAATCGCCTACTGCGTAATCTCCACCAAAGGCGGTAATGTTGTGTGGCTTGCCATTTTCCCAATAATACAATAACGAACCGATGTTCCACGCTACCAAATTGTCGGATTGCTTGAAGTTGACCATTTGATTGGTGATCAACTTCGTTTGTTTCCCATCGTAGATCTTGAAATCCTTCTGCGCATTTTGGTAACAGATCAAATTGTCGCCTAGCGTCAAATTATACACCTCATTATGATCGAGTTGGAAGAAATAGTTATTCGAGAAAACCTTGATGAATCGATTGAAATCCATGTAGGCGAAAAGGGTTTTGTCCTGAGCTTGCACCAACATGGGCAACAACATCAAAATAAGGATCCATTTTTTCATAGGTCCTAAGTTAGGCAAAAAGCGGGCTAAAAATGTCAACTTTTGTTTGAACGTTGGTTTCTGCCAGTTATCCGCATTTATTACCGCAAGTAATAAGCCCTGAAACAATGCCGGAAAAAACTTGTTATTTTCGCACAAACAAGATTTGAATCATATCCTATGAAAAAAAGCTTTATTTCTGCCATTTTAGCGGGGGTTGCTTTCACCACTTTCGGACAAGAGAAAGTGAAGTATGTGGAGTACGACCTTCCGAATGGCTTGCATGTTATCCTACACGAGGAGCACGCTACACCGATTGTAGCTGTTTCCATCATGTACCATGTAGGATCGAAGAACGAAAATCCTGACAGAACAGGTTTTGCTCACTTCTTTGAGCACTTGCTGTTTGAAGGATCAACGAACATCAAACGCGGAGAATATTCCGAATTGGTAGAGAAAAACGGTGGTGCATTGAATGCGAACACTTCTCAAGACCGTACTTATTACTACGAATTGCTACCATCTAACCAGTTAGAACTTGGTTTGTGGTTGGAAAGCGAGCGTTTGTTGCACGCGAAAGTGGATCAAACAGGTGTAGAAACACAACGCGAAGTTGTAAAAGAAGAAAAACGTCAGCGTGTGGACAACCAACCTTACGGATCATTCATGGAAAACATGTTCCGTTTGGCGTACAAAAACCACCCATACAATTGGGTTCCAATTGGTAGTATGGAGCACTTGGACGCTGCACAAGAGATCGATTACGTGAATTTCTACCGTACGTTCTACGTGCCTTCAAATGCCGTGTTATCTATCGCCGGTGACATCAATATCGAGCAAACGAAAAAATGGATCGAAAAATACTTTGCTTCTATCCCAAGTGGACAAGCGATCAATTTGTTCCGTGATTTCGAAAACTTGAGCGATGCAGATTTCATGACGAAATATGGCGTTGAGAAAAAACACTTCGATGCAAACAACTTCATGAACCCGAAAGATGCGAAAGCAAAAGCATTGGTTCAAAAGTATGCTGCTATGAAGAACGAAATTCCTCGTCCACAACCAATTTTCGAACCGATCAACGGAGTTGTGCGCGATACCGTTTACGACAACATCCAGTTGCCAGCTGTAATGATGGGGTACAAATTCCCGAAAGAAACAGACAAAGACTTCGCAGCTTTGGAAATGTTGAACGCGGTATTGTCTGGAAGCACTTCATCACGCATGAATAAGAACATCGTTGAGAAGAAACAACAAGCGATCGCTGCATTCTCATTTGCTTTCAACATGGAAGATCCTGGAATGGGCTTGGTTGCTGCCATTGCTTCTAATGGAACTGACGTAAAGGCGTTGGAGCAATCTTTGGACGAAGAGATCGCATTGATCCAAAAAGAATTGATCTCTATGGAAGAATTCGAGAAGATCCGCAATCAATTCGAAAATCAGATCGTAACATCCAACTCATCTGTAGCTGGAATCGCTGAGAACTTGGCGCAAAACCGCATGTATTTCGGAAACACTGAGTTGATCAACAAACAAATGGAGCGTTACATGAGCGTTACGCGTGAGGATATCCAACGTGTAGCTCAGAAATACCTGACTCAACAGAACCGCATCATTTTGTATTACTTACCAAAAGCTAACTAACAGAAGGTCATGAAAAAGTTAATTACACTGATCGCCTTAACCGCGATCACAGGAGTTTACGGACAGGTTGATCGTTCTGTTCGACCTGCTGCAGGTACAGCTCCAGTTATCAATATCAAGGATTCTGAAGTATTCAAAACTTCGAATGGAATCACCGTGGTATTATCTGAAAACCACAAATTGCCGCGCGTATCTTTCAATATGGTAATGGGAAGTTCTCCACGTATTGAAGGCGACAAAGCCGGTGTGAACCAAATGATGGGACAATTGATCATGTCCGGTACAAACACGCGTCAAAAAGATGCTTTGGACAAAGAGATCGACTACATGGGAGCTACATTGACAGCTGACGGTAGTTCGGTTTACATGTCTTGTTTGACGAAGCACATGGACAATGGTTTGAACTTGATGCAAGACGTTTTGATCAATCCTTCTTTCCCTGAAAGCGAATTCACGCGTATCAAAAAACAAATGGAATCAGCGTTGCTTTCTGCTAAAGCTAGTCCAGACGAAATGGCCGGAAATGCTGAGCGCAAAGTAAATTTCCCGGGTCACCCGAACGCGGATGTAATGAACGAAAGTTCTTTGGCTTCTATCACACGTGATGACGTATTGAAGAATTACCAAAGTGTGTTCACTCCAAACGGAGCTTACTTAGTGATCGTCGGTGATATCACGAAGGAGAATGCGATGAAATTGGCTGAAAAATACTTCGGTAACTGGAAAGGAACTACTGTATTCAAACAAGATTACGGAACAGGTTTGCAACCAAAAGGAAACCGTGTGATCTTCGTAAACAAGCCAGGAGCAGTTCAATCTGTAATCTCTATCTCATTCCCAGTTAACATGAAGCCTGGAGATAAGGATCAAATTCCGTTGACTGTATTGAACAGTATCTTCGGTGGTGGTGCTTTCGGTGCACGTTTGATGCAAAACTTACGCGAAGACAAAGCCTACACTTACGGATGTTATTCAGACTTACAAGTAACTCGCGACGGTAGCTGGTTGAGCACAAATGGTTCATTCCGTAACGATGTTACTGATTCAGCGATCACACAATTGTTGTATGAGTTCAAACGCATTACTGAAGGATATGTAACTGACGAGGAGTTGAACTTGGCAAAACAGTCTATGGCTGGTGGTTTCGGTCGTTCTTTGGAAAGTCCGCAAACAATTGCTCGCTTTGCATTGAACATCATCCGTAACAATTTGGCTGCTGATTACTACAAAAACTACTTGAAGCGTTTGGATGCTGTAACGAAAGACGATGTGTTGACTATGGCACAAACCTATTTCACCAAAGGTTTCAACATCGTAGTAGTTGGTAACGAAAGCGTTTTGGAAAAGATCAAGCAATTCGATACAGACGGCGTTATTGAAAAACTGGATGCTTTTGGTGAACCGGTGAAAGACATGAAACCTGCTGATATTTCTGCTGACGATTTGTTGCAAAAGCACGTGAACGCAGTTTCATTGACGAGCAACGCAAAAGCTTTGGCTAAGAAGTTGAAAAAAGTGAAGTCTGTGAAGAAATCAATGGATTTGACTTCTGCTCAAATGCCGATGACGATCACCATGACGGACGTTTTCGTAGCTCCGAATAAAGAAGCAACGAAATTGGAAGGTATGGGAATGACATTCCAAAGTTCTTACTACGATGGTACAGCGGGTGCTGAAACAAACATGCAGACTGGTAAGAAAGAAATGACTGCTGCTGAGATCGCTGCGAAAAAGAAATCAGAAGGATTTATTCCGGAGATGAATTTCAAGAAAGGTGGTATGCAATACGAATTGAAAGGTATTGAAACGATCAATGGAAAGGATTACTACGTGTTGTCCTGCAACGATGGTGAGACAGAAATGATCAATTACTACGACAAAACTACTTTCTTGAAGTACAAGTCTGTATCTATTCGCAAGAATGATGGCGAAACAATGGAGATCACTGTGATCTTTGACGATTACAAAGAGGTGAACGGATTCTTGTTCGCACACAAATTGACACAATCAATCGGAGAAATGTCTTTGAGCGGTGAAGTAAAAAGCATCGAATTCAACGGAACGATCGATCCGAATATGTTCAAATAATTGTTGGTATTTCACCAGAGAGGGGACTTCGGTCCCCTTTTTTATTATTTGTACTTTTGAAACCATCAAAGGAAACAAGCACATGAATAAAGAAAAGATCGTAATTGTTGGACCTGCTTATCCGTACCGCGGAGGTCAAGCTTTGGTGGAAGCGTATTTATACCAATCCCTACAACAACAGTACGATGTGCATACCGTTTCCTACAGCCTGCTCTACCCTTCAATTTTCTTTCCTGGGAGCACGCAATTCGATGAATCTAGCTTCGTTCCTTTTGAACACAGCCATAAGATCAAGCGACTGATCAATAGCATCAAT
>JBMLQF010000199.1:0-4630 GCA_049241705.1 Fluviicola sp. | reverse complement strand
TATTATTAAATTTCAATGTCATCTTCAACATGAAGTAACGACGGATCACATTGATACGCTGATCCACGATGACGTTATTGTTTACTTCACGGAAATTGCTGATATTTTGATTCAAGATATCGTAAGCCTCAATACCCAAATACAAGTTTCCTGTTTTCAGGAATGAACGCTGTATCGAAGCATTCCAAATCACAAAATTCAGGTTGTATCCACTTGTCAAACCGGTATTCTTATTATACGTTGCATCTGTTTTCAAGAACCAACGATATGGTAAGGTCCAATCTACTGAAGCGCGGAAATTGTAAACGGTATACGGCTGATTGGTCAATGTAGCCAAGGTGTTGTTCGGCGCATTGTAATCAAATCCAGCTCCCAAATCAAAGTTCAATGAATCTCCGCTATAACGCAAGGTGAAATCAGTTCCAATTCCAGTATTCTTGGAGATGTTCTGCTCATCATTGATATAATTCTCGGTAGCCGTGAAATTACCATTGATATTGACATCCAAACGCAGGTCTTTCAAAACCTTATTCAATGGCAATCCCATCCCTCCATAATAGAATAAGTAATCTGCATTTTTCACATTGATCGACTTCGACTCTGTCTGTCCGTTTGACAAATAAGTCGTTGACGTACTAAACGCATCATTCTGGTGAGTGTAGTTAATTCCGGAATACGTGTAGAAACCAGACAAGCCCTTCCACATGTTGTGGCTCAAGTTGATCGTATGCGTATAGTTTGGTCTCAGATCTGGGTTACCGACGCGACGGAAATTCGGATTCGAGTTGTCGATCACCGGCTGCAATTGATCCACAGATGGCAACGAAGAATTGGTATTGTAAGTAACACGTAAACGATTCGATGGAGAAAACTTGTGCGTGATCACTAATCGCGGCAACAAGTTGTTCAAGCTCTGCTTGATCGTTGTATCTAGGAATACGTTGTTGTTATCGATCGAGATCGCACGTGCTCTGGTTCCTGCCGAAATGCGTGTTTTGGAATTCTCATAGATCAAGAAAGCTCCCAAACGGTGCTGTTGGCGACTTGCCGAGAACTCATTCGAAAAGAGCGAATCGATCGTAGAATAATCACCATTCACTGCACTGAAAGCAGTCTTGCGCTGTTCGTTGTTATTGGAATAGAACTCATAATCGAATTCGGCACGCCATTTTTTGGCAAGAGGCTCCACGTAATTCGCATATCCCGTGTTTGCCAAACTCACATAGCGATTCTCTTTCTTCTGGTCGAAAAGGTAATTGGTATCCAAAGATGGTACAGTTCGGTCCACAGTCATTAAGAAACCATCTGAACTGTTATCGTTGGTTGAAATGTTGTAACGTACGATCAATTTTCGGAATTTCTTTTTGAAATCCTTCACTAATCGAAGAGACGTGTTAGTGGAAAAACCATCAGCTCCGGTAGAATCCAATTGATCCGTATAACGGGTACTATCGCGCAACGACGACTCGAAATAGGTCAATGAATTCGTTTGAACCAAATTTTTGTTATACGTGAATTTCGGCTCGAATTCTAACTTGGTCAACGAGTCGATCTGTTGGGTGAATTTCACACCAATGTCGTGCTGTAAATAGTTCTCTTTCTTCACATTGCTACGATCCGTGTAATACGTCGTATCCGATAGAATGTATTGCGACAAACTTGTTTCGTTGGAAATTACCTCGTATTGAGAGAACGCATAGTTTACACGTACTTTTCCGCCTTTCCATAACTTTTGGTCTAAATAGAATCCGGCGCGAATTGTTTGCGGAATACCCTCTGATCCACCACCTGAATTGTTATCATCAAAATTCTTAATATCGTCTGATTCATTCCCCCAGTTCATGCCTTCGCTCAAACCGAATTTAAAGAGGTCACGTCCGTTGAAATCTGTTTTAGGCGTATTGGAAGCCAAACCGAAAACTGCAATTTTTTGCTTGCTGTTGTATTTGTTTAGCAACAACTCGCCTTCGTAGAAACCGGTATTCGGTGTTGTAAATTGATTGACCCCTCCGGCCAGATTCACTTTTCCAAAATAACCCTTTTTAGCATCGTCTTTTAGCTTGAGATCGAGTACCTGGAGCTTTTCATCACTTCCATCTTCTGCGTCTTTCTCATACACTTTTACCTCTTCTACACCGCTTGCCGCCAAGTTTTTCGTAGCAATCGTTGCGTCTGAACCAAAGAACTCATCACCGTCTACCAGTACTTGATTGATTTCTTTACCTTGATTGGTTATCTTTCCATTCTCATCGATGGACATTCCAGGAAGCTTTCGGATAAGGTCCTCAACTACAGCATTCTCTTTCACTTTAAAGCTGTCCGCGATATACACCAAAGTATCTCCACGATAATAGATCGGATTCTTATTAGCGAAGATCACAACCTCTTCGATTCCCGTACTTTTTTCAGACATCACCAAAGGCTTCAATTCGAAGACACTGTTCTCTTTACTTCCAAAGAAAAAAGATGTGAAATCTCCATAGCTTGGATGACGAACTACCAATTGCACCGTATCGATCGGCAAGGAAAAGTTCATGTTACCAAACTTGTCTGAACGCTGAAAATCCAACAAGACAGAATCTTTCACACGGATTACCATTCCCACGGCATCGCGCACCGGAATCTCAGCAACGGAATCAAATAATTGCGCACGGATCTCCATTTTCTGGGAAAATCCTGCGAACGAAGTTGCCAATAAGCAACATGCAATGAGGTACTTTAACATAACGATTCTTAGTCAAACAAAATTAGGCAGTCTTTACCTAGGTAAATTTGAGTTTGTTTAAAACGGCTGCGAAGATACGATGAATGGTGCAGAAAAACGTTTAACGGTTTTCGAAATAACTGTTAGAAAATAAAAAAGAGAGCCGAAGCTCCCTTTCTACTGCATACCGTGATCAAAATCGGATCACCTCGCGCACCTCGATTTCCGTGATGCGCTGTGGCTCTCCTTTTTTGTTGACGATCGTTCTGTAGACCAATCTACCCGAAACAGCCAACTTGCTGCCCTTCGTACAATATTGATGCACAAACGAAGCCGTCCTTCCCCAAGCAAACATCGAATAGATCGGTAAGCGCGACTTTTTCGCTACTGAATCGTCGTCTTGTTTCACGTCCAAACGGAAACGAGCTACCATCCCTCCATTCTCAAATTGCGTGATATTCACGTTGTCACCCAGCATCCCCACTAAGGTAACTTGATTACGTCCTAAACTCATACTACAATACAATTAGATCATTCACTTCGATCTCGGAGAACATCTTGCGCTCTCCATTCTCTGCCATGTAAAAGCGTGAAACAAGTCGACCTTCCACGGCCACACTCACCCCCTGATTACACATTTCTTCCATAATGCGGACCCACCGGCCAAAAGCCGACATACGGTGATAATCTTGCTTCACACACAAGGAGCCATCCTTGTCCAGATACTGTTCTTTAGTTGTTACTGAGAATCGTACCACTTTCGAACCACCGGGCAGCACCGAAACAGTAGGCTTCGATGCTATCTTCCCGATAATGTTCACATGGTTGAAACTGAGCAATTTTGGTTTACGTTGCACATTTTCCATGATAGGTGTATTTAGGTGGTTATTGTTTCTTTGTGTTCAAGAGCATGAAATCCGTTAACTCTATCTCCGTAACGTAGCGCTTTTCGCCATCTTTCTCGTAGCTGCGATTCACCAAACGCCCTTCGATCACCAGCTCACTTCCTTTATCCGTCAGTTTCTCAAAACGCTCGCCCAGTTTCCCCCAGGCTACGATGTTGTGCCATTGTGTGTTGTCTGTCCACTCTCCCGACTTTTCCTTCTTGCGCTCATTCGTCGCCAATGAGATACGGGTAATGCTCGATCCTGAGTCAAAAGTTTGTACTACTGGTTTCGCACCTAGACGACCGATCAAATTCACTTTGTTTTTCAATGTGTTCATACTTGTAAGAATTAAACGTTTGTAAAAAAATTTGTAATGCTCAGCTGACTTTCAACTGATTGATGATGCAAAGTTGTAGGGGTCCGTTTTTTGGATTCGGTTATTATCTATTTACTGTCGATTTATTTTCGTTTGTAATTGATTATTACCGTTTTTGTAATTGATTTTCTGTTGGTTATGTTTTAACTCCAATTCAAACAAATTTTCATTTTTTCGTACCTTTGAGCCATGAAAATTGCACTTTCCGGAGCCAGCGGCTTGATCGGCTCGTATCTCTTAGAACAACTTTTGAATGCCGAGACTGTAGATCAGATTCATATCCTTGTACGTAAAAAACTGGACAAGGAACATCCAAAGTTGATCCAGCATATTGCCGATTACCAAAACCTGGAACAACTACAAGTCGGTGAAAAAATAGATGTTGCTTTTTGTGCTTTGGGAACGACCTTACGCAAAGCTGGTTCGAAAGATGTGCAAACACGAATTGATCGCGATTATGTGATTGCGTTTGCCAACTGGAGTAAATCCAACGGTGCTGAGCGCATAGGAATCGTGTCTTCATTAGGTGCAACCGTAAACACCTCTAATTTTTATCTGAGACTAAAAGGGGAAATGGAACAGGCAGTTGGTGACATGCTATTCACCCATGCAACATTCATTCGACCCTCCCTACTTTTGGGACCACGCCAGGAATTTCGTTTT
>JBMLQF010000198.1:0-7050 GCA_049241705.1 Fluviicola sp. | reverse complement strand
GGTGGTTACCAAGAGACGCAAAAAATCACCGATAAACATTATTGAGCCCGGTCCAATTGATGCCGGTACTAATCTGACCTATTATTGGTTTATTGTAGATTAACTGTTCCAACGATTCTTCAATAAAGGAGATTCCATTTCTTTTAGGGAGTTTTATGATTGTATTTCTTTCCTTTTTCCATTTGAATAGCTAAATTCGCGCGTCGAACATGGTGTTTGAAGTCTTTTGGACAAAACAGAAGTTCATCAAGCGACAATGTTAGCATATTCGCCCAGAATAGCTTCAGATCCAAGTTCGCCGATTTACAACAAGCAACTTTTAGAGAAACGAAAAACTCCGTTTATGAACATGTATCAAGAATACCTTCGAGAAATTGAAGAACGCAAGGGGCAGGGACTTCACCCAAAACCAATCGATAGTGCAGAATTGCTGAGCGAAATGATCGCGCAGATCAAAGATGTGAATCACGCTGACAGAAAAGATTCACTTCAGTTTTTCATATACAACACCTTGCCTGGAACAACACCAGCAGCTGGAGTAAAAGCACTGTTCTTGAAGGAGATTATTCTCGGTGAAGAAAAAGTTGCGGAAATTTCTACTGAATTCGCATTCGAGTTGTTGTCTCACATGAAAGGTGGACCATCGATTGGTGTTTTGTTGGACCTTGCCTTGGGTAATGATCCTGCAATCGCGAAAAGTGCTGCCGAGGTATTGAAAACACAAGTTTATCTGTATGATGCAGATGCTGATCGATTAAAAGTTGCATACGAAGCTGGTAATGCAGTTGCTAAAGATATTTTAGAGAGCTATGCAAAAGCTGAGTTCTTTACAAAACTTCCGGAAGTTCCAGAAGAAATCAAGATTGTTACGTTCATAGCTGGCGAGGGTGATATCTCTACTGACTTGTTGTCTCCGGGCAACCAGGCACACTCGCGTTCTGACCGTGAATTGCACGGGAAATGTATGATCACTCCTCAAGCTCAAGAAGAGATCAAGGCATTGCGCGCGCAACATCCGGATAAAAGCGTGATGTTGATTGCTGAAAAAGGAACGATGGGTGTTGGTTCTTCGCGCATGTCGGGTGTGAACAACGTAGCACTTTGGACCGGTAAACAAGCGAGTCCGTATGTACCGTTTGTAAACATCGCTCCTATCGTTGGTGGAACAAACGGAATTTCACCAATCTTCTTGACTACAGTTGATGTTACCGGAGGAATCGGAATCGATTTGAAAAACTGGGTGAAAAAAACGGATGCTAACGGAGAATTGGTACGCGACGAAAATGGAGATCCAATCTTAGAGCAAAAGTACTCGGTTGCAACAGGAACTGTTTTGACAATCAACACAAAAACTAAAAAATTATACAACGGTGATCAGGAGTTGATCGATATTTCGAAAGCTTTGACTCCACAAAAAATGGAATTCATCAAGGCAGGTGGTTCATACGCTATTGTCTTCGGTAAGAAAATCCAAACCTTTGCTGCGAAAGTTTTAGGAATAACAGCGCCGACAGTTTTTGCTCCTTCAAAAGAAATTTCGAATGACGGCCAAGGATTGACTGCGGTTGAGAAGATCTTCAATCGCAATGCAGTTGGGAACACACCTGGAAAAGTATTGCACGCAGGATCTGACGTTCGTGTAACAGTAAATATTGTTGGTTCACAAGATACAACTGGTTTGATGACCGCCCAAGAATTGGAGTCAATGGCTGCAACGGTTATCTCACCGATTGTTGACGGAGCATACCAGTCGGGATGTCACACAGCTTCTGTTTGGGACAAAAAAGCGCAAGCAAACATCCCGAAATTGATGAAGTTCATGAACGATTTTGGTTTGATCACTGCACGTGACCCGAAAGGTGTTTATCATTCAATGACGGATGTGATCCACAAAGTATTGAATGACATCACTGTGGATGATTGGGCGATCATTATAGGAGGTGACTCGCATACGCGTATGTCTAAAGGTGTTGCTTTTGGAGCGGATTCAGGTACTGTGGCATTGGCTTTAGCAACAGGTGAGGCTTCCATGCCAATCCCAGAGTCAGTTAAAGTTACCTTTAAAGGAACCATGGCAGATTACATGGATTTCCGCGACGTGGTTCACGCTACTCAAGCACAAATGTTGCACCAATACGGTGGGGAAAATGTCTTCCAAGGACGTGTGATCGAAGTGCATATTGGTACATTGACTGCTGACCAAGCATTTACGTTTACAGACTGGACGGCTGAAATGAAAGCAAAAGCATCTATCTGTATTTCAGAAGATGAAACATTGATCCAGTCATTAGAGATCGCGAAAAGTCGTATCCAGATCATGATCGACAAGGGAATGGATAATAAGAATAAGGTGTTACAAGGGTTGATCGATAAAGCGAATAAACGTATTGCGGAAATTCGTTCAGGTGAAAAGCCAGCGTTAACTCCAGATGCCAATGCGAAGTATTATGCGGAGGTGGTTGTTGATTTGGATGTGATCAATGAACCAATGATCGCTGACCCGGATGTGAACAACAAAGATGTTTCAAAGCGCTATACGCACGATACGATCCGTCCACTTTCTTACTACGGTGGAACCAAACAAGTGGATCTTGGATTCATTGGTTCATGTATGGTTCACAAAGGAGATATGAAGATCTTAGCTCAGATGTTGAAAAATGTGGAGGCACAATACGGAAAAGTAGAGTTTAAAGCGCCGTTGGTAGTTGCACCTCCTACATACAATATCGTGGATGAATTGAAAGCAGAAGGAGACTGGGAAGTATTGCAGAAATACTCCGGATTCGAATTTGATGACAATGCACCAAAAGCAGAAGCACGTACGAAGTACGAGAATATGTTGTACCTAGAGCGTCCGGGTTGTAACTTGTGTATGGGTAACCAGGAGAAAGCTGAAAAAGGTGATACAGTAATGGCTACTTCTACACGTTTGTTCCAAGGACGCGTCGTAGAAGATGCAGAAGGTAAAAAAGGAGAATCTTTATTGTCTTCAACACCTGTCGTGGTTTTATCTACCATTTTAGGAAGAACTCCAACCATCGAAGAATACAAGCAAGCGGTAGCAGGTATCAACTTGACGAAGTTTGCTCCGCCTCATAAACAATTGGTTCATTAATAGGAATCGTTTAGATAAGAAAAGCCCGATCGCAAGATTGGGCTTTTTTACTGTAAATAGGTATTCGTATTTTTTTTTTGGCCTATAATTTGTATACTTGTCGCAAACGATAAAAAAGGACATTGTCCTAAACCTAGAAAAAATCAAAACATGAAAAGAATTTTGACAGTTATTTCAGCATTGGTAGTGATCATGACTGCTGGAAACAATGTGCACGCTCAAGCTGCATCACAAGGAAATGTTATCATTGATCCTTACTACGGATTCCCGAATTTTGGAAAGAATATTACAAAACAACTTTCTGAAGGATTGGAAAACGTAAAAGTTGGTGGATATGGACCAGCTGGAATTCGTGTCGAATACATGCTGGCTGATAAATTCGGTATTGGTGTGGATGCTATCTTTAACGGGTATAATGTTGAGGGATCAGGAACAGATACTACTGGATACGATGGAATGGGGAATCCAATTACAGATACTTACACCGCAAAGTACTCCATGAATCGTTTCCGTATTCAAGCTCGATTTAACTATCACTTTGATGTATCTAGTCCGAATTTGGATACCTATATTGGTTTGGGTGTTGGAACGAACAACCGTACATACAAATATTGGGAGGATGGTGTTGAGCAAACAGATGATCAAACATCCGTTACCTTAATCCCGGTTTCTTTCCGTTTCGCAGCAGGTATGCGATACTACTTTACAGAAAACATTGGTGTGAATGCCGAATTAGGATTAGGTGGCCCTGCAATTTCAGCAGGTTTGTCATTCAAATTCTAATAACGAGAAATGAAATTCGATGAGGGGCTTTTTAGTCCCTCTTTTTTTTGCACCGTTCACTGCAATACAACACATTTTCCCAGTTCAGTTCCCATTTTTTGCGCCACGTAAAGGGGCGTTTGCATTGTGTGCAAATTTTTATGGGTAAATGTTCTTTTTTCACCCCTTTCATGCCGTAGAGAACAATTTGAAACATGGAATGTTTTCGAAGTATGAAGGAGCTTAGTAAAAGTGATATCGATCGAATAATTGAAATGGCATGGGAGGATCGCACACCTTTTGATGCGATCAAACTTCAGTTTGAGATCAATGAAAAAGAAGTGATCGAGTTGATGCGTCGGGAATTGAAGCCTTCATCGTGGCGATTATGGCGAGCCCGCGTTCAGGGTAGACAAACCAAACATACTGCCTTACGTGGTTTTGAAGTGGGTCGACATAAGTGTTCCCGTCAGCGTACGATCAGTTCTAATAAGGTCTCAAAACGATAAAAGCTCGGGGCTACCGAGCTTTTACGAATGAATTTCTTCAACTATATTAAACAGCAACGTTGTGTTCTCTCAATGCATCATTCAAGGATGTTTTCAAATCCGTTGATGCCTTTCTTTTTCCAATGATCAATGCGCATGGCACCTGGAAGTCTCCTGCTGGAAATGATTTTGTGTAGGATCCTGGAATGACAACACTTCTTTCCGGAACATAGCCTTTCATCTCAACTGGTTCAGCTCCTGTTACATCGATGATCTTTGTCGACTGTGTCAATACAACATTCGCGCCCAATACGGCTTCTTTTCCAACGCGAACGCCTTCCACCACGATACAACGAGAACCAATAAATGCATCATCTTCAATGATCACCGGTGCAGCTTGTAATGGTTCTAATACACCACCGATTCCTACACCACCACTCAAATGCACATTTTTACCAATCTGTGCGCATGAACCTACGGTTGCCCACGTGTCAACCATAGTTCCGCTATCCACATAAGCTCCAATGTTTACATAAGATGGCATCATGATCACTCCCGGAGCAACATAAGCGCCGTAACGAGCAATAGCATGAGGAACAACACGGACACCCAATTTAGCGTAATCTTTTTTCAAAGCCATCTTGTCGTGGAATTCGAATGGCCCTACTTCAATGGTCTCCATTTTACGGATTGGGAAATAAAGAACAACTGCCTTTTTAACCCATTCATTCACGATCCATGCACTATTTTCATCAGGTTCAGCAACACGCAAAATACCTTTGTCGATCTCTTCGATCACATGTTCAATGGCTTGAATGGTTTCCGGTTTTTCTAAAAGGGATCTGTCATCCCATGCAGCTTCTATGATTGATCGCATTGTGTTTTTTAAAATAAGTGAAGAACAAAGCTAAAGGTTTCGCGCACGGGAGCGCAATATATTAGTCATTTTTTTTGTCAGGACCCGTCTAGGGTTATAAACCCTAGAACAGTTTTTACTAATTTTAAGCGATGTCAAAAGTACTTGCTATCGATTTTGGATTGAAACGTACCGGTCTCGCTCTTTCAGATGAAAGAAAAATGTTCGCGTTCGGGTTGAAAACCGTGGATAGCCGAAACCTGATGGATGAATTGAAGAAATTAGTAGTGACGGAGCAGATCGACACGCTTGTCGTTGGTGAACCGAAACGATTAGATGCTTCGGATACACATATTTCTGAAAATGTACGGCGATTCGTGAATGCATTGAAGCAAAACTTCCCTGGGTTAATCATTCATTCGTTGGATGAAAGATTTACATCAAAAATGGCTGCCTCGGCCCTTTCGCAAATGGGGATGCAAAAAAAAGTAAAGCAAGATAAGGGCTTGATCGATGAGGTAAGTGCGACCATCCTACTTCAAGATTTTTTAGCCAATCACCTGTAAATATGTTCGGTTGCCTTTTTTCTTTTCATACCGGCATTCATTTTCTAAATTTGTAAAAAAATAATCAGCATGATTTTACCAATTGTTGCTTACGGCGACCCGGTATTGAAAAAGGAAGCGGAGGAGATCGATAAAGATTATCCCGTGTTGAAGCAATTGATCGAGGACATGTTCGAAACGATGTACGAAGCATCCGGAGTAGGATTGGCTGCTCCTCAAATCGGACGATCCATTCGTTTGTTTGTTGTTGACGGAAGTCCCTTTGCAGAAAAAGATGAGGATGAAGAGGAAGATCCTCGTGCTGCTGGCATGGAAGGATTTAAAAAGGTTTTCATCAATCCGATCATTGAAGAGGAAGAAGGTAAAGAATGGGGATTTGCTGAAGGTTGCTTGTCCATCCCGAAGATCCGCGAAGAAGTTTTGCGTAAAGAACGGGTTCGATTGAGCTATTACGATGAGAATTGGAATTTACATGACGAGTGGTTTGATGGTTATAAGGCGCGAATTATTCAGCATGAATACGATCATATCGAAGGTGTTTTGTTCACAGACCACCTCTCGGTTTTGAAAAAACGCTTGTTGACGAAACGTTTGGCAAACATTTCTCAGGGAATTGTGAATGTCGACTACAAAATGCGTTTTCCGGCAATCAAAAAAGGTAGATGATGAGAGGAACTATGTATTTACTGTGCGCACTGTTCCTGGTTGCTTGTGGTAGTAAGAATGACAAGCCCACAACCGTAGAGCAAGCTATTGAACAGGTGAAATTGTTTGAGGATTCATTGCGTGCATTGAAAGTAGATCCAAATCGTTTGACCGATCCAAATATTGGGGTGAAATATGCTGAAAAATGCTTGTCAGTTGCCCACCAATTTCCAGATTCTAAAGAGGCGCCAGCGAGCATGGATAAGGCACACATCATTTTCGCTAGTTTAGGAATGCATGCGCGTTCTGTTGCAGTCGGTGATACGTTGATCCGTATGTATCCAACTTATAAGAACCGACCTATGGTATTGCAGTCAATGGCGTCTGCGTACGATTTGTTCTTGCAGCCGCGTCGAAAGGATAAAGTGCTTTTTTACTACAATTTGCTCCTGAAAGAAAATCCGGGATTACCTAAAGATCAACGTGAAATGATCGAGAATAGGATCAAGTACATTGATCTCACCTTCGAACAGATGATCGATACACTTCAATAATGTGGTATGGTTTTCGTTAAAGAGGTGTTAACAAGTAGGGAATCCAAAAAAAGAAAATTACATT
>JBMLQF010000197.1:0-9609 GCA_049241705.1 Fluviicola sp. | reverse complement strand
CTTTCATGATTTTTTAAAATTTTCGCTTTTCATGTCGTGATTTGCAATACCTTGGTAGTTGACGCTTCTGTTCGCCACTCATCCGCAAACCCACAGTTCTTCATGTGCTCAAACCAAGGTCCGCGCTTTTCTGCCATTTGATAAGGTACGTTCATGGCCTCTGGAACTACCAGGATGTCTGAAAAAACGATCGCAGCATCTACGTCTAAAATATCAACCGGCTGGATCGTTACTTCGGCTGCCAATTCCGGCGTTTCGACCAATTCTTTGAATCCGCTTACACTTTCGCGAACGGCGCGGTATTCGGGTAAAATTCTTCCGGCTTGACGCATCAACCATACCGGGTATCGTTCGATTGCTTCGCCCTTTGCGGCGCGCAAGATCAAGTCATTTTGTAAATTCATCAAAGCAAAGTTAGCTTTTTTGTATCATACTGAAAAGTGATAACCTTACTCACTGTAAAATGACCTTGAGATTGTTTAGTGCTAACTCATTTTCCATCAATTCTTCAAATTCGTCATCTTCCATCAATTCGATGTATTTAAAATTTTTTCTAAAAAGATTCCCTTTTCGAAAATGCGAGGAATTGTATGATTGTGCGTAAGCGTTAAAACAATTGGAAAGTTTTCGGCTGATCAGTTTGGTAGAGTTGAATTGTTTCATGACTCCTAAACTTTTCAATGTTTCCAGATCATAGAATTGTATTAGTGCATGAAAGGAGAAATCGTTCACAAGTAGTTTTTTGATCGTTGCGACGGCGGATAGGTGTTTATCAAGCTTAGATATAAAAGTTTCAATATCTCGATCGGTTCTAAACAAGTGTTCTGGTTGTACGGAATAGTTGTAAATGTAGTAAGTGGTGTTTGCTTCCATGATTGATGAATTTTACTTGAAGTTAATGCTGAAAAAAGCTTTTCTCCAAATGTTTTTTTGCATCAAAAATGCTCTAGGGTATAAACCCTAGAAGGGTGTAGAAGTTTTTTTTGGGTATACTATCGCGCCCACACAATAGCCTCTCTTCCCATCCGTTTCAAGGCCTCATTGATGCTCGAAAACGGTTTGCTTCCGAAAAATCCACGATAAGCCGAAAGTGGCGATGGATGAGGTGCTCGCAATACGATGTGTTTATTTTCATCGATCATCCTTCCTTTCTGCTGAGCTGGAGCACCCCAAAGCACGAAGATGACCCCCGTTTTTTCACGATTGATCACTTCGATCACTACATCGGTGAAAAGTTCCCATCCTTTATTGGCGTGACTCAAAGGTTGACCTGAACGAACAGTTAAAATCGCGTTGAGTAATAAAACGCCCTGTTCCGCCCAGTGATTCAGGTCGCCGTTTTTTGGAGCAGGAATTCCTAAATCATCTTCCAATTCCTTAAAAATGTTCTGCAAACTCTTCGGTAAGGGGCGTACGTGCTCGTCGCAACTGAAACAAAGTCCATGAGCATGTCCCGGTGTGGGGTAGGGGTCTTGTCCCAAGATCACGACTTTCAATTCATCAAAAGGACAAGCATCGAATGCACGAAAAATCAGATGTCCTTTCGGAAAAATGGCATTTGGATGCTGTTCATATTCAGCACGCACGAAAGTGGTCAATTGGTTAAAATACGGTTTCTCAAAAGTGGATCCCAAAACTTCTGCCCAACTATCATGAATTTTCACTGACATAAAACAAAAGTAATTATTGTTCGTTTGCATTTGAAAACCCTGCTATGAAACCAATACTGTTTTTCGTGTTGTTCACGATGATGACCAACGGAATGTTTGCCCAATTCATTACCCCTACAGATCTATTCTGGAACCGTTCGGTTCAATATAACCCTGCATCAATCGGACTGGATAATTCATTATCAGCTCGTCTCCATGGAAGAATTGAAATGGATGAAATCGGAAGTGATCAGAACTCGATTTCTTTTAACACTGAAAAGAAATTGGAGCGCATTCATGGTGCAATAGGTCTTAGCTATGCTTACGATCAATTGGGAACTTCAAGAACACATGAAGCACTGATCAATTATGCGTTTCATTGGAATATAATGGAAGATCGCATACTGTCATTTGGTCTTTCGGCCGGTGTGGGTCAGTACAATTTCACACCATACTGGGGATTAACCAGTCCCGAAGAGTTTGCGCCAGAAGCATATTCGGATGCGGATTTTCAATTAGACTTGGGTATAGCGTACCATACCCAAAAGTTGAATATCGGCATTGGAGTTAAAGATGTCAATCGCCCAAGATATGATGGAAAGAATGGTGTATTTGTAGAAGGAACTCCCTATGCAAATTTGAATGTCGATTACACGTTCACACTTTCCGATAATATTCAGCTAACACCGCGTTTTTTATCACAAACCGATTTGTCCGGACTAAATTATCAGTTTTCAGTACAAGGTACTTTTAATCAAAAGTTGTGGTGTGGATTCAGTTACAGCGATGTGCAGTCTGCAGGAGGATTCATTGGTTACGATTTTTATGAGAAATTCCGTGTGGGTTATCACTACAGCCGCAGGCTATTTTTTGATTGGAACGGAAATTACCACGAAGCGGTACTTGCATTTATCTTGAAGTAATTTTCGGCGCGCTCGTTCTACAGAAAACTGCTATTTTTGCGGCTCAATTCAGTAGTATGAGCAATCTTGTTGAAATCGAAAAAAGACGCACCTTTGGTATCATCTCTCACCCGGATGCCGGGAAAACAACCCTGACAGAGAAATTACTCTTGTTTGGTGGGGCGATCCAAACGGCAGGTGCTGTGAAAAACAACAAGATCAAGAAAAGCGCTACTTCCGATTTCATGGAGATTGAAAAGCAACGCGGTATCTCGGTGGCTACCTCTGTAATGGCTTTTGAATATTCCGGAAAACAGATCAATATTCTCGATACGCCTGGTCACAAGGATTTCGCGGAAGACACTTACCGCACACTTACGGCGGTGGACAGCGTTATTTTGGTGATTGACTGTGCGAACGGGGTAGAGGAACAAACCAAGCGCTTGATGGAAGTGTGCCGCATGCGTAAGACTCCGGTGATCATCTTCATCAATAAAATGGACCGCGATGGTAAAGATCCGTTCGAATTGTTGGATGAGTTGGAGTCTTCATTAGATATTCATGTTCGTCCCTTGGCTTGGCCTATCGGAATGGGAGATCGTTTCCAGGGAGTTTACAACGTTTATGATAAGAACATCAACTTGTTCTCGGCAAATAAAACGAAGATTGAACGCGAAGTAGTTTCCATCAACGACATCAACGATCCGGAATTGGATGAGTTGATCGGTGAAAAGCCTGCTGCTGAATTGCGCGAAGAATTGGAGACAGTAGAAGGTGTTTACGATTCATTTGATCGAGATGCTTACTTGGCAGGCGATGTAGCTCCTGTTTTCTTTGGTTCTGCCGTAAACAACTTCGGTGTGCGTGAATTGTTGGACACCTTCGTGCGGATTTCACCATCACCTCGTGGACGTGATGCGGACAAGAAACGCGTTGAGCCGGAGGACAAAAAATTCTCAGGATTCATTTTCAAGATCCACGCGAATTTGGATCCGAAACACCGTGATCGCATTGCCTTTTTGCGTGTGGTATCCGGGAAATTTGAACGCAATACCTTTTACAATCACGTGCGTTTGGATAAGAAATTCAAATTCCCGAACCCGACGTCCTTCATGGCACAAGATAAAAGCGTGATCGATGAAGCCTATCCCGGTGATGTGGTTGGTTTGTACGATACCGGAAACTTCAAGATCGGTGATACACTGAACGAAGGTGAAGATTTCATGTTCAAAGGTATTCCAAGCTTCTCGCCGGAAATGTTCCAGGAATTGGAGAATTTGGATCCGATGAAATCGAAACAATTGGAGAAAGGTGTTTCCCAGTTGATGGACGAAGGTGTGGCGCAGTTGTTTATTCAACAACCGGGTAACCGTAAGATCATTGGTACAGTGGGACAACTTCAATTCGAAGTGATCTCGTACCGCTTAGAACACGAATACGGAGCGAAATGTCGATTCGTTCCGCGCTCATTCCACAAAGCGTGTTGGGTAACCAGCGATAACGAAGACCAGTTGCGCGACTTCATGCGTGCGAAAGCGCAATACATCGCGAAAGACAAGGACGATAATTTGGTATTCTTGGCTGAAACGTCCTTCCTGTTGCAAATGGCCGAGAAAGATTATCCGGATCTTACCTTCCATACAACAAGCGAGTTTAAGTTAGAGCGGAAGTAGATTCTTAGAACTATGATCGTTCTGTAAAAAAAACAGTCATTATAGTTTTTCAGGTAAATCTTGGATAAACCTTCCTTCACGACAATCCATGATTACGTGTTGCAACCCGTTGGTCATCCAAAAATACCTTGCACCCGTTTTTTGTACGTAATTACTGGTCTGAAGAAAGGTTTTTTCATCAATCGGAACAGTGGTAGCTTTGCACTCAACAATCAGTTTTCCATTTCCTTGTTCATCTAAGATGACAAGATCTGCTCGTCGGGTTTGTCCGTGGATCGCCAAAGGCATTTCAGAGATCAACTTTCCAGCACCGATCTGTTTGTGATCCAGTAAAAAATGAATGACATGCTGACGTACCCATTCTTCCGGACTTAATTGCAATTTTTTCTTGCGTAATACACACCAAACCCAAAAGAGATCTTCTTCTTTGGTCACCTTCAAGGATGCCGGGGGGAGTTGTAAGGCTGGATACATGTTTCAAAGATAAAACGCGCGGTGAATAAATCATGAAAAATTGATGAGATTGCTTGGGTCAGTTTGATGTTGAAAGCGTATTTTTGAGTAATGGATTACAAACTCCTGCTTCGCGATATCAAACAAAAGGAATTCAAGCCGCTCTATGTCTTGCATGGAGAGGAATCTTATTATATTGATCTGATCTCGGATGCGATCCTGGAAAACGCATTGGAAGAGGACGAACGCGAGTTCAACCAGATGGTTTTGTATGGTCGCGATGTGGATGTAACACTCGTTATGTCCGAAGCGCGTAGTTTTCCGTTCATGGGAACGCGAAAGGTAATCGTCATCCGTGAAGCTCAAGATCTGAAAGATATTTATGAACTGGAGAAACTGGTTCCGCATTTGAATCCAGACAACATTCTGGTGATCTGCCACAAATACAAAACGCTCGACGGTAAACGCAAATTTGTCAAGGAAGCTCAGTCGGCTGGAATTATTTTCAAGTCGGATAAAGTAAAAGATTACCAACTTCCGGATTGGATTGCGAATTATGCGAAAAGTGCCGGATACGATATTACTTCCAAAGCCACTTCATTGTTGGCAGAATTTCTGGGGAACGACCTAAGCAGGATCGTGAATGAATTGGAGAAATTGACCATCGTTCTGGAGAAAGGTACGCGCATATCAGATGTACACATCGAAGAGAATATTGGGATCTCGAAGGATTACAACAACTTTGAATTAACCAATGCTTTGGCGGAACGCAATTCGCTGAAAGCTTTTCAGATTGCTGATTACTTTGATAAGAACCCAAAAGATCATGCGTTGCCGGCAATCATACCCAACTTATTCAAGTTGTACACGAATATGATGCGGGTGCATTTTGCACAAACGCGAACACCTGAGTACATTGCTTCTTCATTGGGCATGCACCCTTTTGCGGCGAAAGAATTGATGAAGAATTCCGCCAATTACAATCCGAAAATGTTGGCGCGCAACGTACAGATTTTGCATGAATACGATCTGAAATCAAAAGGTGTGGGGAATACCGGAGCCTTTTCGGATGGTGATCTTTTGCGCGAAATGATCTTTTTATTACTCAACTGATGCGTCGTTTCTATTGGTCTGAAATCCCCGAATCTCCACGTTTTGAATTGCCGGAGGAAGAATCGAAACACATCGTACGTGTTTTACGCATGGTGGAGGGAGAGCAATTCCTCTTGTTGAACGGAAATGGCTTGTTGGTACAAGTTCAGATCGTTGCAGCGCATCCAAAACGTTGTGGTGTAGAAGTGGTAGATCGTACCATCGCTCCAAAACCCCTAAAGCAATTTCATTTAGCCATTGCGCCAACCAAGAACATGGATCGCATGGAATGGATGGTGGAGAAGATCGTAGAGATCGGTGCAACAGAGATCACGTTCTTGCAATGCGACCACTCGGAGCGGGTGCAATTGAAACTGGATCGCTTACAACGCGTTGCGATCTCAGCCATGAAACAGGCCGAACAAGATTATTTGATCGTTTTCCATCCGATCACCAAATTAGATGACTTTATTCAATTACATAAAAAAGGTTGTATTGCCCATTGTGTAGATACCCAGAAGTTACCGGTGCAACATAGTTCTCAAAAAGCCGTTGTATTGATCGGACCGGAAGGTGATTTTAGTGCACGAGAAATTGCACTGGCTCAGCAGAGTGGGTATGATGCAGTGACATTGGGCGACTCGCGTTTGCGCACAGAAACAGCCGGAATGGTGGCAGCAGTTTTGGCAATAAATAGTTGATATGAAATTAAGGGTTACAATTTTTGTTCTATTGATCGTTGGCGTTTTGCAAGCTCAAGGAACCTATCAATTGGCTGTTCTCAAATACAACGGTGGGGGAGATTATTATGCAAACCCGACAGCTTTACCCAATTTGATCCAGTTTTGTAATACGAATTTGGGAACCAGCATTTCGAAAGAAGTTCCCTATGTGGATGCAGGTAGTCCGGATCTATTTGTTTACCCTTTCATTCACATGACAGGTCATGGAAATGTGAAGTTCTCCATGCTGGAAGCGGATAATTTGCGCAAGTATTTGTTAGGTGGAGGCTTCTTACATATCGATGATAATTATGGAATGGATCAATTCATTCGTGAAGAGTTGAAGAAGATCTTTCCGAATCAATCGTTGGTAGAATTGCCATTTACGCACCCGATATTTCACCAGAAATACGATTTTAACGGATTGCCAAAGATCCACGAACACGATGGAAAACGCCCTCAGGCATTCGGGATTATAGTTGATGGGCGTTTGGTTTGTTTGTACACCTACGAAACGGATCTTTCTGATGGTTGGGAGGACAAAGAAGTGCACAACGATTCAGAGGAAAAGCGAAAGCAAGCCTTGCAAATGGGTGCTAATATTCTGATGTATGCCTTTTTAGGAGGGGTCCAATAAAAAAGCCGCCGGGATCACCGACGGCCATGGTTCGATTTTATTTTCCTTACGGATGTTCTACAACGATCTTGTAGATCTTCGACCCGAATTCTTGGTTTACTTGAATCAGGTAAACACCATTCGCTAATTGGTCTGTAGCGATCTCAGCCGATGTTTGGCCGTTTGAATTGATCTCCGTTTTAGAAATTAAATGTCCAAGTGCATCATATAGTTCAATTGAGCGCATAGATGTATTCGTCCAAGCAATATTCACAATATTATTTGCAGGGTTTGGATACAGATAAACCTCTTCAAAAGCATTACAAGGCATCACGCTCTTCACAGCGATTTCTTTCTGAGTACCATCCAGGTTGGTTTGCATCAAACGGAAGTAATTGATACTACTGCATAGGGTTTCAAGTTCAACAGCATATTGTTGCTGCTGATGGGAATCACCCTGACTTTTAATTGTTTTAACTGGCACGAAAGTTTCTCCATCACAACTTTGCTCGATCGTAAAGAAGTCGTTATCGCGCTCGCTTTCTGTATGCCACGTAACCAAAGCTGCTCCATTTGAACAAGTGACATCATAGGAACTCACTTCAATCGGCAGTAATACTGTTGGCAAACAGAAAGTTTGTGTGTTTGAAAGCCCTCCGGTTGATGCCGTAAATCCGAAGTAAGGAGTATTGGTACCAAAAACCGTTAACGGATTAAAGGTAGCTGAAATAGTACCGTAAGTGGTTGTCAAAGCCATGTTTAAAATAGAAGCTGTCATGGTTTGAGTAGCGGCGTTCCAGGAAATTCGGAATTTGTGTGTTAATCCATTTTCAATGTTGTAATTGGTTCCCGGAGGGTTTTGCAAACGCACCGCGTTAGGCGTAGCTGGACGTTCACCGGCTGCGACTGCGTTGGCGTTAGCATCTAAATCCGGGTTGATGTTTCCATTGAACCAAATATCCAAGTGATCTGGGTCCTCTGTTCCTGAAACACCGATAGTCGGACTCACGAAATCATCGCGATCTTCGAAATTGATGTAGGTATCCAGCTCCACAATCACAGAATTTAAAATACCTCCAGCGCCTAATGCTCCACCTACTGTACCACATTTGCATCGACCAAGTGGGTCGTTCTGGAATACAAAGGCCATACCGTCGGCACCACCGTCATTACTTCCGAGGTTCACGTCGATGTCATAAGAGAAGTTAGCAGCAAAATTCATTACCGAATTGGCATCCCAGGCACAGCCACGTTGACTTAAAAGATCAGGTGTCAAGGTTACGCAGTTAAACGGACTTACAGATGTCGCATCATCCACCAAGTTGTATTGAGGATTGGTAGAGGCTCCGGTTGTGAAACTTAAAACGGGACATCCAACAGCCGCGCCAGCTGCATTTCTTGGTACAATTTGGTAAAAATACGTTGTGCTAAAATTCAAACTTGGTTGGAAACTCGTGGTAGTTACATTCGTCAATAATCCAGGAGAAGCAGTTGTACCCAAATAAATATCGTAAGAAGTTGCCGTGTTACATCCACTTGAGGCAGGAGCCGTCCACGTAAATGGATTACACGTTGATACATTGGTAGCTCCGTTTGCTGGAGTTAATCCTGTTGCACAACTTGGAACGGTTGGATTTGCAGAGACGAGGGAAATGGCATCTATGGTAGCTGCAGGATTTGTTCCAACACTGCCATCATTGATCCAGCTAAATACCAATCGTTTCGTAGTGCCTGCGTTTGCAGCAGGAATTGTTATCGTAGCAGTATTGCACGTCCCATTCAAGTTGTAGAAACTGTTTCCAATAACTGTTGCAGTAGGATCACTCGTCGTAAACAAGGTGTTTGCGACCGGAGCAACACCAGTGGAGCCAAGACTTACACGGATTCCATCGAAACTGCCTTCTCCTTGACATTTCCATGAAAAGGTAAGCGTAATACAGGATTGACCCGCTGGAAAAGTTACATCATCATAGAAGTGAGAAATTTGTGATGTTGTATTCGTGTAGTTGTTATTCCCGCTTGCTGTTCCTACGTAAGCGCCTTTTGTACCGGCACAGTTTGCTGTAGTCCCTACAAACCACTGGTTCGTGGCAGCGTTTACAACTGTCCAACCATTTGCACCAAAGGTGTTTGTCGCATTTTGAAAGCTGCCATCGGCACCGGAAGTTCCAGTGGCGTTCGCCGGATTGATTATCGTAGTTTGACTTAGCCCATAAAATGGGGTCGTAAGTAATAGCAAGAGCAGTGATTTGGTGAAAATGTGTTTCATACTTAGCAGTTAACGCCGCAAATATACCATGTAGTAAACTTTTAGTAAAACAATATAGTAAACATTTAGTAAAAGGTTTTACCTATTCTTGAAAAGCTAAGTTGCTATCCTGTCTAGCAGTTGTTTTGTGAGGTCAATGTAACCCGATTATCTGATTTGGCAGACTCTTACTTTCTATTTATCCCAAGATAAAATTCGAGGTGCTCACTCGTTAAATAAAAAACAGACGAGTT
>JBMLQF010000196.1:0-82175 GCA_049241705.1 Fluviicola sp. | reverse complement strand
CATCCAGTTTTGCCGATTGCTGATATTCCATGCGCACAAGGAGCGCTGAATCTGCATTATTCGCCGCATTTTGAAATAGTAAGAACGGATAATTCGTTTCAGATAAAACGATCGTATCCTTGGAGAACATCAAATTTTGCAACTCTTGATAGGTTTGCACTTTTTCACGTTGCAAATCTGCAAGGTGCTGCTCCAATGGAATGATCGACAAACTCACAAGTCCTGCTTCAAGGTCAGATCGCTCCCCATTTAAAGCTTGAAAATTCACGATGATTTGCACCTGTTTGTAGGACGTAAGCGCTTCTCCCAAATGCTTTTCACGAAACGTTAAATAAAGCAAGTAATCGTAGGTACTTCGCACAGAAAGCTCTAATTGATGAGCAATCTGCAAGGCCTGTAATTTTCGGAGCGCCTCATCCTCTCTTCCGAATCGCTTGGCTTTTGAAAAGATCGTTGGAAACGGAATTGCCTGTTTGATCGAGAAATTGTTGTCGTTCTTCACGGCTGAATTATACTGCCCGATCATCGCACTCAATTCTGTTTGAGGGATACTAACCGATGCTCGGGAAGTCAACGCTGCTTGTTCAACTCCCAATTGTGCATTGAGTACTGCCGGATTTGACTTTAAGGCCTTCTCAACACACTGATCAACGGTCATCGTGTTTTGTCCGAATAAGGAACCTGATAAGAACAGAAGCGGTAAAATGACTTTCAAATGCTTGTGTTTTTTCTTGGAAGAGATCATTCCTTTTTTGGTTATCAAACTATACATGATTGGTAATAAGAACAAGGTAAGGAAGGTGGCTGTGACCAATCCTCCGATCACTACAGTCGCTAATGGTTTCTGAACTTCAGCTCCACTTCCGGTAGACAAGGCCATTGGTAAGAAGCCAAAGGATGCAACCATGGCAGTCATCAACACCGGGCGCAAACGTTGTTTTGTGCCCAGAATGATGACGCGGTAGATCGAAAGCGGATAACGCTTGCGCAATTCATTGAAGGCTGCCACTAACACAATTCCGTTCAACACGGCTACACCAAATAAGGCGATGAAGCCAACACCTGCTGAAATGGAGAAAGGCATATCGCGAAGCCATAAAGCAAATACGCCACCAATGGCAGCCAACGGAATTGCCGTGAAGATCAAAATGGCCTGTTTGATATCCTGGAAGGTGATGAACAACAAGAAAATGATTAGGAAAAGGGCCAAAGGCACTGCTATTGCTAAACGCTCTTTTGCTTTTTCCAAGTTCTTGTAACTACCCCCATAAGTGGCGTAATATCCGGTTCCAAATTTCACCTGAGCACCAACTTTTGCTTGCAATTCTTTTACGATGCTTTCAACATCTCTACCCCGCACATTGAATGCAACAATAATTCTGCGTTTCGCATCATCTCGCTGAATTTGATTAGGACCATTTTCCTCAGTCACCTTGGCCAAAACTCCAATTGGGATGGATTGTCCTTCCTTATTTAAAATGGTCAGGGAATGGATGTCTTCCATCGTTTGTCTACTTGTAGCATCTAAGCGAACAACCAGATCAAAACGTTTTTCACCTTCGTAAACTTGACCGGCGGAAGAACCAGCAAAGCCCATGTTCACGGCGCGATTGACATCTTCAACGCTAACCCCGTATTGTGCCATAGCTTGTCTGTTGTAACGAATCACGATTTGAGGCAATCCGGTTACTTCTTCTACATATATATCCGCAGCACCTTGAATTGTTTGAGCAATTGCCCCAACTTGACGGGCATAACGCATCAATTCATTTAAGTCTTCTCCATAGATCTTAACTACAACATCCTGCTTGGCACCAGCCATCATTTCATTGAAGCGCATTTGAATCGGTTGTTGAAAACCAAATGAAGCTCCCAAAACCTCTTCTTCCAGCTTTTTCTGCATGAGAGCTGCCAGGTCATCCCGATTGTCGGCCTTTTTCCACTCATGTTTATCCTTGAGAATGATCATCAAGTCACAAGCTTCCATGGGCATTGGATCTGTAGGAATTTCTGCTGTACCAATCTTTCCTACACAGGTAATAACTTCATCTGGGAAGTTCTTTTTCAAACAAACTGCAGCGCGCAAGGATATATCCCGGGTATCTTCCAAAGATGTTCCCGTAGGTGCACGCATCTCTACCGCAAAATCACCTTCGTCTAGTGACGGGATAAACTCTGCTCCCAATTGTCCAAACAACCAAATCGCCAAAACAAACAGCCCTACAACAGAGATGATCACTATTTTTTGCATGCGGATCATACGCAAGAAAAATGGCTTGTAAATTCGTTGGATGGCATGAACCAGTTTATCGGAAAACGTATCCTCTTTCAGCGGCTTTTTACTGAGAACCAAAGAGGAGATCATCGGAACATAGGTCAAGGACAAGATAAAGGCTCCGATAATCGCAAAGATGACTGTTTGTGCCATTGGAGCAAACATTTTACCTTCAATACCTACTAGGGTCAATAAGGGTAGATAAACAATCAAAATGATGATCTCACCGAAGGCCGCACTTTTCATAATTCCTTTGGCAGAACGTTCTACATCTTGATCCAATTCCTTTTGAGTCAGGACATTTTTATTCCTTCTGGCCACTAAGTGATGTAACGTTGCTTCTACAATGATCACCGCTCCATCCACGATCAATCCAAAGTCTATTGCACCTAATGACATCAAGTTTCCGGACACGCCAAAGACATTCATCAATGAGATTGCAAACAACATAGAGAGCGGAATCACAGAAGCAACTATCAATCCCGCGCGGATGTTACCCAAAAGCAAGACCAGGATGAAAATAACGATCAGTGCACCTTCGATCAAGTTTGTTGAAACCGTATTGATGGCACGATCAACAAGTTTAGTGCGATCAAGATAAACTTCGATCTCAACTCCCTCTGGCAATGTGTTTTCAATTTGAGCCATGCGCTCTTTGACATCTACAATAACACTGGAAGCATTAGCGTCTTTCAACATCAACACAATTCCTCCAACTGCCTCCCCTTGGTCTGCATTGGTAAGTGCTCCATAACGAATAGCCGAACCAATTTTCACAGTAGCCACATCTTTAACAAGCACAGGGTATTGATCACGAGTTACTAAAGGAATTGCTTCGATGTCTGCTATCGTGCGCGTCAATCCTTCGGAACGGATATAAAAAGTTGTACCTGATCTGGTAAGATAGGAACCACCTGTATTGCTGTTGTTTTTTTCGAGCGCATCGAATAGGTCTTGCAGGTGGATATTAAAGCGCTGTAAATCGGCGGTGCGCACAGCTACCTCATATTGTTTAAGTTTACCTCCAAATCCGGAGACATCTGCTACACCCGGTGTACCAAGCAATTGACGACGAACGATCCAATCTTGAATGGTACGCAATTCGGTAGCATCATAGGTTTTTTCATAACCTTTTTTCGGTTTTATAATGTACTGAAAGATCTCGCCCAACCCAGTAGAAACAGGTGCCATGGTTGGTTCACCAATTCCTGGCGGAATTACGTTTTTGGCCTCTACCAAACGCTGATTCACTTGATCGCGTGCCCAGTACACATCTGTTTCATCTGAAAAAACAATGGTAACAACTGAAAGCCCAAAACGAGAGAACGAACGAATTTCTTCGATACCGGGTATAGTTGCCATCGTTTGCTCGATGGGATAAGTTACCAAGCGCTCAATATCTTCGGCTCCTGAAGAAGGAGCTGTAGTGATCACTTGTACTTGATTGTTTGTGATATCTGGAACTGCATCTACCGGTAGCTTCTGGTAAGAAACTACACCCCAGACTATGAGTCCCAGTACTCCAATACCAACGATTAACTTATTGGCAATGGAGAACGAAATAATTCGATTCAACATGAAATTTGAAATTAATGGTATAAATCACGGATACAGGAAAATCCTGTGAATAGGCCGAAGCCGTTGCTTCACTGAGAAGCGCTTACACCAATTGAGGTGGAATCCAAATAGATGCAGGTCTTGTAAGCAAGGATTGTTCCTCACGAATTACCGGTTTCGAGCGGCTAAAGTCTGCAATGGTTTCTTCCGTTTGAATGGCCAAATCCGGGTGGATTGGGTGGATCATCAAGGAAACGGAGATTTGTTGTGTTTTGAATGGTAGGTTTTGATGTTTGGAATCAGCCGGAAGATCTTTGGAAAGATAATGCTCAAAGACGAAGGATTTCAACTCTGAAACTGTCCAGTCTGTTCCGAAATGTTCTTCGACGTGACCTAAAAGATTTGGCAACTTCACCAATTGAATTCCTTGCATATTCGGAGCCATGGACCCAATAAAGATCCATACTGCTAAAAATATGAAGGTTAGTTGTTTCATTATGCTTGGCTCATTGGTCCACCAAAATTCATCGGAGGAAAACTTCCAGAATCAGAGTCAACGATAGTTCCGTTTTGCTGTTCGTAACGGTGAATATTTTCTGCCAATGCTTTCATCAATCGTTTTGCATTTTGTGGCGACATGATCACGCGCGAGCGTACTTTAGCTTTCGGCATCCCCGGCATCATTTGAATGAAATCCGTAACAAACTCAGCCTGAGAATGTGTAATTACCGCCAAGTTCGAATAAACTCCTTCCGCTAACTCCTCAGATAACTCGATGTTGATGTGATTCTCATTGTTTTCCATATCTCGAAGTTACACACTTTTTTCACCTCACGAGCGATTTTGGCAAATATTATCATTCGTTCAAGCCTTTTGGTACTTTTGCAAGAGATGAGCAAAGAAAAGAAGCAGTTAACATGGGCCATGATCTTGAGCATGATCGTTTGGGGAATTTCCTGGCCTTCAAATGGTGTACTCACCCATTTTGGAAGCCCCACGGCACTTGGAGTTTTTCGTTATGTATTTGTAATTCTAAGTTTGTTGCTTCTATTGTTCATTCTCAAAATTCCTTTACGGATCAAAAGAGAGGGAATCTTATTCATTCTTGCAGCCGGAATGCTGATGGCGGTCTACAACTTCACTTTCTTACAAGGATTGCATGAGGGATCACCTGGGGCCGGTGGAATTTTAGTAACAACATTAAACCCGATCATTGCCTATGCATTGGGCATGTTGATCGATTGGAAGAAGCCCGGGAAATTTGAATTCATTGGCTTAGCTTGCGGAGTGCTTGCAGGACTTATTTTACTGAGGGTTTGGGAGAACAGTTCTGTTTTTCTGGATGCAGGAAATATCTTCTTTTTATTAAGTGCGCTTATTTGGGCTGTCATGAGCAAGTTCACCGCTGGTTCCTCAAAATATGGGTCTCCATTTGCCTTTACCTGGTGGATGTATGTCATCACTCTTTGCAGTATCCTACCATTTGCCGATTTTTCTGAAATTGTAACTTTGACAGCCTCAACGGAATCGCTCTTCTGGGGCAACTTGTTGTTTGCCAGTATCATAACCACCACCTTGGCAACTACCGTTTATTTTTACGCTACAGCGAAAATTGGCGCAGAAAAGGCTAGTAGCTTCATCTTCACGGTTCCATTTAGTGCTGCGCTATCTTCCTTTCTTATTTTGGGAGAACGCATCGAATGGCCTACGATCGTGGGTGGTTTGATCGGAATTCTAGCAGTTTGGTTGATCAATAGGAAATAAATTTAACCGGATGTTTCTCAAACATTTAGTCTTAAATTGAACGGAAACAAGGTTTTTCCAAGCATAAGAACTGAATTAAAAATAAACCGCTAAATTGCAGTGCGAGTAATTCACAAATTTTGAAGATGTTTCGTGTTGAAAATGCATATCTGTTTTTAATCCCTCTCTTGGGAATCATTGTGCTGTTTCTGCGCGACAAAATAACCGTTCTTGCTATTCTTAAAGACTCAAGAATCACACGAGTCATCCATTATTTCTTGATTTATTTGTTTGGGATTTCGCTGATGATCCCCCAATGTAAGGCATTTTCAGAACATTTGGGTTCCAATCTTATCAATGAGATAATGTTTTTCATTGGGCTATACTTTTCTGCGCTATTTGCAATTGTCACAAACAATTTAGCCGATGTAGAAATTGATCAGATATCAAACCGCGAAAGGCCAACTATCCGTGGCGGCATGTCATCTAAATCCTATCTCCAGTTTGGGATATTATTCTTAATAATCAGTTTGACGACAGGTTTCCTGTTGGGACTAACGTACTTCTTGATATTATTGGGATTAACCATCATTTATTACATCTATTCCTGTGAACCCTTTCGTTTCAAACGCATTCCAATACTTGCAAAACTGCTGATAGGCATGAATCACCTTATCATCTGCATGGGAGGATTTATCGCAGCTGGCGGTGAATGGGAAGGATTTCCCATTTTTTGGATCATCTTCATACTGGTTGGCATTTCATTGAGTGCGAATGTCATTGACATCAAAGATGTAGAAGGTGACCGGATTGCAGGAATAAAAACGCTTCCGGTTATTTTTGGAACTCACCGAACACGCTTGTTTCTTTCGGTTGTTTTGATCTTGTTGTACTCTTCACTGATCTGGTATTACAACCTGTTATTCTTACAATTATTGGTCGGAAGCGTGGGATTGATCCATATCGTTTTTTTACTCAACACGCAGCTAAAGGACAAAATGCTCTTTCTACTTCACAACACCCTATTTGTTGGTTTGATAGCCTTGCAATTCCTTTCATCAACGCGCCACGAGATATGAAGTATGTGCTACTTACACTAATTATAGGACTTTCTTTCGTGTTGAAGGCCCAATCGATCGACACGAAAAAGATTGGTCAGTCCATAGACCGCGCACAGTTGTTCTTGATGCATTCACAGCAACCCGAAGGTTACTTTGCTGATTCCACCAATAATTTGTTCAACACTTGGGAAACAGTTATAGTTGCAAAAGCTCTACTTACCGTCAACGACTCGAATCGAGAGCGACTAGAACCAACATTCAATTGGTTGCGTTCCGAGGAAAATGAATCCGGTTTGATTTGTCACAACAATCGCTGTCGCGGAGGAGTCTGTTTGGAAACAAGTGCGCTCTATTTACAATTGCTGAATCAAAAAGGTGATACAAATTCTCTCCGGACAAGATTTGGCTTATTGACAAAAGATCAACTGGTGTCAGGGTCATGGAATATTTTAAACCCATATGTCAAAGGTGACAGGTCGTACCCCAGTGTTCCCGCATTTTTATTGAACACCTCAACACTCACTGGTATTCCTATAAATGGACGCAAAAAAGCCATTCAATTTCTACACACGCAATTTTCTGATTCAGGATTTACAGCAAATTGGGAATATTATGGCACACCGGCTTATACAATTTGGCAAGCACTGAATGCCTGCCGCGAAGACAGTATACTATTTGAAAAAATGAAAATTTTCGTGATCGAGAATCAACAAGAAGATGGATCTTGGAATTTTCAAGACAGCTTAAATTCAAGACCAAAAATCAGTTCGGAGCTCGAAACAGCCTTTCTGTTAAATGCCTTAGTTCAATGCCAAGATCCCAACTTAACCCCGATCATTATTAAGGCGTGTGATTTTTTAATCAGAAAACAAAAAAATTCTGGCTGCTGGGATGGTGGAAGATTTCCGATAGAGAATCCTGAATATGTGAAATTGGAGTACCTGCTTTGTACATCACTGGTTGTCGAGTCCTTCTCCTTACTCTTGAAAGAATGAATTTTAGATTCTATATATCTTTACTGGTGATGTTATGTGCAATTTCTGCCTGTAATTTACTCTCTAAAAAGGAATCTCATCCATTAGTTCAATCCAACCAAGGGGTCATTCAACTCACCAATTTTGTGCCTTACCTAACGGAGGATACCGTTTATGAATCTGTTCTAGTCGATTATCAAATTCAAAACAACTATGGTTTGCTGCAAATCTTGACTTTTAACTCGGGAAATTCGAACGTTTATTATGCCGACTCACTGCCTGAACAAAATAGCCGGACATTTCCCATAGTATATCGTGTTCCCAACATTCAACAACCTGAAATGAACGTTTTTTATTATAAACTTTCCGATAACAAATGGACTACCAAAACGCAAGATCAAACAACTCATAATTATCGTTTTAATAAAAGACCTGCTTGTAGGCGAACCAGTCAATCCGTACCATCACATTGGACAGAAGAAAATGTATTAAACCAACATGATCGCATATCTGGAGTACTGTTTAATACATTTTTGGTGGATCGTGATCGCTTTTTGAGTCAGGTATTGATCTCGGATTTTTTACATGTTACGATGGTCACACCACAACAGGAGACCATTCATTTCTTTATCGAAAAGAACAATCAGCTTGCTATTGCCACGCACTTTTTTGAAAGTACCGTGCCTGGGTCCTTCCAAATAAAAGCATGGGCAAACGACAGCTTACATTTTCAAATTGATTCGTCCAATTTTGCGATTTGCATTCCAAAACAAGTGAACCCACGTCAGATTTCAAATGATTTTTTTGCTAACAAGAAGCTTACAGGTATTATACATCGGTTATGAATAAATTCAATGCTTTTTTCATGCGTGCGGTTTCGACAATGGAACGAGACTTAGCACCCAACTCCACTTATTTTCTTTTATTCCTGGCTATTTTAGGAATTCGCTTGTTTTTGGAATTTTTTTCGAACCAACGTCTTTTTCGTTGGGAAGATGCTGTCCATATCGGTTTGTGGTTCACATTAATCGTTCAAGTGTTCGTCGTGTTGTTGCAATATTTTTCCGCAGAGCACATGACCAAAGTGATGCGCACAGTTGTTTGTTCTTTTTCAATTGCTTTAACCGCACCAATCATTGATCTAATCATTTCACAGGGACATCACTCCCGAATGAATTACCTAACGGCTAACTCTTTTTCGGATGTATTATTCTCTTATTTCACAATCGGTGGAGCAAGTTTAACACGAGGAGCAACACTCGGAATTCGCATCGAAATTGTATTACTGATCATTGCAAGCTTTAATTATATTCGGATCAAACGAGGAAACATATTCCGGGCATTTTTGGGAACCTTAGTTATTTATACATTCCTGTTTATCTCCGGACTTGTACCTCACATCATCATTCTCTTGAACAGTTTATTCGCGCTGCAATTTCAGGCCGATGATCTTTCGACGATCAACTTTCTTATTTGCTTGAACTTTCCTTTATTTGTTTGGATCAATTGGAAACTCACATCAAAAAGCCCCTGGAGATTCAAATCATCTTGGCTTGGTGTCTTGCAAGTAATTGGCTGGAGTACGCTGGTAATAATTGGCTGTTTCCAAGCTAGAATTCAATACCCACTCAATTGGAATTTAAATCCATCCACCGTTTTTCATTTCCCTTTTATTGGATTTGTGATTCTTTTGATGCTTTTTTGGAATGAAAATCTAACCAATTTAAAGCAAAGACCTAGCATCTTTCTTGTTGCCTTGTTCACCTGTACTTTGGTATGCGGGTTTCCCGTATTTTTTATGAGTCTAGTAATTTGGGCTTGTTCGTTCGTTTTGAATGATGAACCGTTGCATTTTAGACGCATTAAAATTTTAAATTCTTTTTTCCTAGCTATTCAAAATGGGGCTTTTCTGTTGTTAGGATTCGTACTTTTTGGTGCCCCAATGATAGGCATCAATACATTTTTACTTATAACGGTGTTAATCATTTCATTTTCAATATATTTATTAATTGATATACTGCTCAATCGTGCTGCACATGAAACAAAAACTTAAGCCTATTTTGACCTTGAGTGCTCTTTGTATTTTCTTTTTTGGAGAAAGTCAAACGGTTATTTGGTCAGACAATTTTAACAACGGGTGTTCTGCAAATTGCCTTGCAAACGGATACAATGGATGGACGGTTCAAAACAATGTAGGAGGCACGAATGGAGGCAGTCCGAATAATTGGTTTGTTAGCTGTGCTGAAGAAGGAATTACCCCACCGGGATGCGGATCTACATGTGTTGGTGATGCATCTTTGCACGTTGGAGCAGACCCCGGTTCAGGTGGAGACATGGGAGCAAGTTTTAACGAAACAGGCGCTGCAAATGCAACCTACAGGTTGGCAGTTTCTCCTACAATAAGCACAGTTGGTTTTACAAATATTACCTTATTATTTGATTTTATTGCCTTTGGAAGTGCCGCCTGTGCTGATGACCGACTACAGTTAAGACTAAGTTCAGATAACGGTGCTACTTGGCCAGTTGGATTGCAGTATTGTCTGACGAGTGTTTGTTGTGGAGCCTGCAACGGTTACAGTCAAGGACAGTGGACTTTATACACCCTTGCACTTCCTGCTGCATTTGAAAATAATCCGAATGTTAGAATCGGTTTCCACTGGAGAAACAATGGAAATGGTTCAGGAACGGATCCTAGTGGAGCAATTGATGATCTTCGGATTACCACGCCCACAGGATTAGGAGTTAGTCTATTAGATTTTAACGCGGAACAAGTTAAATCGAATGTTAAATTGAATTGGTCAGTGACCAACGAAAAGAACTTTTCTCATTACGAACTCGAGAAATCTTTAGACAACAAAAACTTTGCTAAAATATTTACTCAAGCCGGAAATTGTTCAGGCTCACAAAACTGCACTTACACCTATACCGACAATCATTTAGATCAGACAACTTACTACCGGTTGAAAATGGTTGATAAAGATTTTGCAATTCGATATTCCAAAGTAATATCCATTGCCCCATCGATTCAAACGAGTACCTATTACACCATAGTTTCGAACTATTCAGATGCAGATAACCTCTATGTGAATATAGCCGCCAAGAAAAAAAGTGTTGCCAAGTTTGTTTTGTATAATGTTTCCGGCAAAGCGATCATTACCAAGAATGATATTGATATCAACTCCGGCCAATACGAGTACAACATACCACTTAATCATTTGAAGAAGGGTATTTATATATTAAAGATCTACACAGATGACAATTGTGAATTGACCTGTAAATACATTTATTAGCCTAACCAGAAATAGCTTTTCATCTTGGTAGGATCCAAAACAAAAAATCCCCGGACCAATGGTCTGGGGATTTCTTTTTTGTGATTCTTATGGATTAAGCTTGAATAGCTTCCAATTCTTCTTTGTTTGCAACGATCACTTTTTGGAACTTGCGAACACCTGTACCGGCTGGGATCAAGTGACCTACGATCACGTTCTCCTTCAATCCTAACAAGTGGTCTTCTTTTCCTGAGATTGCTGCCTCGTTCAATACTTTCGTTGTTTCCTGGAAGGAAGCAGCAGAAATGAACGACTGCGTTTGCAATGATGCACGTGTGATACCTTGCAACAATGGTGTTGAAGTAGCAGGAACTGCATCACGAGATTCAACCAAGCGCTTATCAGCACGTTTCAATTGAGAATTCTCGTCACGCAATTTGCGCGCTGTTACGATTTGTCCGGCCTTCAACGCAGTTGAATCACCAGCATCCACAACAACCTTCATTCCGTAGATCGCATCGTTCTCTTCCATGAAATCTGCTTTGTGTACAGATTGTCCTTCCAAGAAACGTGTATCTCCAGCATCAACGATCTCCACTTTCAACATCATTTGACGTACGATTACTTCAAAGTGTTTGTCGTTAATCTTCACCCCTTGCAAACGGTAAACCTCTTGGATTTCGTTCACGATGTACTCTTGTACTTTCGTAGGACCTTGGATATTCAAGATATCATTTGGTGTGATCGCACCATCAGACAATGGTTGACCAGCACGAACGAAATCATTTTCCTGTACCAAGATATGCTTAGAAAGTGGCACCAAGTATTTGCGAACTTCATCCGTTTTAGAAGTTACCTGGATCTCACGGTTACCACGTTTGATTTTACCAAACTCAACGATACCGTCGATCTCAGAAACAACCGCAGGGTTTGAAGGATTACGTGCTTCGAATAATTCCGTTACACGTGGAAGACCTCCGGTGATATCCCCGGTTTTACCAGCGACACGTGGAATCTTCACAAGGATCACACCTTCTTCTACTTTATCTCCTTCACCTACCGAAATGTGAGAGTCAACCGGAATGTTGTATTCGCGCAGTACCTCTTTTGTTTTCGGATCGATGATATGGATTGCAGGGTTTTTCTTTTTATCGCGAGATTCGATGATCACTTTCTCAGTAAATCCTGTTTGCTCATCGACTTCTTCACGGTAAGTAATCCCTTCAATGATATTTTCGAATACTACTTTACCGGAAACTTCCGAAATGATCACGGCGTTATACGGGTCCCACTTACAGATCACGTCACCTTTCTTCACAGTCACGTTATTTTCGATTACCATTTCAGCCCCGTAAGGGATGTTTGCGGTCATCAAAACAACACCTGTTTTCGGGTCCGAGATCTTCAATTCAGCAGAACGTCCAACAACGATTGTTTTCTCTGTGCCATCTGTACCTTTACGTGTAATGGTACGCAACTCGTCGATCTCCATTTTACCAGCAGATTTTGCTTTCAAATCGGATTCATCAGCAATGTTCGATGCCGTACCACCCACGTGGAATGTACGAAGTGTCAACTGTGTACCCGGCTCACCAATGGATTGCGCAGCGATAACTCCAACAGCATCTCCTTCTTGTGCATTTCGGTGGGTTGCCAAGTTACGTCCGTAACATTTCGAACATACTCCGCGACGCATTTCACAAGTCAATACAGAACGGATCTCCACTTCTTCGATACCAGCTTTTTCAATCGCATCAGCAACGCTTTCAGAGATCAATTCACCAGCAGAAACAATCAATTCTTCTGTTTCAGGATTGTAAATATCGTGCACCGATGTACGACCCAAAATACGGTCAACCAATGGTTCAACGATATCATCATTCTTTTTCAATGCTGTTGCAACCAATCCGCGCAATGTACCACAGTCTTCAGCATTGATCACCACATCTTGTGCTACGTCCACCAAACGACGAGTCAAGTAACCCGCATCCGCTGTTTTCAATGCGGTATCGGCCAAACCTTTACGAGCACCGTGCGTTGAGATGAAGTACTCCAAGATCGAAAGACCTTCCTTAAAGTTAGAAAGGATTGGGTTTTCAATAATCTCTTGGGCAGAAGCACCAGATTTTTGTGGTTTCGCCATCAATCCACGCATACCAGACAACTGACGGATTTGCTCTTTCGAACCACGCGCTCCAGAGTCAAACATCATATAGATCGAATTGAATCCTTGGTCGTCGTTCTTCAATTGCTCCATCAAGGTATTTGTCAAGCGCGAGTTTGTATGCGTCCAAATATCAATGATCTGATTGTAACGTTCGTTATTCGTGATAAGACCCATGTTATAGTTCATCATCACTTCTTTCACTTCGGTCTCAGCCTTAGCAACCAACGTTTCTTTTTCTTTCGGAATGATAATGTGATCCAAGTTGAACGACAAACCACCACGGAATGCCATTTGGTAACCCATCTCTTTGATATCATCCAAGAATTTTGCAGACTTCGCTGTTCCACATGTCTTCAACACGTGTCCGATAATGTCACGCAATGCTTTTTTCGTCAATACGTCATTGATGAATCCAACTTCGCGTGGCACTACCTCGTTGAACAATACGCGTCCGCAAGTAGTATCGATCATTTGCAATGCAGGAACACCTTCTTCGTTCAAATCATAAGATTTCACTTTGATGTGCGCGTGAAGATCCAATTTACCTTCATTGTATGCAATAATCACTTCTTCAGGAGAATAGAAGATACTTCCTTCTCCATTCACTTTACGTTCTTCAGTTGATTTACGGCCTTTAGTGATGTAGTAAAGACCCAATACCATGTCTTGAGAAGGTACCGCAATCGGTGCTCCATTCGCAGGGTTCAAGATATTGTGTGATGCCAACATCAACAATTGTGCTTCAAGGATTGCAGCGTTACCTAATGGTAAGTGAACCGCCATCTGGTCACCATCGAAATCGGCGTTGAATGCCGTAGTTACCAATGGGTGAAGGCGAATTGCTTTTCCTTCGATCAATTTCGGTTGGAATGCCTGGATACCCAAACGGTGAAGCGTAGGAGCACGGTTCAATAGTACCGGGTGTCCTTTCAATACATTCTCCAAGATATCCCAAACAACTGGCTCTTTGCGATCAACGATCTTCTTTGCAGATTTAACCGTCTTCACAATACCACGCTCAATCATCTTACGGATAATGAACGGCTTGTAAAGTTCCGCAGCCATGTCTTTTGGCAAACCACACTCGTGTAATTTCAATTCTGGTCCAACAACAATTACCGAACGAGCTGAATAGTCAACACGTTTACCCAACAAGTTTTGACGGAAACGACCTTGTTTACCTTTCAAGGAATCAGAAAGGGATTTCAACGGACGATTTGATTCCGTTTTAACCGCAGATGCTTTACGTGAGTTGTCGAACAATGAATCGACAGCCTCTTGCAACATACGTTTCTCGTTACGTAAGATAACTTCAGGAGCTTTGATCTCGATCAAACGCTTCAAACGGTTGTTACGGATGATCACACGACGGTAAAGGTCATTCAAATCCGAAGTTGCGAATCGACCACCATCTAGTGGAACCAATGGACGCAATTCTGGTGGAATAACCGGTACTACTTTCACTACCATCCATTCAGGACGGTTTTCAATACGTGTTTGAGACTCACGCATTGCTTCAACCACTTGCAAACGCTTCAATGCTTCGTGTTTACGTTGCACTGAAGTTTCTGTGTTTGCCTGGTGACGCAAATCGTAAGACAAGGTCTCCAAATCAAGTTTGCGCAAAAGATCGTACAATGCTTCTGCACCCATCTTCGCGATGAACTTGTTTGGATCTGTATCCTCCAAGTATTGGTTCTCACGTGGAAGTGTATCCAGGATATCCAAATATTCTTCTTCTGTTAAGAAATCTTTCTCAGCCAAAGATGAACCATCCAAATTCGTAGCGATACCAGCTTGAATAACTACATAACGCTCGTAATAAATGATCTGATCCAATTTCTTTGTTGGAAGACCTAACAAATAACCAATTTTGTTTGGCAATGAACGGAAGTACCAGATGTGTGCTACAGGAACCACCAATGAAATGTGTCCCATACGCTCACGACGTACTTTCTTTTCAGTTACCTCAACACCACAACGGTCACAAACAATTCCTTTGTAACGGATACGCTTGTATTTTCCACAGTGGCACTCGTAATCTTTCACCGGTCCGAAGATGCGTTCGCAGAACAAACCATCTCTTTCAGGCTTATAAGTACGGTAGTTGATCGTTTCAGGCTTGAGCACCTCCCCACTGGATTGCTCGAGGATCACCTCAGGAGAAGCCAACGAGATCGTGATCTTGTTGAAGCTACTTTGTTTTTTCGGTGTTTCTTTTCTGTAAGCCATTGTATAACTTTCTTTAAATCAATTTGACAATTCAATTCCTGACGAAAGTGTCAGTTTAGTCCATAGACACATTCAATCCAAGACCTCTCAATTCATGCAACAATACGTTGAATGATTCAGGAATTCCTGGTTCAGGAATGTTATCACCTTTCACGATTGCCTCGTAAGCTTTCGCACGACCCATCACGTCATCAGACTTCACGGTCAAGATCTCTTGTAGGATATTAGCTGCACCAAATGCCTCCAATGCCCAAACCTCCATCTCACCGAAACGCTGACCTCCGAACTGCGCCTTACCACCAAGTGGCTGTTGCGTAATCAACGAGTATGGTCCGATCGAACGTGCGTGCATTTTGTCGTCTACCATGTGAGATAGTTTCAACATATAGATAACACCTACTGTTGCCGGCTGGTGGAAACGCTCTCCAGTACCTCCATCAAACAAGTAAGTTTTGCCTGAACGTGGAACATCTGCTTTATCCGTCCATTCGTTGATTTCATATGGTTTCGCACCATCGAAAATCGGCGTAGCAAACTTCACTCCTAGTTTTTGACCTGCCCAACCCAAAACGGTTTCGTAAATCTGACCAAGGTTCATACGTGATGGTACCCCAAGTGGGTTCAACACGATATCAACCGGAGTTCCATCTTCTAAGAATGGCATGTCTTCAGCACGAACGATGTTCGCAACGATACCTTTGTTACCGTGACGACCCGCCATTTTATCACCAACTTTCAATTTACGTTTCTGGGCAACGTATACTTTAGCCATTTTCACGATTCCTGCTGGCAACTCATCACCAACAGAGATGTGGAATTTCTTACGCTTGTATACACCCAATAGGTCGTTGGCTTTGATCGTAAAGTTGTGCAATACGCGGCTGATCAATGTATTCACATGTGTATCAGCTGTCCAACCAGTTGGGTTCACGATCGTGTAATCGATAGCCAACAAGTTTTTTGCAGCGAACTTAGTTCCTTTCTTAATGATCTCTTCTTTGAAGTTATTGAAGACCCCAGCAGATTTATGCTCGCCCAATACAGCCAACAATTTCTCTACTAAACGCTCTTTCAACGCTGCATAATCCTTCTCGTATTCTGTGTCCAAGACCTCCAAAACTGGTTTGTCTTGAGCTTTAGATTTACGATCCTTGATAGCACGGCTAAACAATTTCTTGTCGATCACCACACCACGCAAAGATGGACCTGCTTTCAATGAAGCATCTTTTACGTCTCCAGCTTTATCACCGAAGATCGCACGCAACAATTTCTCTTCTGGAGATGGATCTGTTTCACCTTTCGGTGTAATCTTACCAATCAAGATGTCTCCTTCTTTGATCTCAGCACCGATACGGATCAAACCGTTCTCATCCAAGTCTTTTGTTGCTTCTTCAGATACGTTCGGGATATCAGAAGTCAATTCTTCCATACCACGTTTCGTATCACGTACTTCCAACGCATATTCATCGATATGAATGGAAGTAAAAATATCATCGCGTACAACACGCTCAGAGATCACGATCGCATCCTCGAAGTTGTAACCCTTCCATGGCATGAATGCCACTTTCAAGTTTTGACCCAATGCCAACTCACCTCCTTGTGTAGCATAACCTTCGCATAGAACCTGCCCTTTCTCAATTCGGTCCCCTTTGCGAACGATCGGCTTCAAGTTGATTGTTGTACTTTGGTTTGTTTTCTGGAACTTCGTTAATGGATAACGTGTCACCTCGCTGTCGAAGCTTACTAATTTATCTTCATCAGACCAGTCGTAGCGGATAACGATCTCATTCGCATCTACGTACTCAACAGAACCTGGCCCTTCAGCATTAATCAATACACGTGAGTCACGTGCAACCAACTGCTCAATACCTGTACCTACTACCGGAGCTTGTGGCTTCAATAGTGGAACAGCCTGACGTTGCATGTTAGATCCCATCAAGGCACGGTTCGCATCATCGTGCTCCAAGAACGGAATGGAAGATGCCGCGATCGAAGCGATCTGGTTAGCACCTACGTCCATCAAGTTCAATTCTGTTGGAGCAACAACTGGGAAGTCACCTTCGTAACGCGCTTTAACCACATCAGACAAGAAATTACCTTTGTCATCCACGTTCGCGTTCGCCTGAGCGATCATTTTTGCATCTTCCTCCTCTGCCGACAAATAGATTGGCTCGCTGGAAATATCCACTTTACCATTAGCTACTTTGCGGTATGGCGTTTCGATGAATCCAAGTTTATTTACTTTCGCAAATACACACAAAGAAGAGATCAAACCAATGTTTGGACCTTCCGGTGTTTCGATCGTACACAAACGACCGTAGTGAGTATAGTGAACGTCACGTACCTCGAAACCAGCACGTTCACGAGATAGACCACCTGGTCCAAGTGCAGACAAACGACGCTTATGAGTAACCTCAGAAAGCGGGTTTGTTTGATCCATGAACTGAGATAACTGGTTTGTTCCGAAGAACGAGTTAATCACAGAAGAAAGTGTTTTTGCATTGATCAAATCGATTGGCGTGAAGACCTCGTTATCACGAACGTTCATACGCTCACGAATTGTACGTGCCATACGTGCCAAACCAACACCGAATTGTGCATACAATTGCTCACCAACTGTACGTACACGACGATTCGACAAGTGGTCGATATCATCCACATCCGCTTTGGAGTTGATCAATTCGATCAAATACTTGATAATTGAAAGGATATCGTGTTTTGTCAACACGCGTGATTCCTCAGAACTATCAATATTCAATTTTTTATTCATTCGGTAACGACCTACCTCACCCAAGTCGTAGCGAGCATCCGAGAAAAACAACTTCTCAAATACACCTTTCGCTGTTTCATAATCAGGTGGTTCAGCATTACGCAATTGACGGTAGATATGCTCTACTGCTTCTTTCTCCGAGTTCGAAGTATCTTTTTGAAGCGTATTGTAGATAATCGTATAATCAGCAGTGTTTGCATCTTCTTTGTGGAAGATCACAGTTTTAACACCTGCATCTACGATCAAATCAATATGGTGATCCTCCAAGACCGTTTCACGATCCAAGATCACCTCATTACGCTCAATCGACACTACTTCACCTGTATCTTCGTCTCCAAAGTCCTCAATCCAAGACTTCAATACACGTGCAGCCAAGCGACGACCAACGCATTTTTTCAAACTTGCTTTATTAGCTTTCACTTCATCAGCAAGTCCGAATATTTCTAAAATATCTTTATCTGTTTCATAACCAATTGCACGGAACAAAGTAGTTACAGGCAACTTCTTCTTACGATCGATGTAAGCGTACATTACACTGTTGATGTCCGTTGCAAATTCGATCCAAGAACCTTTGAACGGGATCACACGAGCGGAGTACAATTTAGTACCATTCGCGTGACGGCTTTGTCCAAAGAAAACTCCTGGTGAACGGTGAAGCTGTGACACGATAACGCGCTCAGCACCATTAATAACGAAAGACCCTTTTGGAGTCATGTAAGGAATTGTACCTAAATAAACATCCTGCACGATTGTTTCGAAATCCTCGTGCTCAGGATCCGTACAGTACAATTTCAATTTTGCTTTCAGCGGAACGCTGTAAGTCAAACCACGCTCGATACATTCTTCGATTGTGTAACGAGGCGGATCAATAAAGTAATCGAGGAATTCCAACACGAATTGGTTTCGCGTATCTGTAATTGGGAAATTCTCCGCAAATACCTTGTACAATCCTTCACTTTCGCGGTTTTCCGGAGTTGTTTCCAATTGGAAGAACTCTTGGAAGGATTTAAGCTGAATATCCAGAAAATCCGGATATGCGAACTGATTCTTGCTAGATGCAAAATTAATTCTCGTTGATGTATTGCTTGATGTTGCCAAGGCGAATAAAATTTAATTGAGAAAAGGACTTTTGTTGGCTATAAGCCGTAAAACAGGATAAGGCATCCGTCAATTGACAGACACCTTTCCTGTAAAAAAGTAATAAATTACTTAATTTCTACTTCAGCTCCAGCTTCTTCAAGAGCTTTCTTCAAGCCTTCAGCTTCGTCTTTAGAAACTGCTTCTTTCAAAGTTGCAGGTGCTCCGTCAACGATATCTTTAGACTCTTTCAATCCGTTACCAGTCAATTCCTTAACAAGTTTAACTACAGCCAACTTGTTAGCACCTCCTGATTTCAAGATTACATCGAATTCTGTTTTCTCAGCAGCAGCTTCACCACCACCAGCAGCACCACCAGCTACCATTACTGGAGCAGCAGCAGCAGGCTCGATACCATACTCATCTTTCAAGATTGCAGCAAGTTCATTTACTTCTTTAACTGTCAAGTTAACTAGCGTTTCCGCGATTTGTTTCAAATCAGCCATTTTTATAAATTTTAAAAAAGGTTCTTAAATAAATTAAATTAATTATGCTCTTTCTTCGAGCGTTTTAAGGATTCCAGCAATTTTGGAACCTGCCCCAGTAAGTCCAGAAACAACGTTTTTCGCAGGACTTTGAAGCAATCCGATGATATCACCAATCAATTCTTCACGAGACTTAATTGCTTCAAGCGCATCCAATTGGTTATCACCAATAAAGATTGCTTCTTCAATGTAAGCTCCTTTCAAAAGTGGCTTCTCATTCTTTTTGCGGAATTCTTTGATCAATTTTGCAGGGGCATTCCCTACTTCAGCAAACAAGATAGAAGTCGGACCACCTAGCACTGCTGCCAAGTCACCATAATTTCTACCCTCAACGCGCTCCATAGCTTTCGCCAAAAGCGTGTTTTTCACCACGCGCAATTCGATACCTTGTTGAAAGCAACGACGACGCAATTGGTTAATTGTTTCTACTGTAAGGTCAGCTGTATCTGCAAGATAGAAGACGTTTGCTTTAGATAAATCTTGAGCAAGATCGTCAATGTACTGTGATTTTTGATCTTTAGTCATACTACAAGATTAATTAAGCTACAACAGATTTAGCATCTACCTGGATACTTGGAGACATCGTAGAGCTGATGAAGATACTTTTAATGTAAGTACCTTTTGCAGCAGATGGCTTCAATTTGATCAACTGTTGGATCAATTCATGTGCATTTTCACGGATCTTAGCTCCTTCGAAGCTAGCTTTACCGATCGATGTATGAATGTTACCATACTTGTCAACTTTGAAGTCAATTTTACCTGCCTTCACCTCTTCTACTGCCTTACCAACTTCCATTGTTACAGTACCAGTTTTTGGGTTTGGCATCAATCCACGTGGACCCAAAACGCGTCCTAAAGCACCTACTTTACCCATTACTGAAGGCATAGTGATGATTACGTCGATGTCTGTCCAACCACCTTTGATCTTGTCGATGAAATCGTCCAATCCAACGTAGTCTGCACCAGATGCTTTTGCTTCAGCTTCTTTGTCAGGAGTACACAATACAAGTACACGTACATCCTTTCCAGTTCCGTGAGGCAATGCAACAGTACCACGAACCATTTGATTCGCTTTACGTGGATCAACTCCCAAACGTACAGAGATATCAACAGAAGCATCGAACTTAGTAGTAGTGATATTCTTAACTAATTCACACGCATCTACCAAGGTGTAAGGTTTAGTTAAGTCATACTTAGCTAAAACTTCTTTTCTTTTTTTAGAAATTCTTCCCATGATGTCAACGATTATTTAGTTGCCGGTGCATCACCACCTTTAACAGTTACACCCATACTTCTTGCTGTTCCTGCTACCATTGTCATTGCTGCATCAACAGTAAAACAGTTCATATCTGGCATTTTATCTTCAGCGATTGTGCGAATTTGATCCCAAGTCATGGTACCAACTTTGCTTTTGTTAGGCTCGGAAGAACCTTTTTTCAACTTAGCGCTTTCGATAATCTGCACTGCTGCAGGAGGAGTTTTGATGACGAAGTCGAACGACTTGTCACTGTATACAGTAATCACACATGGTAGAACCTTTCCAGGCTTATCCTGCGTACGCGCATTGTATTGTTTGCAGAATTCCATAATGTTAACCCCTTTCGCACCTAGCGCGGGACCAACTGGAGGAGCTGGATTGGCTGCACCACCTTTGATCTGTAATTTGATCAATGCTGCTACTTCTTTAGCCATTGTTATTTAAATTATGCAGTCATAACGTGAGCTTACTGAATGGGAAGCTTTAATCATTCACCCACTGCTGCGGTTAATACATGTTTACCCTTCTTTCTCTACCTGCATGTAGGACAGTTCCAAAAGGTTTTTGCGACCGAAGATCTTTACCATTACTTTCAATTTCTTCTTCTCTTCATTGATCTCATCGATCACACCTGAGAAGTTGTTGAAAGGACCATCGATCACTTTTACACTTTCTCCAACAACAAAAGGAATCTTCATTTCCTCTTCTGTTTCAGAAAGTTCATCTACTTTACCTAAGATCCGGTTCACCTCAGACAAACGCATTGGCTGTGGATCTCCACCTTTCTCAGCACCCAAGAAACCGATAACATTCGGAATCCCTTTGATCACGTGAGGTACCTCACCCATCAGGGCAGCTTCGATCAATACATATCCAGGTAAATAAGCTCTTTCCTTCGAAATTTTCTTACCGTTTCGAATTTGAAAAACTTTTTCTGTTGGAATCAACACTTGAGACACGTAATCATCCAGCTTTAAACGCGAAATTTCGAGATCCAAGTATTCTTTTACTTTTTTCTCTTTTCCGCTTACTGCACGTACTACGTACCAACGTTTTTTAATATCTCCCATCTCTCAATTTTATATGAACGAGTAGATAAATCCTACTACACCCTTCCAAGAGGCCTGAGCATTTGGTGTAACACCGAAAACGGTATCCATCACAAACACCAACAAAGCAAAGATCACAGAGGCAACCACCACAATTAGGGCATTGCTCTGCAACTCTTTCCAAGTTGGCCAAGTTACGTTCTGAGTCATCTCAGTAACCGTTTCATTTATGTAATTTCTAAATTTCGACACGGCAAACTTAAATTTTGCGCGGGCGGTAGGATTCGAACCCACGACCAATGGTTTTGGAGACCACTACTCTACCAGCTGAGCTACACCCGCAAAAAAGAGGGGAGACGAACTCCCCTCATTATTAAATCTTCAACGAAGTATTATGCAATGATCTCAGTAACCTGACCTGCACCAACTGTACGTCCACCTTCGCGGATAGCGAAACGAAGACCTTTGTCCATTGCTACAGGAACGATCAACTTAACATTGATAGTTACGTTATCACCTGGCATTACCATCTCACGTCCGTCTGTCAAGAAAATCTCTCCAGTTACGTCAGTTGTACGGAAGTAGAACTGAGGACGGTATTTGTTATGGAATGGCGTGTGACGACCACCTTCTTCTTTCTTCAATACATAGATCTCAGCTTTGAAGTCAGCGTGAGGCTTAGTTGAACCTGGCTTACAGATAACCATACCGCGCTTGATTTGAGATTTCTCAATACCACGCAACAACAAACCTACGTTATCACCAGCTTCTCCGCGATCCAAGATCTTACGGAACATCTCAACCCCAGTTACAGTAGAAGTCAATTTCTCTTCACCCATACCCAAGATCTCAACTGGATCTCCAGAGTTGATAACTCCAGTTTCGATACGACCTGTTGCTACAGTACCACGACCAGTAATCGTAAACACATCTTCAACTGGCATCAAGAACGCTTTATCAACGTCACGTGGAGGCAATTCGATGTAAGTATCAACAGCATCCATCAACTCCTCAACAGTTTTAACCCACTGAGGCTCTCCGTTCAAAGCACCCAAAGCAGATCCTTTGATAACTGGAGCGTTGTCACCATCATAATCATAGAAAGACAACAATTCACGAACCTCCATTTCAACAAGCTCTAACAACTCAGCGTCGTCAACCATGTCAACTTTGTTCATGAAAACAACCAAGCGAGGAACACCTACCTGACGACCAAGAAGGATGTGCTCACGAGTTTGAGGCATTGGACCATCTGTAGCAGCAACTACCAAGATAGCTCCGTCCATCTGAGCAGCACCAGTAACCATGTTCTTAACGTAGTCGGCGTGACCTGGACAGTCAACGTGCGCGTAGTGACGGTTTTCTGTTTCGTACTCGATGTGAGATGTGTTAATTGTAATACCACGTTCTTTTTCTTCAGGAGCGTTGTCAATTGAAGAGAAATCACGAACAGCAGCCAATCCTTTAGCCGCTAATACACTTGAAATTGCAGCTGTTAACGTAGTCTTACCGTGGTCAACGTGACCGATAGTACCAATGTTAACGTGCGGTTTGGAACGATTAAAACTTTCCTTAGCCATTTGTTTTATTTGTTACGTAGTTAATAAACTTTATTCTTACTAATACAAAATTTCACCCATTACCCATGAGTGAATCCTCTGTGAGCCAATGACGAGATTTGAACTCGTGACCTCTTCCTTACCAAGGAAGCGCTCTACCCCTGAGCTACACCGGCAAAATTACTTTAAAAATGAGAAACCGAATTTTCTATTGAGCGGGAGACGAGATTCGAACTCGCGACCCTCAGCTTGGAAGGCTGACGCTCTACCAACTGAGCTACTCCCGCTTATAATTCTTTGTTTTCAGTGGGGAGAGCAGGATTCGAACCTGCGAAGACATAGTCAGCAGATTTACAGTCTGCCCTCGTTGGCCGCTTGAGTATCTCCCCTTCCAATGTGAGCCGGTGGAGGGATTCGAACCCCCGACCTGCTGATTACAAATCAGCTGCTCTAGCCAACTGAGCTACACCGGCACTGAAAATTTGGTATCAATATTTTAAAGAACTTTCTTAAGTGTTTTCCCGTTTGGGTTTGCAAATGTAGTAAAGAAATGAATACCTGCAAGCGATCGGTGTAAAAAAAATGATTTTTTTTCAATAAAAAAAGAGCGGCACAACTGCCGCTCTTGCTAACTTTTTCATTTTCAGGACTAACTCAATTGCTTATCCTTATGCTTCTTCACTTGAGTTTTTAAGGCATCAACACATAAATCTGCTGCTTCTTCAAATGTTTTGCATTGCTTCTTTGCAAACAACTCCTTTCCCGGGATAAGAATTTTCACTTCAGCAATCTTATTCTCTTTCTCTGTATTCTTATCCAATCTAAGAAACACTTCACTCACGATGATCTGATCAAAAAACAACTGTAACTTCGTCACCTTTTCATTGATAAAATCAATCAATTTTTGATCTGCCTTGAAATGAATTGAATGCACCTTGATATCCATGTCTTTTACGTTTTGCGCCCACGCGGGTGAGCCTGTGAATAAATTGAGTTAATTTGAGCAAAAGAATTGTGCGTGTAAACCTGCGTCGCTGATAAACTTGCATGACCCATCAGATCTTTCAAGGTCTCCAAGCCTGCACCTCTATTCAACATATGTGTCGCAAAAGTGTGACGCAATACATGCGGACTCTTTTTTTGCTGTGTCGTTACACTCCCAAGGTATATATTAATTTTTCTGTAAGCAAACTTTGCCGAACATTTTTTGCCGTCTCTCTTTACAAATAACAAAATTTGGCTATCAGCTGATTTTGGCTTACCAGATCGGTATTTCTGGATCAACTCGAACAGGTCTCGACTAATTGGAATGATGCGCTCCTTATTCCGCTTTCCCAACACCTTTATGTGGTCCGCATGGATATTCTTTTCTTCCAAACCCAACAACTCAGACAAACGGATTCCTGTCTGATAGAAAATCTCTACCATCAAACGATCACGCACTCCGTCAAAATCATTCCCGAATAAAGGATCAATGCGCGCTGCTGAAAATTCAGATTCTTTAATGAATTGCGGTAGTCGCTTTTCAACTTTTGGTCCACGAACGCGCGACATTGGATTCACGTCAACCACACCTACCGCTTTCAACCATTTAAAATAGGATCGAAGACTGCTTAGCTTTCTACTTACCGTTCGATTGGAAAGTCCTGACTCAACGAGTTCCACTACCCATGCCCGAACAAGCTGGTGGTTTACGTCGCACAGATCTGCTTCTGTTTTCAATTCAGAGAAAACGATGAATTGCTGAAGATCTTCTTCGTATGCAAGCAAGGTATGCTCCGAATACCTGCGCTCCATGGCCAGGTAATTCAAAAAGGACCCCAAATTGCTTAAAATCTTCATACACTTCCAGTAACGGGAAAAAGCAAAAAAAGTTCCATAAAAAAAAAGGGAGTTCTTGCGAACTCCCTTTACAGTATCATGTAGGATTATTCTTACAATTCCTGAGATTTCATTTTTTGAGCATAAGCAGCTTTGATTCGGCTTTGGCGATCAGTTACTGATGGCTTTTCGAATTCTTTACGACGACGCAATTCTTTCATTACGTTCGTTTTGTCAAACTTCTTCTTGTACTTCTTAAGAGCTCTTTCGATGTTCTCTCCTTCTTTAACTGGAATAATCAACATATCTTAATTCTATTAGATGCTTTATTAATGGAGCGCAAAGATAGAAATACTTTTTTTAATTAACACTGAAGATTTAAAAAATATTTTATCCCTGGCAAAAACCCTATTATTTCAACAATTCACGGGAAATAACGAGCTTTTGAATTTCAGATGTCCCCTCTCCAATGGTCATCAATTTTGCATCACGAAGGAACTTCTCCGCCGGATACTCTTTCGTGAATCCATAACCACCCATAATTTGAACAGCCTCGTTTCCACATTTCACTGAAACTTCGGACGCAAAGTATTTCGCGAAAGCACCTTGTGTTGTCATTTTTTGATGACGGTTTTTCAAATCTGCTGCTTGGAATGTCAACAATTCGGCCGCTTCTACTTCTGTAGCCATATCCGCTAATTTGAATCCGATAGCCTGGAATTTCCCAATAGGCTGACCAAACTGCTCGCGCTCTTTTGCATACTTTACAGATGCCTCATAAGCTCCTCGTGCAATTCCGCAAGACAATGCTGCGATCGAAATACGACCTCCATCCAAGATATGCATTGCTTGTTTGAATCCTTGTCCAACTTCGCCGATCACTTGAGATTCGTGAACACGTACATTGTCGAAGATCAACTCCGCTGTTTCAGAAGCACGCACTCCTAATTTATCTTTGATCTTTACCGCCGAGAAACCAGGAGTTCCTTTTTCAATAATGAACGCAGTGATTCCGTTTGAATCCAACAATTCTCCTGTACGGATCAATACCACTGCAACATCTCCGGATAAACCGTGAGTGATCCAGTTCTTCGCTCCGTTAATCACCCAGTGATCACCATCCTTAACTGCTGTACATTTCATACGCATAGCATCCGAACCTGTATTTGGTTCTGTCAAACCCCATGCTCCGATCCATTCACCAGAAGCTAATTTTGGCAAGTATTTTTTCTTTTGTTCTTCGTTACCGTGATAGTAAATGTGTCCAGTACACAATGAATTATGTGCAGCAACACTCAATCCGATCCCACCGCAAACGCGGCCCAATTCCATCAAAGCTGTTGCATACTCGAAATAGCTGAAACCGCTACCTCCATATTCTTCCGGGATGTAGATACCTAACAATCCCAGTTCACCCATTTTTTTCATCACATCAACTGGAAAATGCTCATCTGCATCCCACTGATTCATGTTTGGGCGGATTTCTCTCTCCGCGAAGTCGCGCACCATTTGCGCGATCATCAATTGATTTTCGTTCTTTTCGAAGTTCATGTTTAACAGTTTTGGGGTGTCCGTTAACTAACTTGTTTGTTTATTATCTCGATTAATAGCCGGCTAAATTAGTAATATTATCGGTGTAGTTTTTCAATTTTTCAGCGCCATTTAAAAATCCGAGCTCCACCAAGAAATTGAATCCTGCAATCTCACCACCACATTTTTTGATTAACTCCGCAGCGGCAGCAGCCGATCCTCCGGTAGCTAATAAGTCATCGTGGATCAATACGCGTTCTCCCTCTTTTACGGCATCCACATGGATTTCGATCGTTGCAGAACCGTACTCCAGATCATACGCATACGATAATTTGTGATAAGGCAATTTACCCGCTTTGCGAATCAAAACAAAAGGAATTCCAAGTTTCATGGCAACCGGATAACCAAATAAAAACCCTCTACTTTCAATTCCTGCGATCTTATCGATCCCCTGATCTTTGTAAAGAGCAGCCAAGTGATCCACAATATCGGTTGACAATTTCGGATCCAACATAATTGGGGTGATATCCTTGAACATGATTCCCGGCTTCGGGAAATCAGCTACATCGCGGATGGCTGACATTACTCTGTCTTGTATCATTCTTAAACGCTTAAATACCATTTCAATTCTTCGAAGAGCTGTTCGTTCATTAATGCCGAACGCTTCACATCTTCAATTCGTTTGAATGGTCCATTTTGGAGGCGCAATTTTACGATAGAATTTGCCAAATTCCAAGAAATAAGCGGATGAGCTTCCAATTCTTCCCAGCTTGCCTCGTTCAAGGAAAGTTTTTTGATCTCACCGCTCGTGTAGATGTATGGTTTCCAAGCGGCAAATTTCTCTTCGTCAACTTTCCAAACTTTCAACAACTGGCGTTCATCATGGAATCCTCCCAGGGCATCCCGATATTTGACAATTTGTTTTGCAAAGAACGGCCCCACTCCCTTCACCTGCTGCAATTCTTCCACAGTAGCCGTGTTTATATCCACCAAGGTGATCTTGGGCATATCGAAGTTGCGTTTTTCGGGTTGGTACTCGTTCTGTGTGTCGCTATAAATGGTTGAATCCTTGATCAAAGCGAACAATTTTTCATCGATCACGAAAATGCGTTTCAAATCGTCGTTGGAGCGAATTCCATATCGTGTGAATTTTAGGATGACAGCAGCTTGTTTTTCCGATAAACCTAAGGCCATCCACTCTTCCAAGGTATATTTGTTGGGATCAAATTTCGCCGGAGGTCGACTATACTTGTTCGCCTTGTCCCGATAACGGTTGTTATTTCCAGCATTTTTCTCCAAGCGGTTGAATTCTGATTCCAAACGATCATTCCACATACTGATCTTAACAGGTTGATCCGGTTTAAAATAAGCCCAAAGATCAGGTAGCACAAACGCAATGATCAGTATCCCCGCCAGTACAAGGACACCTCTAGTAGTTGATTTGGAATAGTGGTTGTTTTGCATGGTTTAGAAAATTGAAGTGATTCAACTTTGCATTTCCTTGATCAATAGTGGAATGGTTTCTTCCAATGTTTTCGGATGATAATCCAATTTTTGCTGCGCTTTATCTAAAACAAAACCTGTTCTGGGCGGTCGCTTTGCTGCTTGATTCAAAGTATCCGAGGATATTACCGTAATATTCGGATTTGAAATACCAATTGTTTGCGCAATACGTCGAACAATATGGTCTACCGACAAGGTTTCCGGTCCACTTAAATGATAAATTCCTGTTTCATTTCGCAGCACGATCTCCACGCATCCGTAAGCGAGATCATCCGCCCAAGTGGGTGCGCGGAACTGATCATTCACCAATTTCATTTCCTGATTCTGTGGCAAGGCTTCGAGCGCCCACAATACCATGTTCGATCTGGACAAACCATTTCCAGTACCATAAACAATAATAGTTCGGGCAATCGACCAATTGGAATAGGTGTCGTGTAACAATAAATTTTCTGCTTCCACTTTAGAACGTGCATAAACACTTAACGGATTCACCGAATCTGATTCTGAATACGGACCTGTTTTTCCATCGAAAACAAAATCTGTAGAAACCAATTCGAAATGTGCCTGACAAGCTTTAGCAGCTTCGAAGAGGCAGCGGGTTGCCAAAACATTGATCAAGTGGCATCCTTCCGGATCTGTTTCACATTGATCCACATTCGTCATGGCAGCTGTATGTATGATCGCAGTGGGACAATAATCCTGTACCAAACCATTAACTGCTTCGGCATCCGTAATGTCTAGGGCGCGGTAAAATTCATTCGGACAATCCGGATTGCGATTCTGACCTTTTGAGGTAGCCAAAAAGGGAATGTTGTGTTTCAGGCAACGTTTGACAATTTTTTGACCCAACAAGCCATTTGAACCGGTGATCAGAATTTTATGCATGCTTACAATTCCCAGATGGAACGCTTTTTAGATTGGAACTTGAAATAATGTTTGTGTTCAAGAATCCATGCCATGATCAGATAAGGAATCAACGGAGAACCCAAACCGATCACAGTAGCATAGAGAAACCCTAAACGCACTTTATTCGTTTGAATACCCAATTTCTGCGCCCACCACGAACACACTCCAAAGGAGCGCATTTCAAAAAAGAAGGCAATCTTTTGTAAGGTTCTCACGATTGTTACACTTTACGAAGTACAAATTTAGAGATATTCTTAAACTCTTCCTTGTCTTTCGAATTTGAAATTTGTTTACGTAAAGACTCCGTATCTGTAAGAGCATCTGTTCCCCCCATCCAATAAGGAAATATCCCCAATTTCCAATTCAGACGCACTTTTAATGACAACCTGATACAGGTAGTACATTTCTTCGTTCGAAGGTTTCAAATACAAGATAGTCAGATTGTCGATTTTAGTCTGGTACAACGTCAGATCATCCGTTTCCAACATGTACATTTCACCGCGCTCCAAAACCTGAACTGAAAACTCATTGGCCGTTTTCTTTTTAATGGTCACTTTTTGAATTTCAAACTCTGAGCTTTCTGCTTCCCAGGTGCCAATCAATCGTGTGTCCACGGGTTCAGTTGCAACTTTTCCGGGCGCATATTTCAAACCAACGGGACAGGCAGTCAGGAGAAACAAGAGTGGCAAAAAGAGTACGAACTTTTTCATTTCAATGAATTTCGGGTTCATTAAATGTAGTGATTAGTTCCTGACCTATTGCACAATTCATGCATCTTTTTTTTGCACATACTTGCTGAATTTGTTCCAAGACAGCCTGAGACTCAAATGCACTACTCGGTTTCATGCCTATTATGCTCCAGTTGGCAATGATCTGATTTTTTTCCGCAGGCAAGATGCGCCACATTTCCAAAGCTACTTCTTGGAAAGCAACTTCATTGAAGCGTTCAGCCAGCATCCACAGAAAAAGCGGTAAACCATTGATCAAGATCCCGTTTATGGATCCACGACTCATCCCATTGCTGGGTTTATGTACTTTTCCAAAATCATAATGTGCGTGCCAATAGCTATCGATGGGTTGTTTAAGCGTCTCATGGACGAGGGCAATTTGTTCGGTAACAGGCTTCATCCACAGCTCTGCTTGCCAAGGAAAATGGTGGTAAAAATGAATGAACTGTGCCAGACGAATTGTTGGGAAACCAGCTGGCAGGCATCCTTTGAATTTCCAGGTTTCTTTCCGCAGACTTCCCAATTGGAGTTTGTGTTTTTGGAATCGCCATTCGCTGGTCAGCTGATCGTGGTAGGAGTCTTGTGGCATTTCGTTTAAAAATCCTGCCATTCCAAAGATGATTGCCGATTTTTCTTGAAGCGAGGCTTTCAGCAATTTTTCATGAGGCAAGTGATGGGTCAATTCCCGAAAAGGAAGTGCATTGGTTTTTGCGCCGAAAGCGACGGCAAAAGCTCGGATCAATAATTGGTGGAGGCTCAGATCCATTCGATCTTCCGGATACAGCTCACGCGATTTTCGTTCCAGTCGTATACGACCCATTTTGTCTAATTGGGTCCTTTGAATGGCTTGTGGGACATCAGACAAAGCGTGTGCACAGGCGATCAAAAAATTCGCTGGGACATTTTGCTTGAATTGGTCAAAATGTTGCCAATCGATCCAAGGTTTTAGTTCGATCGTAGGCAGTTCCTTGCCCCGGACAAAAACCGGTTCATCGTATTCGTAAACCACATGCAAGATTACAGAATCGTAGGCAGGATCGTGTTGGTGTTTGTGCAGGTACCAATCGGATGAACGCACGTGTAATTCAATGTTTCCGTGGTGCCGCAAACCATGCAAGATGATCTGACCGTTGAAAAAATCCGGACCAGAATCCAAGTTGTGTTGTCCGACATCCAGTACATCGATCGATTCGTCCTGAACGGTGCGCATTTGGTGAAAAGGAAGCCGCTTCTGCTTCCAGATCAGGTGGAGGTATTGTTCATTCATGGTGGTTGTTTCTTAATTAAGTTAAAGAAAAACAGCCTTCGGAACAAGAGGATAGGTCAAAAAAAATCCCTCCAAGATTGAAGGGATTTGAGTAACTAACATTTATCTATTTTATGCTTGTTCCGGGAACAAACTCAATAACCCATTTTCACTTGCTTCGCACACTCCGCGTTCTGTGATCAACGCTGTTACCAAGCGCGCAGGTGTTACATCAAAGCCGTAATTGCTGGCTTGTGTGGTTTCCGGACAGATCAGTACTTCGTCCAATTTTCCGCTTGCTTTGCTTTTACCAACTACCCAACGAACCTCATCCTGATTGCGCTGTTCGATCGGAATTTCTTTCAAACCGTCGTTGATCGTCCAATCCAAAGTAGTGGATGGCAAAGCCACATAAAACGGGATATTGTTGTCCTTCGCCGCCAATGCTTTTAAGTAGGTTCCAATCTTATTGGCCACATCTCCTTGTCGTGTAGTACGATCTGTTCCCACAATACACATATCTACCATGCCGTGCTGCATCAAATGTCCGCCTTGGTTGTCAACGATCAAGGTGTGTGGAACTCCGTGTCGTGTCAATTCGTAGGCAGTCAAATTCGCTCCTTGGTTTCGCGGACGTGTCTCATCCACCCACACATGCACTTTGATCCCTTTTTCCATAGCTTGGTAGATCGGTGAGGTGATCGTTCCCCATTCGATACAACCCAACATGCCTGCATTACAATGTGTGAGGATGTTTACCGTTTCTCCATTTTTTGCTTTGGACAAAGCTTCAATGATCGGCAAGCCGTGCACCCCGATCATGCGACAGGTTTCCACATCATCTTCCACGATCTTTCCGGCTTCTTCCCAGGCTGTATCCACCAAATTCTCGGCGTTGTCCAGAGCACGTTGCATGCGATCCAAAGCCCAGAACAAGTTTACAGCCGTTGGACGAGAAGCACGCAAAGCGGCAAATGCTTCTTCTAAATTTGCTCCTTCGCGAGCGGCCAAATACACGCCATAAGCAGCAGTAGCTCCGATCAACGGCGCTCCACGCACCACCATGTCTTTGATCGCGCGTTCGGCGTCTTTGTACGAAACTAGTTTTTCAACTACCCATTCGTGGGGTAATTTGCGTTGGTCGATCACTTCAACATAGTTGTCTGCTGTAGTCCAGATCGTGCGGAATTTGCTCATGCGTTTGGATTAATATGTTCAAAATCGACCGCGGTGAACGGCCATTCAGCTTGTTTGTCTTCGCGCAGCAATTGGATGGTTTGCAAACCACTTTCCTTGGCTGCTTCTAATTCTTCTTTAATGTCGGAAAGAAAAAGGATCTCGTTTGGCGCAACCTGCATCGAATCAGCAATCTTTGCATACGTTGCTGCCTCGCGCTTGCCTCCTGTTTTCGTGTCGAAATATGCAGAAAAATAAGGCGTGAGGTCTCCGGCCACTGAAAATCCAAAGATCAGCTTTTGAGCCGGAACCGAACCGGATGAAAAAACCGCCAATTGTAAACCTTGTTCTTTCCAAGCTTTTAATCTTCCTGGCACCTCCGAATAGACGTGACCTTTCAGACTTCCATTGCGGTAACCGGTATCCCAAAGTACACCTTGCAAGGTCTTCAGTGGTGTGATCTTGCGATCTTCCACACTCCATTGATGCAATTTGGTCAAGATCTGTTCGTCATCGGAAATAGATTCTCCATCTTGCTCTTGGGCCAGACGCACTGTTTCTGCAAATGCTTCTTGCACGGCAGGTAAGTGTTTCCACTCCAAGAGTTCACGAATGTGTTCCCGAAAATAGGGGAACAACTCATCGGCAACAAACGAAATAGAACTGGTAGTCCCTTCGATATCGGTCAAAATAACTTTGACAGGTTGTGTATTCATGTGGCAAAATTACAATTCCTAGTCGTCCGTTTGCACGGATGACGTTATTTCTTGCGCCGGATAACGCACATCGAGGTATGCCCAATAGATCGTAACAAGGAACACCCAGATCAAAGACAAGTAACCAAAGGTATTTTCATCATTGAAAAGCCCATCTACAGGAATCACCAAAGCTGACCCAAAAAAATAAGTGTTCAGTTTTTTCCGCGTGCCTTTGTTGAAGGGGACAAATGCTTCCCATGTGACCAATTTCTGCGTATTCAGCAATATCAATTCGCGGAGAAACAATCCACCTTCCAGAGCGAGAATCAAAAGCGACATGCTGATAACCCACGTCCAGTCGTTGGTCCATTTCTCGCTGAGCTGATCAAAATCTTCCACTTTCATCACCTTGTAGAAATAGGTTGCGATGAATGCGCCGGATATCGTAACAGAAATGGCTAGGGCGAAAGTAAAAATGAACACGTTCAGCACGAAAGTGATCACTTTGAATGCGAGCTTCCAAGTAAATTCAGACGCAGGTATTTGTTCCCGTTTCCTCCAGTGACTATGCACATGTTCACGGAAAGACAAGTAGGACATTCCAAGGTAATAATTGAAAAACAGGGCGAAGAGACCCACATTCAAGAAGACCAGATTTTGTCCGATATCCCAATGAAAAAAGAAATAGCCAATGAGTAAACCAATCAGCCACAAGGCACTAACGGCCAAGGAAATATAGCGTTGAAAGGGCATTAACGCGCCACTTTGAAATCAGAGAAGCGCTGCTCCAACTTGGATTCCGTGTAATGAGGTACCCAACCACTCATATCGATAAAAATGCGGATCGCTTTCACGAAGGGATTCTTTTCACCGGCATCAAACCAATGTTTGGTACCGGCTGGGACAGAGATCAAATCCCCTTTTTCACATAAAAGATTGAAAACAGGCTCGTTTTCCAGATTGAACCAAAAAAGTCCTTCTCCATCCACGAAGAAACGGATCTCATCTTCGCTGTGCGTATGTTCGGACAAGAATTTCGCGCGAATCGCATCGTAATTATCAGTCAAGTGATTGATCGTGATCACATCTGCTGTTTGGTATCCCCCTGCTTCCATGAAAGGTTTGAGATCCTGTGCATACGCATCTAAAATCTCATCCGGAGTGGCGGTATCTGCAAAAGCTACACCAGCGGTCCATTGATCGAAAAACACACCGCGATCATTCAAAAAAGTACGGATTGCTGAAACATCAGTGATCGTTTGCTGTTTATCCGGGATAGAAAGAATTGCCATAGTTTGTATTTTTGACGATAACGACAGACACGAAGATGTATCTACACACAAAATTATTCAAAAACCAGTTCATACTCCTGTTTTCATTCATCTGTTTTTCGTCATTGGCGCAAAAAAAAGAATCCTTTCCGGTACGATACGTCAAAAAGATCTTTTTTGACACTACTGCGAAATCCGAACCTCAATTCATTGCCTATCCCATTGCAGCATATGCACCCGAGACAAGTTTCGAATTTGGAATCAGCGCACTGTATGTTCGTTATGCTAAAGGTGATACGAACAATCGTTTAAGCGAAATGAATGGTTTGGCATTTTATACGCTGGAGAACCAATATGGAGGGATACTAGAACATGCAATCTATTCAGACAAAAACAAATGGTTCTTTTTGGGGAAAATGAAATTTCAGAGCTTTCCACTTGCCTATTACGGCATCGGTCCAAATACCACTTCTCAGAAAAAGGCTACGGTTGAGGCTATTTCCTTTCAGGCCAAGGAACGGATTTTACACAAGATACATGGAAACATTTACGGAGGTCTGGAATTGGATCTGCAACACTTGGGCAATGTAAATTTCGATGTGGTTGACGGACAAAGTGTTGATCTGCCTTTGGGACATGAAGGCTCAACAAATTTGGGATTTGGAGCAGGAATATTGTATGATAATCGCCATAATGTATTGAATGTACGGGATGGATTTTTTGCAGAAGCAGCTTTCTTACACTACAATGATGCGATCGTTTCTTCCTATAAATTCTCATCGATCTTTACAGATGTACGCTACTTCAAGCAGATTCGCGAACGCAATACCTTGGCACTGCACGCTTATGGTCAGTTCACATTTGGCAATGCCCCATTCAATCAATTGGCACAGATAGGTGGCGAAAGTATGATGCGTGGTTATTATCTGGGTCGTTTTCGAGACCGGCATTATTTAGCCGCGCAAGCCGAATACCGTATGTTGCCTTTCTCCTTTGCAAAGCGTTTTGGAGCAGCAGTGTTCGCCAGTACAGGAAGCGTATTCAATAATGCGGATCCTTTTCATCCAAGTCGTTTGTTGCTAGCAGGAGGTGCCGGCTTGCGCTTTCAGTTGTTCCCGAAAAAGGATGTCTGGTTGCGATTTGACGTGGCGTTTACGAGTGAGGGGAACGGGGTGTATATTTTTATCGGGGAGGCGTTTTAGGACTTGTATTGATGGGAACTTTTTCATTAACTTAAATGGAAAACCTAAATCAATGACAAAAACAGAAGTAAAGCAGTTATCGTATGACATCATCGATTCTGCTATTAAAGTTCACACTGCTCTTGGTGCTGGATTACTGGAAAGTGTTTATCAGAAATGTTTAGAATATGAGCTTCGCAAGAGTGGTTTTCATGTGCAAACTGAAGTTCGTGTTCCGATAAATTATGATGGTCTACAACTGGACACTGATTTGCGTTTGGATCTTTTGGTAAACGATTGTGTCTTAGTGGAATTGAAGGCTGTTGAGAATTTACAACCTATTCATTCGGCTCAATTAATGACATACATGAGACTGTTGAAGAAACCACAAGGGTTGCTGATCAATTTTCATACGCATAACATTACTCATGCGATGAAGCCGCTGGTAAATGAGATTTATAGGTCATTGCCAGATTATTGAGACATAAAGAAGAATTAAGAGGATTGTTTTTTATCCTTGAATTTTTGAACTTAATTTGAACCATTAAGGCATTAAGTAGCATTAAGCGCTTTTTGTGAAACATGAAGACATTAAAGGGCATTAAGATTTTAGGATTGCGGTTGAAACTTTTGAACTATTAAAAGTCAAAGTGGTTGTGGTATGCCCCCTCGACTTTCTTCTCACATATTTTTAAGCTTCTTTGATCTCTTCTGTGCCGTCGGCGTGTTTCGCGAAGCGTGTTTTTGAGCGATCATGCACTTGGTCGTAGCGCGGCCATGGCCAACCACCGAATTGTGTCTTGTGATAATCGTCGAAAGCTTGGTGGATCTCTTCTTTCGTATTCATGACGAACGGTCCGTATTGGATCACTTGCTCTCCGATCGGTTTCCCCTGCAAAATGAGGATACTTACCTCTTCCGATCCAGTTTCGATGATCGTTTTCACATGCGCTCGCATTTCTACCCCGGCGTATTCCGGAATCACTTGCTGTGCGATTTGAACTCCGTTTCCTTCATACACGTATACCATACGGTTCACTCCTTTGGCTGCCAGAGGCAATTCCAGTTGGGAATTCGGTTCCATTTTAATATTTGCGATCAAGACTTCATTTGTCGGGTCGGCGGCCCATGAATTTGGTGGCGGAACAGGCGCCTGATCCTTAAACCATTTTCCGGTGATCAATTCGATCTTTGACAAGCCCTTTCCAGAACTCACTTCGATCATGGGAATGCTCTCTTTCCACAACATTTTGAAGTGCGGCTCTACCATTTTGTTGCGTTTTGGCAGATTCAACCAGATCTGGAATAATTCCAGCGGATTGTCTTTTTCTGCATCCAAAAGCGGGAACATTTCTGAGTGTTGTACTCCTTTTCCGGCGGTCATCCATTGCACGTCGCCATTTCCATAACGACCGGCTGCACCCAATGAATCGGCATGATCTACCAATCCTTTACGAACAACTGTTACTGTTTCAAATCCACGATGTGGGTGACCCGGGAAACCTGGAACGGTTTTTCCATGGTACATGCGAAAGCCATCTTTGATGATGAAATCATCGCCCATGTGACGGCCTTGGAAGTAACTCGCATCCGGCCCCATTTCATCGTTTCCTTTCGGGAAATGGTCTTCGTGATGCACACAAAATAGGAACGGATCCAAAGTATCCCACTGAAAACCGAGTTTGCGTACTTTTTTTACCGGATGTTCTTGTTCTTCCATAGTGTTTTCTTTTGAAATGTTCGATTCAGTTTTTGCCAGCAAAGGAAGGGAAAATAAACTCCCCGCGGCTAATGTAAAGCGTTCTACGAATGTGCGACGGTTCAATTTGCGGCTCATATGATGAATTTAGTTACCAAGGTAATATTTTTTAATCAAAAACAATTGCACTACTCATTTCGTTCACCTTTATTTAGAAAAATTAGGATTACCGCAACTTCCACTCCACCTCCAGCAAGTACTCAGTGGTTTCTAAATGGCGTTTTGCTTCGAACAAGTCACGACCCCATGCATAGGTTCCGTGTTTGCGCATGATGAATGCCGGTACGGTCAAGCGCTGTTTTTGGTCGTTCAATACTTGAGAAAACTGCACCATGTCTTGGGTGTTGTCGAAAATGGGAAGTTCCACAGCAGTTTCGTGTGTGCCGATTCCTTCATAGCCCTTCAACAATTCATAACCTTCCAACGCCACAGAATCCGTATTTACGGCAGAATGGAGCACGGAATAAACGGAGTGGCTGTGCAAGATGCATTGCATTTCCGGGTATAATTTATACAACGTACAATGGATCAAGGTCTCTGCCGATGGTTTTATTCCTGCAAAAGCAGGTAACACTTGGCCATTCAAATCCACTTCGATGAAATCATTCGCATCGAACTGCGATTTATCCACGCCACTTCGGGAAACGCAGATCACATCCGGAAATTCCGGAATGCGGAACGAATAGTTTGTTGATGTTGCGGGCGACCATCCTTTCTGGTTGTAGGCGCGAATGGTTTGGGCCAATTGTTCTTTCATCGTTTCGCTTTTCATGATTCCAGCATGTTTTGTTGTTCTCTCAATTGATCTGCCGTTAACGTGGAACCATCGTGACTCCAACCAGGAGGTTGCGTTAGATAATTCCATTTATCCTTCCAAGTTGGTGCTTTTTGAACATCTTTCCAAATGGATTGCCATTCATGGAACACTGCTCCGACAGGATTCATAGGTGCTTTCTTTTCGTACAAACCAAACACAACCGGGTCTTCATCCACTTCTTCTTGGAAAGTACCAAATAATTTATCCCAAATGATGAGGATCATCCCCATGTTCTTATCCAAGTAGCGCACATTCGATGCATGATGTACCCGGTGATGTGAAGGTGTTACAAAAATATATTCCAGCACTCCCAATTTTTTCACGCCTTGCGTGTGCACAATGATCCCGTAAGTTTGCGTGATTGCATACATGACAAAAATATCGATCGGAGAGAAACCCAACAAAACGATCGGGATGAACCAAAGAAAACGATAAACCGGTTGAAACACCGAAGAGCGAAAACCCGTGGTAAAATTAAAATTCTCCGACGAGTGGTGTGTTACATGTACCGCCCAAAACAAGCGAACTATGTGATCCGTGCGATGCAGCCAATAGAATGCTAAATCTTCCAGTAAGAATAAAAGTGTCCAATAGATCCAGTTCTTTTCGGTCCATTCTACAAATGCGAGCTGAGCCATCCCAAGCAATACGAATAAAGTAACCCCGCGCATAAGCAGGTCTACACTCATATTTGCCAGCATGAAATAGACATTCATCAAAGTGTCTTTCAAACCGTACAATTTACGGTTCAAATAATGACTCATCAACCATTCACCACCAATCAAAAGCACATAAATTGGCGTGCTGATCAGGATCACTAATTGTTCGACACTATTTACCATGAGATCGCGGAAACTGCGTTAGATTGAAATCGATCTTACCAATTCTTTTCGACCAAACAACGGTCCATTTGTTGTTGCAGATCCTGGGCTTCCTGACGTGCTTTCTCGGCAAAATCAGTAGCTGTTGATGCGTACAAAATAGAACGCGAAGCATTCACCAACAAACCGCAATCGGCATTCCATCCGTAGTTCACGACATCTTCCAAACTTCCGCCTTGAGCGCCAACACCCGGTACTAAAAAGAAATGATTCGGAACTATCTTGCGTACTTCGCCTATTCCTTCAGCGCGCGTTGCACCTACTACGTACATCAGATTTTCATCGGTTCCCCAATTCGACGATTTACGCAACACTTTTTTGTACAACTCCTCCCCTTTAACATCCGTCATGAATTGAAAATCCAGCGCTCCTTTATTCGATGTCAAAGCTAAGAGGATCACCCATTTATCTTTGTATTCCTGAAAAGGTGTTACAGAATCTTCGCCCATGTATGGGGCCACAGTAACAGCATCGCAGTTAAGGTATTCAAAAAAGGTTTTTGCGTAATACAAAGAAGTATTTCCGATGTCTCCACGCTTTGCATCCGCGATAACCATACAAGAGGTATGCTCCTGAATATAATCAACCGTTTTTTGCAAAGCATCCCAACCTTTCGGACCTAAACATTCGTAAAAAGCAATGTTCGGCTTGTAGGCTACACACAAGTCATGAGTAGCATCAATGATCGCTTTGTTGAAGGCAAAAACAGGATCGCTTTCATTTAATAAATGTGGCGGGATCTTGGAAAGGTCTGTATCCAATCCTACACACAAGAACGATCTTTTGGCTTTGATCTCTGAAACTAATGCTGCTTTTGTCATACGTTTAGTGCTTCAAGGGCACAAAAGTACGCTTATTCAGGGAAAGAAGAAAACCTTTAATCCTTAGGGAACAATAAACGTTTTAGAACTAAAGGTTCGTGCCCCGAAATACCCGTAACATCCACCACTGAAATTCGACACCGGATTGGCAGGAGTGGCCTGACCTGCAGAATTGACACTCAATTGATTGAAGTACTCGTAGATCGGTTTATCGATGCAGAAAACATCCACGCGCAAGGTGTCACCCGGATTCAGCTCATTGATGAACAAGGGTTGTAAGGTCAGGTTTCCATCAACAAATTGATCGTCTTGCAAGAAGATCCCTTTCTCCTTTTCTCCATTGCGATAAATGTGAAATTGATAGTAATTGGATTCATTAGCCGGGTCTTGCCTTTCAGCGATTATCGTGCGGAAAGTATCCTGCCCAAATAACAGATCTTGGGTATATAAATCGTTCAATGGAACGAAAGTATTCATTTTGCTAGAGGCCGTAAAGATTTTTCCATCTACCAATACAGTAATCGTGTATGTTCGACCAACCACTCCCGGATATCCGGAAAGCTGGTAGATCCCATTTCCTACAAGTGTGAATGAAGCTGTATTTCCCAGATTATCCGTAACAGTTACTACGGCATCATTCACTGCAGGGTATGCCATTGATTCGTCAAAATTCAAGGAACGTGTAACGGAAATAGTATGCGTCGTATCTCCCATTTCAATGTTTCCCTCGATCACTACTTTCGGATCTTCTTCGTTCAGATCGATATCAATCACTTTCTGACATGATTGGATGCTCAAGAAGCTCAATCCAATTACTAGGCTTAAAAAATATCTCATCTTATTTGAATTTGAAGTTATATGTAATGGCCGGAACCAATTTGAACAAGGTTGTTTGTACCGCTTCTGTTTTATTTGGGTCATCGGCATTCTCGCGGAAAGTTATGCTGTAAGCATTTTCACGCGCATAAACATTGTAGATCGAGAAATTCCAGCTACTCTCGAACTTTTCAGTATTCTTACGTTGCCATGTCAATGCCAAATCCAAACGGTGATAGTTCGGCATGCGGTAGGCATTTCGTTCGGTATAAATGAAGTATGTTTCGCCATCAATTGAATACTTTCCGGAAGGGAAGGTCACTGCGTTTCCAGTATAGAAAACAAACAAAGCTGAAATCGACAATTTTTTAGTAAGATCGTAAATCCCTACTACTGAAATATCATGTGTGCGGTCTTGCTTGGCAAGATACCAATTGTTGTTATTGATTCCGTCGATCTTACGCTCCGTGCGCGAAAGGGTATACCCGATCCATCCGGTGAATTTACCTGTCTTTTTGCGCAACATCAATTCGATTCCATAAGCGCGACCGATTCCGGAGAGCAATTCTCCTTCTAATTTTTCGTTCGCTTGCTCGTTCGCACCATTGCGGTAATCAAGCTGGTTCTGCATCCATTTGTAATACAATTCGGTATTCACCTCGAACATGTTCTCTTTGAAGTTCTTGAACCAACCCAAAGCCACCTGATCCGAAATCCCGGGTTTGATGTTCATGCTTGATGACAACCACACATCCGTTGGTGAACCGGAAGTGGCGTTCGATACCTGGTGAATGTTTTGTGTATTTCTGGAGTAAGCTCCTTTGATCGATTGTCCTTTCAAATATTCCCAACTAAAAGATGCGCGCGGCTCCAAATTGTGATAACTCTTCAAAACCTTACCTTTTGAATAGATATTCGTGGTTGCAACAGATCCGTCCGTGTTGTAGGTATACATTTCATCGCCATTTCCTAAAACAGTCAGCAATGAATAACGGACGCCATAATTGATTGTCAACTTCTCATTGACCGTAAAATCATTGGTCACGAAGGCCGCCGTCTCGATGGTTGGTGTAGGATTGAAGCGCTCTGCATTGATCCCTGAACCTTCACTAGCTTCTACTTGACCAGGAGTAATGGCATGTCGGATCACATTCGCTCCAAAGCGGATCTTATTGCGGGTATTGACGAAATATTGAAATTCTTGTTTCAAGTTGAGGTCTTCGATCTGTGAACGAATGGAGAAAGAAACATCTCCACCTGAAATATTGATCTTGTAATCGTATTTGGAATAGATGAAGCTTGTGTTGGAGAATAATTTATCGTTCACCACATGGTTCCAACGCAAAGTTCCCGTAGTATTTCCCCAGTCAATTCCAAAAACATCGCCCAAACCCAATTTATCGCGACCGAAATACCCTGACAGGAACAAGCGATTTTTCTGGTTGATACGGTAATTCAATTTGGCATTCAGGTCATAGAAATACAACCGGTTATCTTTAAATTCTTCTGTTGCTTTCAGGAAGAGATCGGCATAGGTTCTTCGACCGGTGATCAAAAAGGAAGCTTTATCCTTTACTATCGGTCCTTCCACATTCAGTTTTGAGGAGATCAAACCAAGTCCGCCACTCACATTGTAGCGCTTGCTATTCCCCTCGTTCATTTTGATATCGAGCACAGAACTCAAACGACCACCAAAATTCGCGGGCTGATTTCCTTTGTAAAGAGTTGCATCTTTGATCGCGTCCGAATTGAATGTAGAGAAGAAACCTAATAAATGGGAAGCATTGTAAACTGGTGCTTCGTCCAGGAGGATCAAATTTTGATCGGCACCACCGCCACGAACATAAAATCCAGAACTCCCCTCACCCGCATTCTTCACACCCGGCAACAACTGCATGGTTTTGATCAAGTCTTTTTCCCCGAAAATCACCGGAATCTTGGCAATTTCCTTAGGGTCCAATTTCTCCACGCCCATGATCGGATCCTTTACAGATGCATCTGGGCGAGTAGCTTCAACGGTAACTTCTTCTATTTCAGTTGCCGTATTCACCGGTTCCAATTGAATATCCATTTGTATATTCTCGTTCAAAGTGATGGACTTCTCTTGAGGCTTGTAATCAATAGAGGAAAATACGATCATGTACGTTCCTTTCGGAAGCGTCAATGAAAAGAATCCATATTCATTGGTCACCGTTCCAAGAAGTTGATCTTTTACTTTAATAGAGGCGCCGATCATTTCTTCACCGGTCTTGGCGTCTTTGATGGTACCGCTAATGGTAGCCTTTTCTTGTGCCATCGCACCAAAACTTAATAAGAACAGGCATGTCAGGATGAAAAATTTCATACAAAAAGTGATTGAGGTGCAAAATTCCGCTTTTATTCACGAATTACACAGAAAAATATCACAAAATCCTTCAACGGTAGAAAAACGGGTTTATTGGAAAATAAAAAAGGAAGTTTATACAACCCCCTCACCTTTCATTTTCTCCGCATTCTCGGCCATTTTCAAAGCATCGATCATTTCTTGGATATCACCGTTCATAAAGGCGCCCAAATTGTACATCGTTTTATTGATGCGGTGATCGGTAATTCGTCCTTGCGGGTAATTGTAGGTACGGATCTTCGCGGAGCGGTCACCGGTTGAAACCAAGGTCTTGCGCTGTGCAGCACGTTCAGATTGCACACGGTCTAACTCCAATTGGTACAAACGCGAGCGCAATACTGAAATCGCTTTTTCTAAGTTTTTATGCTGGGAACGACCATCTTGACATTCCACCACCAAACCGGTTGGGATATGAGTTAAACGGATCGCAGATTCAGTTTTGTTAATGTGCTGTCCTCCAGCTCCTGATGCACGGAAAGTGTCTTTACGCACATCGTTCATGTCCAGGTCAAAATCTACTTCTTCCGCCTCCGGCAAAACTGCCACCGTAATTGCGGATGTATGCACACGTCCTTGCGACTCCGTTTCTGGAACGCGTTGTACGCGGTGTACACCTGATTCGAATTTGAGCATACCATAGATCCCGGCGCCGGTAACTTCCATGGAAATCTCTTTGTATCCTTTTGTTCCTCCTTCAGAAGAATTCAGAATATCATATTGCCAGCCCATTTCTTTGAAATACATCGTGTACATGCGGAAAACATCCTCGACGAAAATACAGGCCTCATCTCCACCAGTTCCGGCACGCAATTCCAAAATAGCATTCTTGTCGTCTTCCGGATCTTTCGGGATCAATAACATTTTGATCTCCTCCTCCAATTCAGGACGTTGCGTTTCCAAACTATCAATCTCCATTTTAGCCATCTCGCGCATTTCAGGATCTGTTTCAATTTCCAACAGTTCCTTCGCACTTTTCAGATTATCTAAAATGTTCTTGTAGTTCTTATATGCCGTATCAACCTCTTCCAGGTCACGGTATTCTTTATTCAATTTCACATAGCGATCCATATCCGAAATGATATCCGGATCGGTAATCATCTTACCTACTTCCACAAAACGAAAGTGGATTGCTTCAAGCTTGCTTAATAGATCCTGCATGATTACTGATAGATAAATTCACCTACTTCGGAACGAACAGTTACTTGCTTTCCTTCAAAAGCCTCTACACGACCGATCACCTGTGCCTCGATACCAAATCCTTTACTGATCTCGATCAAAGAAGCTGCGATGTGTTCAGGAACATACACTTCCATGCGGTGACCCATATTGAACACTTTGTACATTTCCTTCCAATCGGTTCTCGATTCGCGTTGGATCAATTGGAATAATGGTGGGATCGGAAACATGTTGTCTTTGATGACGTGAACACCATCTACAAAGTGCAACACTTTCGTTTGAGCACCACCTGAACAATGAACCATCCCGTGAATATCAGCGCGGTGTTTATCAAGCATCGCCTTGATTACAGGAGCATAAGTTCTTGTTGGAGAAAGTACCAATTGACCGGCATCCACGGGAACTCCTTCTACTTTGTCTGTCAGATTACATGATCCGGAATAAACCAATTCACTCGGTACAGCAGGGTCAAAACTTTCAGGATATTTTGCAGCCAAAGTCTTGTTGAAGACATCATGTCGGGCTGAGGTCAATCCGTTTGAACCCATTCCACCGTTATAGCTGTCCTCATACGTTGCTTGACCGAATGAAGCCAAACCAACCACTACATCACCCGGTTGAATCGTATCGTTTGAGATCACATCGCTGCGTTTCATGCGGCAAACAACGGTACTGTCAACGATTATCGTACGTACCAAGTCACCTACGTCAGCAGTTTCTCCACCGGTTGAGAAAATACCTATCCCTTGCTCGCGCAAAGTCTCTAGTAATTCTTCTGTACCATTGATTATAGCCGCGATTACTTCGCCAGTCACCAGATTTTTATTTCTGCCGATAGTAGAAGACAATAAGATATTTTCAGTTGCACCGACACACAGTAGGTCGTCGATATTCATGATCAAGGCATCTTGTGCGATCCCTTTCCAAACAGAAACTTCTCCAGTTTCTTTCCAATACATGTAGGCAAGAGAAGACTTGGTACCAGCACCATCCGCGTGCATCACGATACAATATTCCGGATCGCCAGTAAGATAGTCTGGAACTATTTTACAAAAAGCTTTTGGGAACAATCCCTTATCCACGTTTTTGATCGCGTTGTGCACTTCCTCTTTCCCGGCAGAAACACCGCGCAAATTGTATCGAATATCAGACATAGTACAAAAGAAAGCGCAAAGGTAAGGATTTATTCGGAGTGTTAAAACTCGAATATGGGCAAGAAAAAAGGCCTCCGCGTGGAGGCCTTTTCTATTATTTATTTGTTGGAGGCAATTTCTTAAAGATCAAGTAATCCGGATTCGCTGGTTTCGCAGTAGCCGGATCGAAGTCCAAAGACAACACCTTACCTTCTGTACGACGGTTGAACTGTTGCAACATCTCGAATTTCTTCTTGTCTTTCATAAACTGAGCCATATATGCTTCTGTCATTTTTACTTCTTGAGCAGAACCATCAACTAATTGTTTCTCATAGTACTTACCATCTTTCAAGTACATGGCACGTGGTTCCATCTCTCCTTTTCCAACTGGAACAATGCGACGTGGATCCACTCCTTTTTCTTCAACCAAGAACTTGTAACAAGCTTTAGCACGGTTTTCAGAAAGTACCTGGTTGTAAATATTACCACCACGAGGGTCAGTGTGAGAAGACAACTCCAAGATCAATCCCGGATTTTCTTCCAATAGGTTCAATACGAATAACAAGGAATCTTTTGAGTTAATTGACGAGTCAACCAACAAATCCCAACGAGCCAATGGATAACGAACTTCCGGCAAACGAATCGGTTTGATTGGAAGTAATCCCATATCTACCACGAAATCCTGATCATACTTCAATCCAATAGTTTTGATCTCAGTAGCCGTTTTGTTTTCGTAGTATCCAGCTTTTGAAATAGTAATACTGTACTCAGACTCTTCGTTAATATAACGATCACCATTAGCTTTTTTATCCCAGTAGATTGAACCGTCTTTCATTGTCTTTCCGGTCCATTTCTCACCTGTTGTTTTACAAACCACATTCACGTCAACGCCATCGATCTTTGTTTGCTTTTTCTTATCAGAAAGATCCAATACGTTTACTTTCAAAGTAAATACGTTTGGAGGCAATTCATACATATAGATGTCTGGTTTGAAATTATCACCAGCACCACCTTTACGCTCAGAAGTAAAATATCCTTTTTTCTCAGTTACTTCGATCAAGGCGTAGTCGTTGAAATCAGAGTTGATTGGAGAACCTAAGTTTGTTGGGTTTTCCCATTTGTTCTCTTCTCCAACACGAGTAGCTTTGAAAATATCCAAACCTCCCATTCCTGGTAATCCGTTTGAAGCATAGATCAAATCCCCGTTCAATGCAAACGTTGGGAACAATTCATCACCGGCAGTATTTACCTGAGGCCCCATATTTTGAGGAGTTGACCAAGAATCAGATTTTTTGTCGTAAGTCGTAAACCAAAGGTCGCGACCTCCTACACCGCCTGGCATATCAGAAGCAAACACCAAGAATTTTCCATCGTCAGATACTGCAGGGTGTCCTACTGAAATGGAATCGTTGCTTTTCAAAGGCAATTTCTTTGGAATTCCCCATCCTTTACCAGCAACTTCAGAAACCCAAATATCACAACCTAAATTTTGTTTCTTACGGTTTGGACAACGAGTAAAGAACATCGTTTTTGCACGACCATCGATACAGATCGTTCCTTCGTTATCCTCCGTGTTGATACTATCACCTTCAATTGGCTTAACCGCTGTAAAGTTTCCTTTCTTATCCAATTCAGATACGAAAATATCCATGTAAGGGTCACAAGTACGAGGATCATCCTCATTACCTACAACTCCATCACGAGATGATGAAAAGGCCATAACCACACCTTTTTTATCTACAAACATCGGAGCCATTTCGAATCCTTCTTTGTTCAATGGAGTAACGTTCGTTACGGTGTGACGCGTACGGTTTTCTTTGAACTCTTCGTGTTTTTTACATGACTCTATACCAACGTCAGCACGTGTATCATCCGGCACCAAGCTCTTGTACAAAGCGTAGTTTTGCTCTGCCTTTTTGAACTCACCCATGATACGCAACATTTCGGCGTTGTATAGGTAAACTAAAGGCTCCTTCTGATAATACTTCAACAAAATGGCTTTCTCATACCATTCGTTGGCTTGCTTTACGTCCTCGATGTTACGGAAAGATTCCGCTGTTTTGAATGCCATTTCCCCTTTAGCTGCAAGAGCCATCGCTCCATTCCGCTTGATCTTGGAATAGGCAACAGCACATTTATCTGCAGCTTCACAGTAATTTTCACTTCGGTACATCTTATTGGCATCCTTCAAATATTTTGGCTGAGCTGAAACCCATCCAGTGATACCCATCGACACAAGTAAAGTAAGTGTTCTAACGTTCATAAGCTTAAGTGCAAACATTGGTTAAATATCTTCAAATCCGACGAAAAACTCAGCTTTAAACACGTCCAAAGCCCATTCAACAGCGTATAGAAGATTGCCGAAGTTAATTTAAAAAATTTAAATCGAATCCGTTCGACCCTAAAAAAATACAATTAATCGAATATTTGTGAGTTTTTACTGAACGGTGTAGCGCTCCCACTTTTCCAATAGCAGTTTGAATCCTTCCGGAAGTTCCGAATCGAACTGCAACCACTTTCCTGTTTCAGGGTGCACAAAACCCAGAGATTTCGCATGTAAGGCCTGCCCGGGAATTAACTCAAAACAATTTTCAATAAAATGCTTGTAGGAAGCACTGGTGGTTCCTTTTACGATGCGATCACCACCATACTCAAGGTCATGAAATAATGGATGTCCAATCCACTTCATGTGCGCACGGATCTGATGGGTTCGTCCTGTCTCCAATTTACATTCTACCAGCGTCACCAAGCCAAAGCGCTTGATCACTTTCACGTTCGTAACAGCATGTTTTCCATAGTCTCCATCCGGAAATACTGTCATCATTTTGCGGTTTTGAAGCGAACGCCCCAAATTTCCTTCGATGCGCACATCTTCTTCCACATCACCCCAAACCAATGCATGGTAGCGACGTTCTGTAGTACGATCATAAAATTGCTTTGCCAAATGAGTCAAGGCATTTTCAGTTTTGGCAACCACCATAATTCCGGTGGTATGTTTATCCAAGCGGTGAACCAATCCGGGTCTACCAAAATAATCATGGATGCGTTGTGGAAGGTGATCAAAGTGATAAACAAGTGCATTGACCAACGTGCCTGTGTAATTTCCATAACCAGGATGCACCACCATATTAGCAGGTTTATTTAGGACAATCAAAGAATCGTCTTCATAAACAATGTTCAATGGAATATCCTGAGGAATAAGTTCAATTTCGCGAACTGGATACGGTAAGACCATGGACACTTCGTCACCTGGTTTGATGCGATAGTTCTGCTTTACCTGTCGATCGTTGACTAGGATATTACCATTCTTGGCAGCAACTTGAATCTTGTTTCGGGAGGTGTTTGGCATCCGATCCATCAAAAACTTATCGATCCGCACCACTTCTTGGCCCGGATCTGCTTTGAATCTGAAATGCTCAAATAATTCTTCTTCGTCCTGATCTATTTCTTGGATCTCTTCGCTCATTACTGTTTGATCAAGGTCTTAACAACCGGATATCCAATTAAGCGCACATAATAAACGCCTTTAGCCAAGTCAATCAAGGAGATATTTTCTTCTGATGAACTTGCAACAACTGATCCAAACTGATCAAAGATCTCCACTCCATTGAAAGGCAATCCATTATCCAAGCGCACAGATACAATATCTGTTGCAGGATTTGGATAGAGTTGCCAATTAATTACAAGCGGCTCTTCTTCAACTGCTAGATCGGCATTTCCAGCCGTTGAAAAGATCGGGCGCATCATCATTGCTCCTTCCAAGCTACTTCCAATCCAACTTGCCCCACCATTCAAAGAGTAATAAGTGTTTGCAGATTGATCGTTATTTCGGTCAAAGCCAATATTCAAACGATCCGCGTCTACTTGACGCCAACCAACAAAAAACGGTGCGTTTGGCAAGGCGATAGCCGTATCCGTTAAGTAGTATTCAGTAAACACGCCTCGGTCCTCTTCATAAACCGGTTGACGCGGATATAAGAAGTCATCTTCGTAAATAACTGTTCCCGGTTGTCCACCATTATCCGACCAAACTGTCAATAAGAACAACTTATTGCTTAAGTCATATACCGAAGGTACAAAATGGATCTTCACTCCTAATAAGGTATCCGCCTCATAAGGCACAAATCGGTAAGCAATTCGCGCTTGCGCACCAACAACTCCGTAAGCAGCTTCTGCTGAACCATCGTCATAGGCATATTCATTCCCGAAATATTGAAGGGTATAACTGGTGTCGTTTCCAGTAAAATTTGGAAACGGTGCAGATGCCGTAGCAATTACTTCAAAGGTCTTTTCTTCAACAACTGGAGCTGCAGAAAACGCGTATCCTCCTGAAAAATCATGTAGCGATTCATAAACTGTGCGTGGGGCATAATTGATGTTTCCTCCTGACAAGGTTTGCCCAATCATTGTAAAGGTCCCTTCTGTTACTCCACTCACTTTCACATCCACAGTTCCATTGATGTTGTTTTCCGCCACATTGGAACCATTTCGAACCGTTGCTTTTACAGCTGGATTCATATGAGTAGGATCATTTACCCAATGATCCCAAGGAACCTGAGTATAATCTTCGATCAAAGAACCTAAAGGATATACAAAAGCAAAGTCTTTAAACAAGGTATCTTGGTATCCACTACCGCTGCGCAAATGCACGTAATCCAAGTGGAACTCATCCAACATACCTGAAAGCCCACCATAGTTCTTAAAACGGAAACGGAAACCATTCGTTAAATAAGCTGATTGTGTGATTCGAATGTGTCCTACCTTAAAGTCAGCCACATTCCCGCCACGTGTACTCCAAACGCGTTCCCAATCATCTTGACCTGCATTGAAAAATTCCAACACCAAAGAATCTGATAATTCAGGTTCATCTCCCAGGCCTTCTGTTTGCACCAGGAAACTTAAATAAATACTATCGTTTGGTGCAAATGAAGAAAGATCAATGGTTTTAGATGTCAAGAAATCTGCGTATCCAACTGTCGTTGAACCAAAATTGTAGGGATATCCGGTTTCATCCAATCCGTCAAACGTAACAACACCCAAGGTCCATGGATCCTTTGCGTGAGTAAAATTGCGGTAGGCGTAATAATCTGTCCAGATCGCCTCCTGGTCACTTAAATGTGCTGTAAAAAGACGTGCAGAATCCTGCATATATTCCGGCTGGAACAAATACACCGTATCCGGATCATTTACAAAATCAAGCGTGTCGTAAATGAAATAAGGCGGATAAACCACTTGTGACCCGTAGACTACCGGATAGCTAGCTAAACTTCCAACTTGAATTGTGGTTGAGGGAAGATCCGTTTCGGTAACATTTCCATTTTGCACCGTGATCTTTTTAGTTAATACAGCCGTGTAAGAAGCGTTCCCCGGAAGTGGCAAATTACTAACATCCAGCAAACGGTGAAACAACTGCTCCGTCACGTTTGGTGCTCCGGGAGTAGCGGAAAGGTCTTGAAATTTATTATCAGAAAACTCATCAAAGATGGGCAACTGAATAGTGTCGAATGTATAAATAAATGTGCTGTCGAATGTAGTGGTCGTTTTCAAATGACTTTTGACCTTTCCTCTATACTCAAATCCAATTGGCTCCAAGGATTCCTGAGCAAACAGCAATCCCGAGGACAACAGAAATAAGATCAAGTAAAAATGCTTCATGAACAAATTAATTTCCTCCCTTCGAAGCATTCACCATGATCGTTGTTCCAGCAGGTAAAGTAACTCCTTCTAGATATTCCGGACTTTGGGAATAAATGATCGCCGAAGTTGAATCTTCTGCCGTAGCACAACCATCACATGATGCAACCTGGAAGTTGAGTGATGTTCCTTGTAAACGTCCGCGAGCCTCAGATATTGTTAAGCTAACCAAATCCATCAGTTCAACCGGCTCACCTGCATCGTTTTGTCCAACCACTAAGGTAATAACCGAACCAGCAGGTAATTTGGTTCCTTCTTTGATCGGTACACCTTTATATAATTGTTTTAAGACAGCTCCATCGGCTTCGGAGGTTGGCACATATTGAATGCGGTATTTTAATGATCGATTTTTTAATACACTTTCAGAATAACGTTGAGAACGATCCACCAGATAAGGCATTTCAACAAACTTTGTGCGCTTGGATACACGGACACGGACAATTCGTCCAGACTTCACATGTACCTGAGACTTTGCTGTTGGCAACGGATCTTGTTCCAAAATAGTTCCAGTTGGAAGGTCTGGTCTGTAAACCGAATCCAAAAGCTCCATTTTCAAATCCAATTCTTCCAAGATCACTTGCCCTTTACTTGATTGCAAGCCTACCAAGTTTGGCAATTTGATTTTCTCACCATGATTCGTGTAGGCATCCAAATACAAGATCGTACCTCCTACGACAACAATGTAGGTAAGTAGAATGTACCCACTCTGTTTTAAAAAGTGTTTACTCCAAATAAATGCTTTTATCTTTTGCCAACGTTCCATGCTACTCTTCCAAGTAAAAAACAAATATAAGAAGAATGTTTCTGGTGAAAATCCACTCGGAAATAAGCTTTCAACATTTCATCATGAAAACTTTTTTAGCATCAAATTTTCAGTAGTGAAAAGGCCCCTAATTTTGACAAAAATTGAAGCATGAAACGAATAGGCTTGTTTTGTGGGGGATATTCCTCTGAATTCGAAATTTCCATGAAAAGTGCAGCAACTATCGCAGCCAATTTTCCGAAAGAATATGAGATCATTCAGATTGAGGTTACTAAATCCGGATGGTTTGCGCACAAAGACGGTCAGCGATTGCCTTTTTCCTTAGACACATGTGGTTTTTCATGGAATGGAAATACCGTTTCAATCGACGCCGGCCTGATCTATATTCATGGAAATCCGGGTGAGAATGGAAAGATTCAAGCGTATCTCGATTTAAAAGGCATTCCCTATGTCAATTCTCCGGCACTTGCGTCGGAGCTTTCGTTCGACAAATGGTACTGCAATCAATTTTTGAAGAATTTTGGTATTCCGGTGGCTAAATCCCTCTTTCTGCGTTCGGCCAATGAATTTAGTGCTGATCACATCATTTCAGAGTTGGGTTTACCTTGTTTTGTGAAGCCGTCCGATTCCGGATCCAGTTATGGCATTTCGAAAGTGCAAGCCAAAGAAGAATTGAACAAGGCTTTAGAAGTGGCATTTGCAGAAGGTGGCACAGTAGTTATTGAATCCTTTTTAAAAGGAACCGAGGTGACTTGCGGTGTGTATCGCAGAAAGGATGGCTTACACGCTTTACCCTTGACCGAAATTGCCTCTGAAAATGAATTCTTTGATTACGAAGCCAAATACCTAGGGAAATCCCAAGAGATCACACCGGCTCGTATTCCGGATATTATTCGAGATATTGTACAAGCTCGCGCCAAATATTGCTACGACCTGCTGCAATTGAGATCCATCGCTCGGATCGACTTCATGATCGTCGACAATGAACCATACGTCATCGAGGTAAATACTACACCCGGATTTTCCCCAGCAAGTATTGTCCCGCAAATGTTAGCTTGCGATGGCATTTCCATACACGATTTCTGGAAAGAGATCTTATCAGTAGAACTTAAATAAACTGAAAAAGGGTGCATCCATCAAAGCACCCTTTTCCAAACCTAAAAACCCAATTTACCAAACCAATCAGAGAGAACTCTGACATTCTTGACACTACTATGATGTGTCAGATTTTGGAAGGTTGGAAAAAAAATAAAATTTATTCTACACAGTGACAAGGTGGGTCAAACTCCCAAGTTACATCGGGTCTTCTCTCCAGCCATTTCTGCTGAAATCCAGGGCTTAACATGATTGAACGCATATCCACGAATTGGAGCTTTTTCAAATTCATGACCTCATCCGGCAAGCTGTTGATCGGATTGTCCCAAATATCCAGTACCACCAAATGCGTCAAATATCCAATGCAAGAAGGAAGCGATGAATATTGATTTCGTGCAATATGCAGTTTTCGCAGTTGAGTCAATTGACAAATGAACACGGGAGCGCCTGAAAGTTTATTTTTTGAGACGTCCAACGTGCGAAGTTCCTTCAACTTACCGATCTCAGGTGGAATTTCTTTCAATCGATTTTTCGAAAGGTCCAAATAGCGCAGATGGGTGAAATTCCACAATGACTCTGGGATGCTATCCCACTTTAAATGGGAAGCCGTAATGGCTTTTACAGAATCAACAGGTAATAACTGTGCCTCTTCCCAGGTATAGATCTTCAGCGTATCCTGTGCTTTAGTCGCGGACCACACGAGAAGAAAACACACTACGAGCCAATTCTTCATCTTTTTTTAATTGATTTTTGAGCGATTCAACAGAATCAAATTTTTGTTCTCCACGCAGGTGTTTCACAAACTCCACTTTGATCAGTTCATTATAAATATCCTGATCAAAATCAAAAATGAACACCTCAGCTGTCAGTTTAGGCAATTTTTGTACCGTAGGTTTTACACCAATATTCATAACTCCTTCGAACCAGGTGTTCTTAACCTCAACACGCACTGCATAGACTCCATTTTCGGGCAACAATTTTGTGCTGTCTTTCCAATCAATGTTTGCTGTTGGAAAGCCTATGGTTCGACCTAGTTTATTCCCATGGATCACGGTTCCACTTAATGCATGCGACCGGCCTAAATAGTGCTCGGCTGTTTCTACATCGCCTTTTCGGATCGCCTGTCTGATCTTTGTTGAACTGATAGCAACCCCTTGAATCGATCTCGCCTCGATCTGGGTTACCGAGTAGCCAAACTCTTTGCCTTTTTGCACTAACAATTCATAAGTACCTTCACGATTCTTACCGAATTGGTGATCATAACCAACATGCACTTCACTCACACCAAGAGCTTTTACCAAGATCTGTTCAATGAAATCTGTTGCACTTAATCTGGCGAAATCTATCGAGAAAGGATACAAAATGACCGTGTCTAAACCAAGGCCATCTAGTTTTGCGAGCTTTTCGTCCAGTGTATCTATCAACTCCACTTGATGATCCAAGGGCTGAAGCACCATTCTTGGATGTGGTTCAAAGGTCATAAGTACAGACTCCTTTCCCGCTGCACGAGCACGAGCCACCATTTCACGAATGATCGATTGATGCCCCAAATGCACACCATCATAGGTGCCTATTGTCAGAATAGGCTCGTTAAAACTACAATTATTCAGGGAGCGTAGAATTCGCATGTGGCAAATGTACAAACAAAAAGAGGTCGCATAAGCAACCTCTTTTTCCGAATTATAAAAATAAGCTTCGTGTAAAAGAAAGATGGCGCTTACTTAGCTAATTCCACCATTCCTTGTCCAGTTGTGGTGGTACCATCTTTTCCGACAACCGTGTACTGCACAAAATAAGTACCTTCTGCGGCTCCATCTCCGTCCCATTTTTGTGTGAAATCTGTTAGCTCAACCATTAGATTACCCCAACGATTCAAGATGATCACGTTGATCGAAACACCATTTTCAACATCGATGTAAAATTCATCATTTACATTATCTCCGTTTGGAGTAAAAATATTTGGAACATGGATCACCACAGGTTCAAATGGAATAACCACTACTGTTAAACTTGCCGTATCCTCGCAGATCCCATTTGAAGCGGTCAATATCACCTCGTAAGTACCAGGGGATCCGAAGGTAGTAGTAAAGACCGTCGCTACATTTGTGGATGCATCGGAATCACCATTATCAAAATCAATATCATATTGAGTACCGAACTGAGAATCGTTGGTAAAGTTTACAACAAGTCCTGGATAACCTGACAGCGGATCATTCGATGAAACACCAGCAACAGGCACTGGCAATACGGTTACCGTAACCACATCTGTATTCACACATCCATTGGCATCTGTTCCAGTCACTGTATAAGTAACAGTTCCTTGTGCAGGTGTGAATGGGGTTCCGTTGGTTACACCATTATCCCAAGTATAACTAACACCCCCAGCACCAGAAAGTGTGGCAGTCATTCCTACACAGATCGTTTGATCCGATCCGGCATTTATCGTTGGTAATGGATTCACTGTGACAATAACTTGCCCAGTTGCTGTACATCCGTTATCATCTGAAGCCGTTACTGTATAAGTTGTAGGAGTGGTCGGTGAAACAGTCACCGGTGAACCTGTACCTGCTCCGTTGTTCCAAGCCAGGTCGATCGGCCCCGTTCCACCTGAAGCAGAGGCGCTAATAGATGTTGAGGTATTCAAACACATACTTGCGGTGTTGCTTGTTGTAACAACTATTGGTTGTGGTTGAGTGATCGTAAATGAAACCGTATCCGTACATCCATTTTGATCAGCTACTACTACTTCGTGCAAACCAGCCGATAGTCCGGTAAAGTTTCCAGTTGGCTGCGGTGTTCCGTTATCAATAGCAAAAACATATGGGGCGATCGTACCGCTTCCTGAAATGGTTGCTGTACCAGTACTTCCACCGTTACATAAAACGGCGGTTTGGTTATTCAAAGTACCAACGAGTGTGTTCACACTAGTTACTATCGCTGGAACAGTAGCTTGACAACCATTGGCGTCTTCAGCGATTACAGTGTATGAACCAGCTGTCAACCCATTAAACGTGGTACCCAATTGCATATTCAAGCCGTTGTCGATAGAATACTGGAAAGCTCCTGTTCCGCCAGTTGCAGCGTTGACAATAACGCTTCCGTCTGCAGCCACACAAGTAGCTGGAGTCGTGTTATTCAATGTAAACGTGATCGCCGCAGGATCCGTTAGTGTGATCGTTTGAGAATCTGTACATCCTCCTTGATCTGTTACTAATATGGTATATGAACCTCCAGGAAGGTTCGTAAAATCGCCAGTTGATTGACCCGCACCGCCATTCAAGGTAAACGTATAACCAGGCGTTCCTCCAGTTGCACTGGTATTGATAACTCCATCTTGCACCCCGTTACAGCTAGGGTCATCTGAATTATTGACGTTTAGTGTCACACCAGCCGCTTGATTAATGGTAATATTGACCGATCCTTGACAACCATTCGCGTCTTCAACGGTAACTGTATGCGGTCCTTGGGCCAAACCGGTGAAAATCCCACTTGATTGAAATGGCCCACCATCAATGGAATAGGTGTATCCACCGGCACCACCGCTTCCTTGAACTTCTGTTGATCCGGTATTTCCGGTACAACTGGTAGGAGCGTTGTTGATCTCAGTTCCACTTGGAGCAGCAGCACTTGGTGTAACTGTCACAAAATCATTCGCAGTTACAATCGTTCCATTACAAGCAGTGTAAGTCGCTACTGCCTCATATGTGGTTGTTGCCGTTGGACAAACATTGACGGTGTTTCCAGTGCCAAGCGAAGTTGCACCATCGAACCACTCAACCGTGTAGATCGGCGCTCCTGACGGAGTAAATCGCCAAGCCTCAGGTGTATTCACAGTCCATGTAGGTGTTGAGTTTCTATTAGGCGCAGCAATTCCTTGTGTACCCGCAGGATTCTGAATTCCGATAATGGCTCTACCGCCATTCCATGAGCCGCACAAGCCTTTATTATTAACGTAAACATCAATCACGTTAGTTGTCTCGTACAAAACCATCATGAATGTAGAAAAAACACTCCCATTACAAGACGAAGAAAAGTGAGGTAGATTGTTGTACGAAACAACAAATATTCGACAAGGAGCAGTTCCCACAACATACCAATTCACACTCCCTCCATAAGAAGGATCAATGTCATGATAAACACCAAAAACATCCCCAGCTGTCGTTAAGTTCGTAGAGGGGCAAGACGCCGTAAACGACCAAGGTTGAGACGTTGGTGCGTAAGTTCCGAATTTAATAGACCCGTTCGAACCGATTTTACACGTGGTATAAGATTGACCGTAATAACAGAAAGTAAATGGTAAGGCAATTTGCGGACTCCAAACATCATCCGTTCCTACAGAAACACCTGTTCCACCTGGTGCATTGTAAGCAATAGGCGGAGTATGCGGAATTGAACTTACTGAATAGGAAGTGGTTGCTCCTGCATTGAATGGTGCTGCTGTTAATGTGGCACAAGGAGTAGAACAGTTTAATGTCTGATCAACACCTGCATCTACCGCAGGACATCCCGGAAACTGAGCAAATAGAAAACTGACATTAAGAGCCAGTAAGATGGTCATAAGTGATTTTTTCATAGTAGTAGACAATGTTGTCGTTTAATAGCCACACAAAGAACGCAAAAAAATATTGAAACGTTGCATGGAATTGAAAATTTGCACCATCTCCGTAATCCTAAAATTACTTTAAGAAACTTTCACCGTTTTTATTTGTTCAATACCATAAAAACGGTATTTTTGTCATCAACTTTAGACTTTATTTATAATTAATCTAAATAAAGAAAAACCTGTTCTTATGATAACAGTTACTGATAGTGCTAAAAAACAGGCACTTCGATTAATGGAAGACGATGGAAAAGAAGGATTCTTTATTCGTGTTGGGGTTCAAGGTGGCGGATGTTCCGGATTGATGTACCAGCTTACTTTCGATAATCAAGAAGGTCCGGACGATAAGACATTTGAAAACAACGGGATCAAAGTTGTTGTCGATAAAAAAAGTTACTTGTATTTGATTGGGACAACCCTTGATTTCTCGGGAGGTTTGAATGGAAAAGGATTCATTTTCTCCAATCCGAATGCAGGCCGAACATGTGGTTGTGGTGAATCTTTTTCACTTTAATCCAATAACGTTATTCTTATGGGATATACAGAAAATGATCTAGCAAAAGACCTCGAGAACTCGGAGTACAAATTTGGGTTCACTACGAATATTGAATCAGATAGAGCTCCGGCAGGTTTGAACGAAGAGATCATCCGTTTCATTTCTGCAAAGAAGAACGAACCGGAATGGTTATTGGAATACCGTTTGAAAAGCTACGCCATATGGACAGCCATGACAGAACCTGAATGGGCTCATGTCAAGTATAAGAAACCCGATTTTCAGGCGATTTCATACTACGCTGCACCGAAACAGACGAAAAAATACGAGAGTTGGGATGATGTAGATCCAGAGTTGAAAGAAACCATGGCCAAACTTGGAATCTCCATGGAAGAACAACAACGTCTTACAGGCGTCGCAGTAGACTTCGTTATGGATTCAGTTTCTGTTGCAACTAGCTTCAAAGAAAAGTTAAAAGAATTAGGGATCATATTCTGTTCTTTTAGTGAAGCTGTTCAAGAGTACCCGGAACTTGTGCGCAAGTATATGGGAACAGTGGTGCCAAACACAGACAATTTCTACGCAGCTTTGAACGGAGCAGTTTTCACTGATGGTTCATTCTGTTACATTCCAAAAGGCGTCCGATGTCCGATGGAACTATCTACATACTTCCGAATCAACGAAGCCAATACTGGACAATTTGAACGCACCCTAGTTGTTGCCGACGAAGGCTCCTATGTTTCTTATCTGGAAGGATGTACAGCACCTCAACGCGATGAGAATCAATTGCATGCTGCGGTAGTTGAGTTGATCGCATTGCGCGACGCAGAGATCAAATATTCAACTGTTCAGAACTGGTATCCAGGAGACAAAAATGGAGATGGTGGTGTATTCAACTTTGTTACAAAACGTGGGTTGTGCGAAACGAATGCTAAGATCTCCTGGACGCAAGTGGAAACCGGTTCAGCCGTTACCTGGAAATATCCTTCTTGCGTATTGAAAGGCGATAATTCCATTGGTGAGTTCTATTCTGTTGCTGTTACGAATAACTACCAGCAAGCGGATACAGGAACGAAGATGATCCACTTGGGTAAAAACACGAAGAGCACGATCATTTCCAAAGGTATTTCTGCAGGTAGATCGCACAACTCGTACCGAGGATTGGTTCAAATTCACAAAAATGCACACCACGCACGTAACTTCTCGCAATGTGATTCTTTGTTGATGACTGACGAATGTGGTGCACATACCTTCCCGTACATTGAATGTAAAAATCCATCTGCTAAGATCGAGCATGAGGCCACTACTTCAAAAATTGGAGAAGATCAGATCTTTTACTGCTTACAACGTGGAATTTCTGAGGAAAAAGCGATCAGTTTGATCGTGAATGGATATTGCAAAGAAGTGTTGAATCAGCTTCCGATGGAATTTGCAGTTGAAGCACAAAAATTATTGACGATCAGTTTAGAAGGATCGGTTGGTTAAACGAATTAGAAAGAAAACGATATGTTATCAATAAAGAATTTGCACGCCTCAATCGATGGCAAAGAAATCTTAAAAGGATTAAATCTTGAAGTTAAACCAGGAGAGGTTCACGCGATCATGGGACCGAATGGTGCCGGAAAAAGTACTCTAGCCAGTGTTCTTGCAGGACGTGAGGAATACGAAATCACAGATGGTTCAGTCACTTTCGACTCCAAGGATTTATTAGAATTGGCAACAGAGGACCGAGCACGCGAAGGATTGTTCCTTGCATTTCAATATCCAGTGGAAATTCCCGGAGTTTCAAACATCAATTTTTTGCGAACAGCACTGAATGAAATTCGTGAGTACCGCGGAGAAGAGCAAATCTCCGCAAAAGATTTCATGGCATTAGTTCGTGAAAAATCGACCATCGTAGAATTGGATGCGAAACTGGCTTCACGCTCTGTGAACGAAGGGTTTTCAGGAGGAGAGAAAAAAAGAAATGAAATCTTCCAAATGGCTATGCTTGAACCAAAATTGGCAATATTGGATGAAACTGACTCTGGGTTGGACATCGATGCGCTGCGCATTGTTGCCAATGGCGTGAACAAATTGAAATCACCGAACAACGCTACGATCGTGATCACCCATTATCAGCGCTTGTTAGACTACATCGTTCCAGATTTTGTACATGTACTGTACAACGGACAGATCGTTAAATCCGGTCCGAAAGAATTGGCTCTTGAGCTTGAAGAAAAAGGATACGACTGGATCAAAGCAGAATTTGCTTAATTAATTGTAGCATCATGGAGGTATTGGATCGTCAATCAGCGTCTCAAGTGAACTGGGAACTCAAAGGAAATTTCTTATTAAATCAAGATTCACGTCATCGTGCACTCGATTTTCTGGAAAACACCGATTTCCCTACTACACGAACAGAGGCTTGGAAATATACGCGAGTTGCTAAGATAAAGAATGCTGTGTTCACAGATTCTTCTACACAAGCAGTTTCAGGAGATTTTGGTCTCTCTCAGTCGTCGCTTAAGTTCGTCTTTGTAAATGGTCGATTTGCACCGGAATTAAGTGCATCGATCTACCCCGAAGGCACAAAGATCCAAGCATTGTCTACCATGGATCATGCAGAACAGCAAGTGATCGGGATGGGTGAAGAGTCATTCAAATCTGTTTTTCATGCCTTTAACACGGCGTATGCAACAGACGGTTTGTATGTCCATGTTTCTGCTAAGGTACAAGTAGCCCAATCGATCGAGATCATTCACATTCAGACAGGTGATCAAGTTGTGGGGCATTTACGCCATGTGATTGCTGCAGAGGCTTTTTCAAAGGCGCACGTGGTGCAACATTTTTTATCTGTGGATGCAAAAGCGTGTTTTACAAATGCGATCTCGACCATCCGCGTAGGTAAAAATGCACACCTGACTATCGATAAAGTACAGGAAGAGGACGCGAGTTCCTTTGCAATTGTTGGAGAAAATGTAGAACAAGATGCAGACAGTACCTTCACAATCAATACGATCACACTAGATGGCGGTTTGGTGCGTAACGATCTTGTGATCGCTGTTGCCGGCAGTAATTGCAACACAAATTTGAATGGCGCTTATATATTGCGCGATTCCCAGCACGTTGATAATCACACCACCGTTGACCATTTGGTGGCACATTGCGAATCCAACGAATTGTACAAAGGTGTGATCGATGGTAAAGCAACAGCTGTGTTCAACGGAAAAGTGTTCGTACGCCCGAATGCTCAAAAAATCAATGCCTTCCAGTCTAATGGCAATGTATTGATGAGTGATGACGCAACTGTTAACAGCAAGCCTGAGCTAGAAATCTATGCTGACGATGTGAAATGTTCGCATGGTTCCACAACCGGACAATTGGATGAAGAAGCGGTTTTCTACCTCCGTGCTCGCGGGATTGGAGAAAAAGCAGCCAGACAATTGATGGTAGGAGCATTTATAGGAGATGTTTTGGAGAAAATAGAGAACGAAGCAGTTTTAGATCATATCCATCAAGAAATAGCAAAAAGATTTGGTTGGGTGATCGCTTAAGCATGGAGGAAAGACTGGATAAACTACTCGTTGAAAGAGGTTTGGTTACTTCTCGCACTCGGGGTGAGGAGTTGATCAAGAACGGGGATGTGCTTGTAAATGGAATAACACTAGACAAGCCCGGAAAGAAAATTCCGGTTGATGCTTCCATCATTTTGTTGAACGAAGAACTTACTTGGGTTTCTCGAGGCGCATTAAAGTTATTGAAAGCTCTCGATCATTTTCAAATTCCAGTTGCTGATCAGCATTTCATTGATATCGGCGCCTCAACAGGTGGCTTCACAGAAGTTCTTCTGAATCATGGCGCTGCAAAGGTATACTGCGTAGATGTTGGTCATGGTCAATTGCATGAACGCATTGCTGAATCACCGAAGATTGTGAATTTAGAACGCACCCATATCCGCGAATTGACCATGCATCAAGTTCCTGAAAAAGTAGATGGGGTCGTCATAGACGTGTCGTTTATTTCACTTGAAAAAGTCCTTCCTTTTGTGGTACCCTTTTTAAAGGATGATGGTGTTTTGATTGCACTGATCAAGCCGCAATTCGAATTGGATAAAAAACTGCTGAACAAACATGGTATTGTAAAAAGCGCTTCATCTTATCCAGCCGTGTTGGATAAAATCGAACAAGCAGCCAAACACTCTCAATTTGCTATCCAAGGAATCATTGACTCTCCCATTACGGGTGGTGATGGAAATAAGGAATTCTTGCTTTACGCCATAAAAAAAGGAGCTTAGCTCCTTTAATTTTTTATAAAGATCAGGGTTTCTTCTGAACCATCCCCGCTAAAATCTTTCAATTCGATCTGGGAATCACTGTGATTTTCGATTTCCCAATCTTCGGAAATAAAATCATAAGGGTATGGAATATTCAAGATTAACTCAAGGTGATCTTTATCAAATAGATCATCATCATTTCCATCATTCTCTTTAGACACATCCCAAGTCCCATTTACCGAAACTGAACCGGTTAAAGAAACTACACCATCTGCTTTGAATGTGAAGACAATTCCGTTAAAATCAGAAGTCTTATCTTCATTATCATCCAAATAGCTTTGCACTTTCCAATTACCTTCGATAAGAGAGTTCTCAACTTTCTTTATTTTTCGTTTACTACAACTTGCAAGAAGCAAAAATGAAACGAATACCACAACACAAATTCTCAACATACCCTTCATAAACCACCGCGAAAATACAAAAAAGAGGCCGAAACCTCTTTCTTTACAGTTCAAACCACATTCCGGAACGTTGCTTTCATTGCTAATTCAATGGAGGAGAGAACAACGCATTTTCCAGTCAAGTTCTTTTACAGTTTATTGATGCACTACTTTTCTAAAGGTTGGATTAAAACGCTAATTTTAATTGAAACTTGAGTCCTTGCACGTCATTGAATACGGCATTTGAACTTCTTACCTGAGGAATATATTGATATTGCACGCCCAAATCAATATGATCACCATTATTGAATTGATTCAACAATACATCTACTCCGGCAGTAGCACCTAAGTTCCACTTATTGGAGTTGTAAATATTGGTCACCATATTAGATCGCTCCTCAATTCCAAAGAGTAATTTATTTACTTGTAAACCACCGTAAACAGTCCATCGACCTAAATCTTTACCAACTGTTGCACTAACCTGCAAGGTGTTTAATTTTTGAGAGGAATTAAAATATCGTCCGTTTATATACTTGCCGCTTTCCTGAGCAAATTGTGTCAGTCCAATTGCTGCACCCAGCTCAATACCTGAAATTCGTCTGGTATATCCGACGTCAAAGGTCCACGCTGCACGCGGGAAAAAATTATTGAACGGCGATCCCTCTTTTTCGTTGAGCAAGGCAAGTTGTGTTCCTACACGCACATGGTAAGGACTCGGTTTCATTATCAGAAACAACATTGGATCACGATCAGCAGGTATCGTCAAATTTAACGCTGCAATATTTTTTGGATCTAGCAATTCAGGATTCCCTATTGAACGTGGTGCATCTAAATGCAGAGCATTAGCAGCATGATTCACTGCCAACAAACTATTGTTTTGTTGATTCTTAATATCATTTGCAACAACTGGAAGTAATGGATTGACAAAATCTCTTTTTGCCGGATGCTGTGTTATAACTTGGTCTTGATTAACCAGATTTGTATGATTCGGTTTCACATCACCATTAACCAACTGGACTTCAACTTTAGCTGAATGCGACTCTTTGTTGTCTAATTCCTGAACAGGCAAGAAGAAAGAGATCAAAACAGCTGCAGCACAACTTGCGATATACTTCAACCAAGGAATCGAGTTGTTCTCTACATGATCAAGTGACACATGTAATTTGTTCCAAACACGTTCGCGTGAAAGTTCTTCTTCGATTCTTGACCATCCATCCATGTGATTTCCAGCACTCCATTCTTGGAATGATTCGGCCATTATATTCACATCCTGCGCTTCGTCCAACGATTGATCAAGTCGCTGCCATTGCTGTTCAAAACGAAGATCAGACTCCAATTTATCCCATCCATCTTGCGGCATGCCGGCATCCCAATCATTCATAGATTGCTGAAGAAAATCGCGGTATTTTAGATCTTCACTCATGCCAACTTTTGTTTCAAAACAGAACGTGCGTAATTCAATTGTGACTTGGAAGTACCAACTGATATCTCCAATTCTTCTGCGATCTCAGCGTGCGACCATCCTTCAAGTGCATACAACTTGAGAACTAATCCGGCTTTGGCAGGAAGTTTATTTATTTCTTCTAAAATTTTAGAGAACGGAATGCCTGCTTCCATTTCTACTTCGTGTTCTTCTACTACAGGAATATCTTGAACCTGTGTAAACGACTTACGTTTGCGAAGAGCTTGCAGGCAGCAGTTAACAGTAACGCGTCTCATCCAACCCTCGAAAGACCCCGAAAAGTTATACGATCCGATTTGCTTAAAAATGTGCATAAAGGCATCGTGTAACATGTCCTCAGCATCCTGAATGTCACTTGCGTATAGGCGACAAACTTTAAATAATTCTTTAGAAAACAATCGATACAGGCGCTCTTGGGACACGCGATCCCATTGCACACAACCATCGATTATTTCTTTGTAATTATTCATCATTCTTATTTTATGGATAGTTCCAAAGAATTCAGCAGACGATCCTCAATATCCTGATAAATAGCCGCATTGAAATTTTCACGAATGATCAAAGTTGGAGTACCATTTTCATAGGATATCGCAGCCAGATCCCATTGAGATGCTGAAACCGACGACAACAATTGATTCACATCAGATCCTATCGTAAGTGTGTAGTCCTCCTTCTTCTTCAAAGTAAAACCATTAGACGCCTTGAAAACTAATTTCTTTGGAATGCTCCATTGAATTTCCACCGGAATTTCCTCATTCCCATTATCATAAGTACCATAAAGCACCATACTTGGAATAGAATTGTTGTTCACGCTTAATTCCACTTCAAAGGACTCGTAATCACCTACGGGAATATCCAAGCTTAAGCCTAAGGACCCTGTATTCGTAAATTGCGTTTGCGCAACTGGTAATGTTTGATCAACATCTACATTTGGTCCCTCCTTACGAATTCCAGAAATAGACAACTGATCTAGGTAAAAGAATCCACCCGTTAGAACCACTTTGTTCAGGTCTTGAGAATTATTAGAAAAACTCCAATTCAAATTCAGGTATGCAGGCTGATTTAGCTTGTATTTCTTACAAGACGAAACCCCCAGTGAAATCAGAATGAGCAATATACCTAAATAGCGCATTGAAAATCTTTTTGTGAATGATGTACCAAAGTTACAAAGGTTGGAATTTCTTTTAATTTAGAAATAATATAAATAAGCACTTTCGTTATCTTTGTAACATGAATCAGAACAAGCGAAAATTCAGTGTTCGTGAAATCCGACAGGACTTCCCTGCTTTGCGTCAACAGATCTACGGAAAAAACCTGATCTATTTTGACAACGGAGCTACCTCTCAAAAGCCTCAAATGGTGTTGGATGCCATTCAACAGTATTACAGCAAGGACAATGCAAATATCCACCGAGGAGTGCATCATCTGAGTCAGAAGGCAACCAACGAATACGAAGCTTCTCGCGAATTCATACAGCAATATATCAATGCTGCAAAAAAAGAAGAGATCATTTTTACAAAGGGGACAACAGACGGAATTAACCTTGTTGCTAATTCATTCTCAGATCTGCTTCAAGCAGGAGATGAGATCTTGATCTCGGCCATGGAACATCACTCAAACATCGTTCCTTGGCAAATGGTTTGTGGACGCAAAAAACTGATTCTAAAAGTTATTCCGATCAATAAACGCGGTGAATTAGATATGACCGCTTTTGAACAACTTTTGTCCTCTAAAACAAAATTGGTTGCCGTTACACACATTTCGAACTCACTTGGCACCATCAACCCAATCAAAGAGATCATCGACAGATCGCATGCTGTTGGAGCAAAGGTTCTAATAGATGGAGCTCAAAGTATTCAGCACCTGAAAGTAGATATGCAGGATCTGAACTGTGACTTCTTTGTGTTTTCAGGGCACAAGGTTTTTGGACCAACTGGAATTGGCGTCCTTTACGGAAAAGCTCATTTATTAGAGGAAATGCCACCTTACCAAGGCGGTGGTGACATGATCGCAAAGGTGACCTTTGAGAAAACTACCTACAATGAACTGCCGTTCAAATTTGAGGCTGGTACGCCGCACATTGCGGGAGGGATTTGTTTGGGAACGGCCTTGCAATATTTGGATCAATTCGATTTGAACGAAATTGCGCAATATGAAAAAGAACTTGCTGAATATGCGCAAGATCTACTTTCAACATTTGAAGATGTCCGTATCATTGGTACTGCAAAACAAAAGACCAGCGTAGTATCGTTCGTTGTAGACGGTGTGCATCCATTTGATATTGGAACGCTCTTGGACAAGCAAGGAATTGCAGTTCGTACCGGGCACCATTGTACACAGCCTTTAATGGATTTTTACGGAATCCCGGGAACAGTTCGGGCCTCTTTTGCGTTTTACAATACAAAAGAAGAAATAGACACATTTATTGCTGCTTTTGAACGCAGTATCGGAATGCTACGATAAGATGAATTCGATAGAAACAAAACAACAAGAGCTGATCGATGAGTTCGCCATCTACGACGATTGGATGGAAAAATACGAGTATATCATTGAACTGGGAAAGGAATTACCCCTGATCTCGGAGGATAAACGCACCAATGACCGACTCATAGAAGGCTGTCAAAGTAAGGTTTGGTTAGACGCTTCAGAACAGGAAGGAAAAATTTATTTCACGGCAGATTCTGACGCCATAATTACAAAAGGGATCATTGGTTTATTGATCCGCGTTTTTGATGGAGAGCCAGCAGCAGAAATTGCGAAAGCAGACCTGAAATTTATTCAAGAAATTGGCTTGCAAGAACACCTTTCACCTACACGTGCAAATGGATTAGCAAACATGGTCAAACGCATTAAAATGTTAGCCTTAACGGCACTTACAAAATAACTATGGAACAGCTTGAAGATAAAATAGTAGCCATGCTCAAGACAATCTTCGATCCGGAAATTCCGGTTGATATTTATGAGTTAGGCTTGATCTATGAAGTAAACATTTCGAAAGATGGTCATGTCGACGTCGATATGACACTTACATCGCCAAACTGTCCGGTTGCCGAGTCACTTCCGAAAGATGTGAAAGAAAAAATCGAAAGTATCGATGGCGTCACCTCAGCAGAAGTACGAATCGTCTTTGACCCACCTTGGGACAAAGACATGATGAGTGAAGAGGCAAAATTAGAACTCGGATTTCTGTAATTTTCCGAACAGGAAACAACTTTTTTGTTTAGTAAGACGTCATTGTTACCAAATTGTTAAGTCCATTAATGGAATATAACTATATTTAGTTTTCAATTGAACTATTACTACACATGAAAAAACCGCTCGCGCTTTTTTGGGTTTTTGCCACATCTGTATCGTCTTTTGCACAATACTGTATGACTGCCGGCCCATCTTCTACGCAAGACTCCAATGTTCAGCTTGTTCAAATTACCGGAGCTTCAGGAAGTATTAATTTCACTGGATGTCCAGGCGTTTTAGGCGTTCAAGACCTTACCGGCTCACAATCTGTAACCTTGAATGCAGGAGCTTCTTACCAACTCACGGTTGATTTCGGAACTTGTCAAGGGAACTTTGCGGGTGTTGGACAGGTATATATCGATTTCAATCATAATTTCATTTTTGATGCATCTGAATCCGTTGGGACTTGGCAAGGAACTCCTCCTGTTGCACCGAGTTTGTTCAATTTTACCGTACCAATCAATGCTCAATCAGGAACAACGCGAATGCGTATAATTCAGCAAGAAGCCGGAGTGTTACCAATCAATCCGTGTGGTACTTTCACTTGGGGTTCAGTAATGGATTTCGGAATTGTTATTTCCGGAGGAGTAGATTGCAGTGGTTATGATGGGGATACTCAAAGTGACGCAATACCGGTAACAAGCATTCCTTATACTGCAAACGGTGACAATTCATACTGCTACTTCAATCAGAATTTAGTTTATAATTCACCGGATATTTACTACCGTTTGATTCCATCTCCACAAATGTTAGAAGCAACGGTTTCACTATGTGGTTCTACATTCGACACCTTCTTGTCAGTTATTGATCCACAAGGAAATGTGATCGCTTACAATGACGATGGGAGTTGTGGAAGTTCCTCTGAACTTACATTTTCAACAGTTGGTGTGGATACGGCATACATAATTGTTGAAGGTTGGGGGAATGAACAAGGAGATTTCACCCTTACGATTGATGGAGCTTTCTTGAGTTTAGACGAACAACAACAGAACAGTTTTGTAATCTTCCCGAATCCTGTGAAAGACAATTTCCGTTTACGCGGTTTAACAGAGAACGGAACTGGTACCATTCGAAATGCTGAGGGACGTGTAATTCAAGAGAATATCGAAATCAATCCGGATTCTAATATCGAAGTAAGTAGCTTGATCGCAGGGGTATATTTCATAGAGATCACTACCACAAAAGGAACAACTTCTCATAAATTTCTGAAAGTCAAATGAAACAGTTTATACTAATTAGTGCGCTATTGTTGGCTTATGCTGCAAGCGCACAAGGATGGCTTCCGCGAGCAGATTTCGGTGGAATCGGTCGACATAGAGGAACAGGAATGGCAATCGGGAACAAGGGTTACGCCGGACTTGGTCATATGAATGGTACTGGAGTAAATATTGTTTACCAAGACTGGTGGGAATACGATCCTGCGTCGAACAGTTGGACTCAAAAAGCGAATTACCCTGCGCCAATGTATGGAGCTATGGCATGGGGAAACAGTACAAAAGGATATGTAGGCGGCGGTACCGCTTTTAGCGTTCAATATTACGCCTTCGATCCAGACGCCAACACTTGGACTCCCATAGCCAATTGTCCCTTGGATGCTACCGATCAAACAGCTTTCTGTGTAAATGAAAAAGGATATATCATTATAGGTAACCAAATAGCAGGATCATATTCTGCTATTTGGTTACCTATAATGATATATCCTTTTTCTGTGTAAATGAAAAAGGATATATCATTATAGGTAACCAAATAGCAGAATATGATCCTGCAACCGATGTTTGGACCTTGAAGGCTAATCTACCAGCTTCGTTGGGATCATGGCAATCTAGTTTTGTCATTGGATCGAGTGCATATGTAAAGAATGGCACGCAACTATTTGAGTTTAAACCGGCTCAAAACACCTGGATCAATCGTGCAGGATTTCCAGGACTCGCAAGTGGTGGCTCTTCGGCATGCGCCCTCAACGGAAAAGGATATATCATAACTGGCTACTCCGGATGGTTATCGAATGTTACAAAAGAGGTGTGGGAATACAACCCGGCAACGAATACATGGCTTCAAATGGAAGACTTCCCCGGATCAGGCAGAAGATTTTCCGTTGGGTTCACCGTCAATGAACGTGCGTATTTTGGATTGGGTACAAATGGAATCAACTTCAATGATTTCTGGGCCTTTGATCGATTTGCAGGTATCTATGAGACGGAATTGCTGGCGTTTGATGTGTATCCGAACCCTGCTACGGAACAAATAACTATTTCAAAGCGCATTGAGCAAAAGTTGAATTATCAAATTATTGATCAGTTGGGCAGAATTGTAAACGAAGGGCTGTTGGATGAGATGCATACCTCCGTTGCTTTGGGTGAACTTCAACAGGGAACCTATCAATTGGTTGTTCGCGATGAAAATGGCAATCAAAATCAACGAACAATTGTAAAGAGATAGTTATGCAGAAACTTCTATTAATTTGCATAACTGTACTGACAGTAAATGCATACGGTCAAACTCCCAATTCTTGGATCAAAAAGAATGATTTTGGTGGCGGAAAGCGTGAACAAGCAGTTGCTTTTTCCATCGGAAACTTTGGATATGTAGCTACGGGTGTTGACACTGCCGAAAACGTGCTTAAAGATTTGTGGCAATACAATCCAGATCTAGATTCGTGGACGCAAAAAGCAGATCTTCCCGGTGTAGGTCGAAGATGCGCTTTTGGATTTGCTTTGAACGGCAAAGGATATGTGGGTGGCGGAATTGATAATGACGAAGCACAAGCAGGTATTCGATTAGCAGATTTCTACGAGTATGATCCTCTTACCAATACGTGGCTGACGAGGGCAAATTATCCTGCTGGCGACGGATTAGGTGTTTACTATGCCTCTGGATTTGCAGCAGATAACAAAGGATATGTGTGCGGAGGAAAGGTAGGTCCAAATTCTTACTTAAATCAGTTGTGGGAGTATAAACCGTTGAACAATTCATGGACGCAACGTAGTAATTTCCCTGGAGGGGTGCGCTACAACTTGTCAAGTGTCGTTGTTGGTAATGTCGCTTATCTTGGACTAGGAACGAATCAAGATACTTACTGCAAAGATTGGTGGAGTTTCAATCCGGGTTCTAATTCATGGACGCAACTAACGGATTTTGTAGGCGGTTACCGTGGAGGAGCAAGTACATTTACCATCGGTACAAAAGCCTATGTCTGTCTAGGTACAAATGGAGGCCTGAAAGATGATCTGTTCATGTATAATCCAGCAACAGATAATTGGTACCCACGCGCCAATTATGAAGGTAGTGAACGCAAGCAGGCTATTTCGTTAACAATTGGCAACCATGCCTACGTAGGAACAGGAAGTGGGGTTAGCGGTAAAAAAGGAAGTATGTATGAATACATTCCTTTGGATGTGTTAGCACTTGATGAACTAACAACTGAGGTGCGTGTTTTCCCAAATCCTGCCAGCGAAATGATCCATGTATCATTGGAACAATATGGAAGGCAACGTGCATTGCTTTTTGGTCCAGACGGACGCGTTGTGAGAGAATTGGAACAAGATGGAACAGTATTTACTATTTCTTGTGAAGATCTTCCCACTGGAACATACCACCTTTATGTTGAAATCGAAGGCGGTCAATCCATTGCTCATAAAACCATTCAAATTGTGCGATAATGAAAAGTAGTTGGTTATTGTTTTTAGCGCTTTTTTCAACTTGTTCGTTGTTCGCTCAGGCGCAGTGGATCCAGGTTGATTCAATGAAAGGACCGGCTAAATCCGTTACAAGCAGCTTTGTATTGGGTGACACCGGATATGTTCTTGGTGGAATGGTTGACAATCAATTTACCAGACGCATGTACTCCTTCAAACCCAACCAAAATGACTGGGATGATGAGGCATCTTGGGGTGGAGATCTTGGAAGTGGACAAAATCGGGGTTCTGCAGTAAGTTTTGTGATCGACAATAAAGCCTATGCCGGTTTGGGCCAAGGAAATACTGCCGGTTTCTATAATGACTTTTGGGAATATGACCCAAGCACCGAAACTTGGACTCAAATCGCGGACTTCGAGGGAACTGCGCGTCGCGGAGCAGTTGGTTTCGCCATTGATGGTAAAGGTTATGTTGGAACTGGTCATACCGTTACAGGATTAACAAACGATTTCTACAGTTACGATCCTGCTACAAACTCTTGGTCAAGTGTTGCACCCTTCCCGGGAACACCGCGCAAATATGCTGTAAGTTTTACTATTGGAGATTTTGGCTTCGTTGGATTAGGTGACGACGGAGTTTACAAAAATGATCTATGGATGTACATTCCAGAATTTGATGTTTGGGCTGCACGAGCATCCTTGCCTGCCGCAGGAAGATCTGGAGCCAGTGCCTGTGGAATTTATCCAGACGGTTTTATTTTCACGGGCGAGACACCGAGTGGATACTCAACCGAGACCTGGCAATATCACTATTTCAGCAATACTTGGGAGCAAACAATCGATTTCCCTGGTATCGCCAGAAAACACGGAACAGCTTTCGCAATCAACGGAATTGCTTATGTAGGCTCAGGCTATGGAAACATGCAGTTTTTAGATGATTTTTATGCGCTCACTCCTGTTTTGTTAATATCAGAAAACCAAGTTATTAACTTGCAATGCTATCCGAATCCAACAACTGAATTGATCTCTTTTTCAAATGAGGAAATAGAGGAGGTCGAGATCGTTGATACGCATGGAAGAAGTATTGCAGTGAAATGGATCTTGGAAGGTCAGGTGATCGATGTTCGCGATTTCGACAATGGATCTTATTTACTCCGCGGTAAAACGAAACAAGGAGCTATCTTTACAAGCCAGTTCATCAAACAATGAAGATAGTTTCCCTTGTAGTTATTTTCTTTTTATTTGCTTGTTCTCACGAGCAACCAAAATCTGATTCAACGAGTAATATTGAAGCTTCTATTACAGAAGATGTACAAACTGATCGCATTACCGAAACTGCTACAGAGGACAATGTACAACCAAGCGCTTCAGAAAAGCCAAAGGTAAGTTCGGGAAAATTTGTTGCAAAAGCTGTATACTCGGAAGGAATCGGTTGGGGATATGACATCTATGAAGGCAGTTCCATTCGAATTCATCAGCCACATATTCCTGCAGTTGAAGGTAATAGAGGCTTTTCCAGTGAAGCCGAAGCCATCAAAGTGGCGGAATTGGTTATCTACAAATTAGAAAATGGAATCGTTCCTCCTTCGATCACTAAGCAGGAAATGATCCAAGCAGGCATTAGCAATTTGCGTTAAAGCGCCGAATTGATAGAAATGTCGTAAATTTGCGCCTCAAAAAAATTCATCATGACGAAACGAGTTGTAGTAACTGGTATTGGCGCCTTAACTCCTATTGGCAATGACGTTCAATCTTATTGGGACGCATTAGTAGCCGGAAAAAGTGGAGCTGGACCGATCACCAAATTTGACACCTCAAAATTCAAAACGACTTTTGCATGCGAACTAAAAAATTTCGATGCAAAGGATCATTTTGATGTGAAAGAAATTCGCAAATACGATCCTTTTACACAATACGCACTGATTGCTGTACGCCAAGCCGTGCAGGATGGCGGAATAGATTTTGACACCTTGAATAAAGACCGCATAGGTGTTATCTGGGGGTCCGGGAATGGAGGGATTCAAACCTTTCAGGACCAAATGATCGAATTTTGTTCTGGAGATGGAACACCACGCTTCACGCCATTCTTTATCCCACGTATACTTGTAGATATAGCCGCTGGTATCATCTCTATGGAATATGGATTAAGAGGAGTGAATTACAGCCCCGTATCTGCATGCGCAACATCTAACACAGCATTGATCGACGCCTTCAATTACATTCGTTGGGGCAAAGCAAATATGATTGTTTCCGGAGGTTCAGAGGCTGCCATCAATCAAGCTGCAATGGGAGGATTTTCCGCTGCTCAAGCCTTGTCAAAACGCAACGATGACCCAGGAACTGCTTCACGTCCATTTGATGTTAGCAGAGATGGATTTGTGATGGGTGAAGGTGCCGGTGCGATCATTTTGGAAGAATACGAACATGCAAAAGCCAGAGGCGCTAAGATCTATGCTGAAGTAGTTGGTGGTGGAATGGCTGCAGATGCCTACCATTTAACGGGAACTCATCCTGAAGGAGATGGTGCAGTTCTGGGTATGGAGGAAGCGCTTCGCGAAGCCGGGATTAGTCCGGATGAAGTTGATTACATCAACATGCACGCAACTTCAACTCCACAAGGAGATAAAAGTGAATTGATCGCTGCAAAACGTGTATTTGGTGAACGTTCATCATTGAGCGTTTCAGGTACAAAATCAATGACTGGTCACCTCTTGGGTGCAGCCGGAGCTGTGGAAGCAATTGCTTGTATCAAAGCGCTTCAGGAACAAATTGTTCCTCCAACTATCAATACCGTAGAAATTGAACCCGAATTCGCCGGTTCATTCCATTTTCCTCTTGGAAAAGGCGAACATAAAACATTGAACTACGCAATGAGCAACACCTTTGGATTTGGTGGGCATATTGCGAGTGTGCTGTTTAAAAAATATTGACGGAGCAACACGTCTGAATAAGGCGTGTCAATCTGTGCAAATACGTCCTCCCAATCACGTGAGGGTCGGAGCTCACGGGACCAATCTATTTGCACAGCAGTTGTTTTCGATGAAGCCGGTGAAAGCCGGCTTTTTTATTTTAGTTGAAGCAACCAGTTCGAAAAATTCTCTATAAAGAATTGCAATTCCTCGCTATCCCTTTTCATCGGATGTGCCGTATTCAATGTATGATTGGCGCCCGGGATTGGAAGGAAGGCATTTTGCAAGTTGTTTTTATATAACCACGAAAAGATACTTCTCCCATGCTCGAAGGGAACGGACTCATCATCTACTGCGTGCGCCACGAAAACCGGATCCGGATATTCGCGAATTGCTTTTTCCAAATTCCATTGATCTCCACTTTGTAGTGTTTCTGCCAGGAACTCCTCCCCCTGCGGCAATTCTTGATTCGTTCGTGTATTCAGTCGGTAATAGACCCCGTTCTTTTTCCATTCAGCCATTACCTCCGGCGTGCGAATATCCAATGTTTTGAGTGGACATAAAAATCCTAGGAGCAACTTTTCATTCGAATTAGCTTTAAATCTTGAAGCGGCAAAACCGACAGAAAACCCACCCATACTATGTCCCAACAAACAGAGGTGCTGATCTGTCAAAGCTGAGTTCGTTTTTAGAAAATCCAGAAGCGCTAAAACATCCTCAACCTCCAATCGTCGGCAATTTTTTTGGTATGCATCCAAGTCATTGAAGAAATCGCCGTCATCCGTTATTCCGCAATGAGAATAATTGAATGTCAAACTTGAAATTCCTCTTTTAGCCAAGCCTTCTTGTATGGTGGGAAAGAAAGCAAAATGATAAAACCCATTATGTCCGCAAGCTAGTACAACACAGTACTTGCTACCGGCAACAACTTCCATTTTCCCACGAATCAAACCATTAGAAGTTTCTAAATTAAATCCTGCCATTTCTCTTTATAATATCCCAACGTAACACGTTCCACCCCGCCAAAACAAAGCAGGTAATGGAACCTTCACTGCATTTAACACCCTCAGAGATTTCTTCATCCACGGTCTTTTAACCGGGAGTTGCGACCAATCAATATCCAAACCCAGCGCCCATTCTCGTTTTGCAAGGTAGGTGAAATCATTAATGACTGCGCTATTCTCCAAACCAAATAATTTTTCATGCGTACTGTATCCAACAGCCACCTGAAGCCAACGAAAACGATTATAATTTGTAAAACGCGTTGGAGCCGCAGCGAGCCAATAACTCTGCGCATTGTAATCCTTCAATAAGCGTTCGGACCAATTTGAACCCAAAGTATTGGGCCGTAATTCCGCAAACGGACTGGGTCTATATCCGAATTTCAAATGGATCCGTTGTTCATCCCAGATTTGTTGTTGCACAATGAATAAACCCGTACCTAATGTATTGGCCGAAAGATCACTGAACGAAAATCCCCATTCCTCGTTAAATCCGTCAAGCACTTCGATGCCAAGTAAATAACTCCAGGAAATACCACCTGCTAACCAAAGTGACTTTTTCTTGGACATTCCTGCCCACTTCCATGCATGATATTGAGAACTCGTTAAAAAATTTGCGGTGTAAGCATGACCCAACTTATCCATTTGCAACCATTCCTGACTGTCATCGAAACTGTGAAATGCTGATTTCGGGTAATCGTCATACCAAACAGATGCAAGCACGGAAATACTTCCCACACTCAGGGCGGCTGTACCAGAACCAACCAACCATTTCCGGTGATTCCCCACCGAGTCGCTTTGCGCAAATATGCTCTGAATACTGAGTAAAAAGGTAAGAAATATGTATTTCACACCGCAATTTACAACTTATAGCTAAAAATTGATTTCTAATGGTTCAAAGTAATTTCAAAATCTAAATGAACCACATCCCCAATCTTCGCATCGCTTTTCATTCCAAAGAAAGTGCGGTTCAATTCCGCGTTTCCAACAAAAACCAAGACACTTTTACCATCGACGTCCTTTTCGGCAATACACTTCATCTCCAAATCTACTTGCTTTTTTAGACCTAAGAATTCCAGTTCGCCAGTTACAATGTATCGATCTCCTTCACGCTGTATAGATTTACTTTGATAAGAAATCTGTGGAAATTTATCCGCCTTGATATACCCATCTCCCAATACTGATTCATCTCGCAGATTATTAAAGGTTGTCAGATCTTTACTATTCAATTTTACTTTCAATTTCTTCAAAAGACCCGTTTCATCCAGTTTCATTCGCACATCAACCGCTTTGAAGGCACCTTGGGTTTTAGATCCTTCTGGTCCTAACTCAAAATTGAGTGAAGAGTAAGCTGAAATTGACTTCCATGTTCCACTGTGTTTTTCGTTAGTTTCAAAAGCTGGAAGGTCTATTGCCTTTTTTTCAGGTTGACCTTGCTCTGTCTGCTCCTTTTCTACCACGGATTTTTTAACGACCGTTTTAGGTTTTAGAATATTTTCATGAACCGGGATCAAGAGGATCATAACTAAGGGTAATACCAAGGTACTAAACGATTGTTTTGAATTTTGAGGTAACCAAAGTCCTACTCCCAGTCCGATCAATATGCCTACAAGTGTTGTAAGCCCACCAAAATGCTCATTTACAAAACCGAACAGAACACAAGCATTTAGCAGTACCAAAAGTAAGAGCAAATGAAGGAATTTCAAGCGCTTCGAATCTATGAGTCCGTACCACCCCAGCGCTCCGATCCCGGCCGCAAATCCCATCCACCAGTTTCCGGCAAGATAGGCAGTACTAACAAGTGATTGACCCGATGCATAAATTAGTCCACTGGCGATGATGACACCTCCGAAAGCGAGTAAACTTTGTTTCACGCTTCTTCTCGCCATTGCAGCGATCAGCCAGGAAAAGAACACCAGGTAAACACCAAATAAAGATGCCTGAAAATTAGCAAACATAAACATTGGAGCAACTGAGATCAGTGCGATCCATGTTTCAGTGTTCTCAGAAGAATCAGCTGGAAACAAGATCCGTGATATAAGCGATGAAATGAAAGGAATCAATGCCCCCGCAACAGCTAGAAGTAATAAATTAACGGACCAAACAATTTCAAACGAAGCGAAATTGGCCTTTGCCCCGATCGGGATCGCAAACAATAAGATGATGATCAACCCAGAAAGTCTCCAAATATTTCCATTTAACATGTTTGCCAATAATGCCAATCCCAAGGCACCTAAAAATGTGAATTGGATCATTGGTACTGAGGGGTCCTCCTCAAATTTTTCGAAGACGAAATGCGTTAAAGCAACACCTGGTAATAGCAAGAAAACAAATGGCTTATCTCTTAAAACTAATGTGAGTAAAAAGCTTAAAGCAGCAATGATGATCAATGAATATGTAAGCATGTTGTATGATTTTTCATACAAATATACACATCATTTAATTACCATGGTATTTATTTTTAATATTGTTACTTCAATTGCCCGTTCTTCAATGGAGAGGTCAGAAGCTCGTGGAATTCTTTTTGATTCAGATGCTTTTCTAAGAGATCTAAATGCTCAATGCGATGGCAATCGCTACCGGCAATATCTATCAATCCAGCTTTTTGTAATGCGATCGCTTGTTTTTTCACCTCCGGTCCATAATGTCCGGTAAAAGAATTCAAATTAACTTGAATCCAGCATCCTAATTCGCGCAAGCGCTTCGCGCGATCCAAATTACCGTGGTAATAGAAATAGCGTTCGAAATGGGCTATAATTGGTTGGTACCCATTTGAACATAAAAGGAAAATGAAATCATCTAATTGTTGCGGCTCGTAACGGAAGGAACACTCGAACAAGATGTGATTTCCCATAAATGGCAAGAGCTCCTTGTTTTTCACTTTATCAAACAAGGTTTCATCCAGGAAATATTCGGCTGAGACTTCCAATTCGATTGGCAATTCCATTTGATTAATAGCAGCTTTCACTTGCTGAAAACCGTTCATGATGTTTTCCGGAGTATTATCATAAACTCCCGTCATGACATGCGGCGTAATGATCAATTTTCTATATCCCAATTCAAAGAAACGGTTGATCATCCCTATCGAATGTTCCATCGTTTGCGCTCCATCATCAATTCCGGGAATGAGATGACTGTGCACGTCCACCAGCAAATTTCCTATGGGTGCTGCTTCTTTGGGCGTATTCGATTTAAACCAATTGAAAAAAGCCATATGCAAATATAAGAACCTCTTGGATTTTAACAGATACTAAACCGATTGAGGGGCTACCACTCTTTTTTGAGGATTTCGCTAAGCTTACTTTCGCTCTACACAAATTGGATGTTATGAAATATCTATTCTTTTTATTGACCATTTGCACATCGGGGCTAGCCTCTTCGCAAACGTTTAGTTGGAGTGGGTATCCAAATGGAGGCACATCTTATACAACAGGAGTTATGACCGCAACGATCACTTCAAGTGCTCCCGGATTTCAGAATGGCACACCGCGTCATTATGCCGCCGCAACTGTAGGATCTGGACAATGTGGAATAGCCGGCGGACTCGCTTTTGAAAATCTATTTGGTAATATAACCTCAGCTCAAGTAACACTCACCATGAATTTTACTTCTGGAGGAACTACAAGCGGCATGTGTTCTGTTATGAGTTTTCAAATCAGGGATATCAACTCAGATGAATCGGTTCAAACATTTGCTGATATTGTGGAAATTTCAGCCATTGATGGAAATAATGTTGCAATTCCGGTTGCAAATATCATAGCATCTGGAGGTTCTAACAAAACAATTGGTACTGCTGGAACAACACGAGTAATACGCGGATATAACGGTACTTACGGATCGAGAGGCTCAACTGCCTGTGATAATATGACAATTCAGGTAACACCGCCAGTTGGAGGTGCTGTGCGATCCATCACCTTGAGATATCGTCCAGATTACCAAGCTTGTCCAAGTTGCTACTATAATTTCACCGGTCCAAACAGACCAGCATATCAGTACATCAGCATCGGTGCTGTAACTGCCACTCCAACTGGATCATGTGTTCCGCTGCCTGTACAATTGAGTGCCTTTAAAGCAACCCGCATTGGACGAGACGTAGCCTTGAACTGGACAACAGAACAAGAAGTAAATAGTGATTATTTTGTGGTGGAGCGATCATCAGATGGCGATATGTACGAACAAGTGTGCCAGATCGCAGGTGCGGGAAACAGTAATTTTCCAGAGAATTATTCCTTTGTGGATGAACAAGCCAGCATACAACAGCAATATTATCGTCTGAAGCAGGTCGACAAGGACGGTACCATCACCTATTATGAATTAACAGCAGCAGATGCTTTTACCGGAGAACAACTGGAATGGTCACTTTACCCGAATCCAGCTAAAAATTCGATCCAATGCGAATTGAGCAGTCCACAAGATCAAACATGCATCTTCACCTTGCTCGATCAAACTGGTGCTGCACTATCCACTTGGATGCAAAATGCGCAAAAAGGATATCAAGTAAGCAGTATCAACACGCAAGAATTGGAAGAAGGAATTTACTTATTAAAAATTGAAGATGAACACGGAAATATAACCGTTAAACGCTTTTTAAAGATCAACCTATAATCACCACTTAGTTTCATGTTTAGCAAAAGCAGTTAGGTTTAGCAAGGCTCCATTTCAGGAGCCTTTCTGCTTTATTTCCGATTGTTATACATGTTCTTGTAATACTCTTGATAAGCTCCTGAGGTTACTTCATTGACCCATTCCTGATTATCCAAATACCAGCGAACTGTAGCTTCCAATCCCTTCTCGAAAGTAATACTTGGTTTCCATCCCAGTTCATCGTGTAATTTGGAAGCATCAATGGCATAGCGTTGGTCGTGTCCAGCACGATCCTTCACAAAGGTGATCAATTGCGCACTTTCACCGGCCACACGACCTAAGGCCTTATCCATTAAATCGCACAGTAAATGAACCAAGTCAATATTCTTCCATTCGTTCCAACCACCAACATTGTAGTTGCAGCCAATTTCCCCTTCATGAAAGATCAGATCAATGGCACGAGCATGGTCTTCTACCCACAACCAATCACGCACATTTGTGCCATCACCATAAACTGGCAATGGTCGCTTATTCAGAATATTCGTGATCATCAATGGGATCAACTTTTCCGGATGGTGGTGACTTCCGTAGTTATTTGAGCAATTACTGCGCTTGATCGGAAAGCCGTAAGTGTGGTAATAAGCAGAAACAAAATGGTCGGAAGCAGCCTTTGAGGCCGAATACGGACTCCGTGGATCGTATGGAGTAGTTTCAGTAAAAAAACCTTCACTTCCCAACGAACCATACACCTCATCTGTAGAGACATGATAAAATGTATGTCCTTCGTTTGATTTCCAAAAAGCGCGGGCCTGATTAATTAAATTAACAGTACCAACCACATTGGTTCGCACAAATTCCATCGGTCCCTCGATCGATCGGTCCACGTGAGATTCCGCCGCCAAATGAATGATATCGGAAATCTCGTACGTTTCTAGTGCATTTTTGACATCCTCTTCAGAGATAATATCCCCTTTCACAAATACGTGATTGGGAGCATCCATGACATCGGTAATGTTTGCCAAATTTCCAGCATAGGTTAATGCATCGAAGTTTATAATGGTGTAATTCGTATACTTATTCACCAGTAGTCGCACCAAGTGTGAGCCAATAAATCCTGCTCCACCTGTTACTAATATTCTTTTTTGCGAATCACTCATTATTTCTCTTTTCTAACCAAAACGTATCAAAGTTGTAGGTATTGCTACAAACTCCAATATTCCAGATCCTTGATTTTTCCTTTGTAAATACCCTTGATATCCACGAACACCCCTTTTCCATCTCGAAGAAGTCCTTTGAAATAATCTTCGGTAAGTGATTTGTATTCTTTGTGATTTACGGCAACAATGATCGCGTCGTAATTTGAGCCAATTTGCGTTAATGGCACACCATATTCGTGTTCCATTTCTTCTGAAGAAGCGTGTGGGTCTACCAAGTCAACAGCAACTTGGAAAGATTTTAACTCAGTAACCACATCGATCACTTTTGAATTTCGGATATCCGACACATCTTCTTTGAAGGTAGCCCCCATCACCAGTACCTTTGCATCTTGAATGTGTTTACCTTGAGCAATAATCTTTTTAGTAGTTTGCTTCCCAATATAAAAGCCCATACTGTCGTTTACATAACGACCGCTATTGATAATCTTCGCATGATAACCAGCTTGCTGCGCTTTGTGAGTCAGGTAATATGGATCTACCCCGATACAATGTCCACCAACCAATCCCGGTGAAAACTTCAAAAAGTTCCATTTTGTTCCGGCGGCCTCCAAAACTTCGTAGGTATTGATTCCTAACTTATTAAAAATGATCGATAGTTCATTGATCAACGCGATATTCACGTCACGCTGCGTATTTTCAATGATCTTTGCTGCTTCTGCTACTTTAATTGACGTTGCGCGATGAACTCCTGCTCCAACAACCAATTCATAGGTTTTCGCGATCTCTTCCAAAGATTCTGCACAACATCCAGAAACTACCTTCACGACATTTTGTAAGGTGTGTTCTTTGTCTCCCGGATTGATGCGTTCTGGTGAGTAACCTACTTTGAAATCTTGTTTGAATTTCAAACCGGAAATCTCCTCTAAAACTGGAATACAATCCTCTTCTGTACAACCTGGGTAAACCGTTGATTCGAAAACCACGTAATCACCTTTTTTCAATACTTGAGCAACCGTTTTTGACGCTCCCAACAAAGGCTTTAGGTCAGGTAAATTTGCATCATCAATAGGTGTTGGTACGGCAACAATAAAGAACTCCACCTCACGCAGGTCTTCAATGTCAGCTGTAAAATGAATATCACAACCGTCAAAATCACTTGCTTCCAATTCGTTACTTGGATCAACATGATTGCGCATCATATCCACTCGTTTCTGGTTGATGTCAAATCCAACCACTTTGATCTTTCGTGCAAATTCCAAAGCGATTGGCAAGCCAACATAACCCAGACCAATAACGGCCAATTTGGCTTCTTTTTGTAGTAGTTTAGTGTAAATTGAATTGTTCATTTCTTACTTTATAAATACGTTCGATGATCTCAACCACTTTCAAGCCTTCAAGTGCATTCGTGGTAGCAGACGTTCTTCCTTTTAAGGTATCGATCACGTTTGTAATCACGTAGTGGTGATTAGCTG
>JBMLQF010000195.1:0-17626 GCA_049241705.1 Fluviicola sp. | reverse complement strand
AAGTCACACAGTTGTATGAAGATCAGGTTTTTGATGCCATGTTGTCGTTGTCAGACAGTGAAGGAGTCCCCTTTTCAATGATGGAAGCCATGGCTCACGAAATTCCGGTATTGACTACGGATGTTGGCGGGGTTCCTGAATTGGTTCATCCAAACCAAGGTTTAATGTTTTCAGTTTATGAGGATGAGATGATCATTACACATCAAATTCTTGACTGGTTCAATCGATCAAAGGAAATTCGCTTGTTGGAAAGACAGCTTGTGAGGGAAGTGGTGGAAAAACACTTTCAGGACAACATTAACTTTACTGATTTCGCTGAATGGTTAGCTGCGCTGAAAGATTCTTTTCCAGATAAAACGGTAAGCTGAGCTGAATTGTTGGGAAAACGATACGATCCACCAACGGTAATAGATTATTGGAGCCAATCGAAAAGTCAATAGAAATCCTTGTGAACGACGAATGTATCGAAGGCAAATGAAAACCATATTGAAACGACGCAGAAAATAAGCGCTTAATTCTTTAATGCCATTGCCTTGGCCAACCAATAAGTGATTTGTGTTTTTCTCCGTTTTTACACGTTTTAAAAAGAGAAAATCTTCCGTGTATAGTGCATAATCTCCTTGAGCCAGATAATAGCATAGTGTTGGAAAAATGTTATTGTAAGGCGTTTTTTTATTCGGCCACCACCAGACAGGAAAACGAACATCTTTGATGGCTTCATACCGGAAGATACCATAACCAAAACCATCATTGGTTGTCTGAACCAACTTGCGAATACGAGTGAAGGCGTTTTTACCAGAAAAATCGTAGGTATAAGGTGGTTCGATGCGCTGATCTTTTTCGTCAATTTCGTAATAATAGGTAAATGCAGAGACGGCATTTGGATTTTGTTCCAACTTGTCGATCAGGATTTTGCAAAATCGCGGGTCCCAAAGATCATCGTCTCCTGCCCACATGAAAAATGGCGTGTCACATGCAGCGAGCAAGTACTCCATGTTTCTGGAGATACCTAGATTAATTGGTTGGCGGATGTAAGAGATCCGGGAATCTTTGGAGGCGTAATCTAAACAAATATCAGCCGATCCGTCTGTTGATCCGTCATCCGAAATGATGAGTTTAAAGGAAATGTCCTCTTGTGCCAGAATGGAACGCAGAGAAGCATCAATGAAAGCTACATCGTTAAAAACGGGCATTCCGATCGTTAACTTTAACATACTATCAAAACAGTTTAGATAATTTTCTACGAATCCTATTTTTTAAATCTCTTGGAATGAATCGGTATTCATGCTTTTTGAAATGTTGAAAGCCTACAAATTGTTCCTTGCCCCAAAATACAATAGCCGATTTTTGGAGGGCAGCCGCAAGAGTAGCAGTTCCAGAGGTGAGACAATACAATTGTTTACATGAAAATATCAGGTCACAAAAATCGAAAAGGGTAGGTGTTTCGATGAATTTTGTAGCTTCATTCGGGATGAACATCGTTTTATTGCCTCTCAACTTCATGACATAATCAAAATGGATTTTATTTTTTTTGAAAAAGATCATCGCATCTTCATCGATCACATTTCCAATCCAAGATACAAAGTTTGGATCATAAATGATATGTGCAAATTCTGATCGAAAAACCGGTTGATAATATACTTCTGGCTGATTCCAGGTCATACCATTATCAAGATGGAACCAGAACATCACTTGATCTAATAAATTAGTAGGAGAGTTTGGATTAACTTTTTCAACACAACTTGCTATATCACATTTGATTCCGGGTTCATCTACAAAACCATCCAAAAACGGATTCATTTCCCAAATTAGTTTTTTGTAATCAGGATGACCGAATTTGGATTGATTTGAAATAAAGACCGCATTGTATTTTCCACTCTCTTTGGCAATACGGGGTAAGTGACTATGGAAAAGATGGTCGCCTAAACCCGCGTAGCCGATCTCTATGATTAAGGTTTTATCTGTCATTTTCAAAACTTCCATGATACACCTCTTTAATTTCTTTAGCTGGATTACCTGCAAACAGCGTATTGTTTGGGACTGATTTTGTGACTACACTCCCAGCTCCAATAATGGCATTATCACCAATTTCTACTCCTTTTAAAATGGTAACATTTCTACCTATTGTAATCGGTTTTGTTTTGGATTTTAGTTCACCATTTTCTATCACATTATGTTGGTCAGAATCAGTGATGTAACAGTTGGAAGAAATAATGGTTCCGTGACCAATAAAAATACGTTCATACACATCAATTTCTGTCATAGAATTAATCATTCCTTTACCTTCTATATTCGAAACAGCATTTTCTCTAACATGAATCTTTGCTCCTTCACACAACGTGTAATGATCTGATGTGAATTTTAGCAAGCTGTTTCTAGCTAAGAAAATAATTGATGGGAGTGGTTTGTAAATACGCGAAAACTCACATTTATTAACGAAGAGAAAACAATCATTCAATTCCATTTTCGCTGAACGATGCGTTAAAATATATCCATTTCTATACACGCAAATTTGTCTTCTCTTAAGAGTTTTGTGTGTTATGTTTTTTAAAAACGAATAAATATGCTTTTTTCTCATCGCCGGATATTTTTGTCAGAAACTTCATATTCGAGAATTCTTTTACCGCGTCCTGTTTCCCTGGAATATAAAATGGGGATTCTAAAATAATGGGCATATATACTGAAGTAATTCGAAAAATCAGAACGGAAATCTTTTCGATAAGATTTGTCAAATTTCCAAAGCAAAAGAAAGTTTATGAAATAATTCAGATGATTTACAAAGTGATATAATATATAGCCCGCTACTCCATGAATTTTGTAGAACAAAAGCGCTGAAGATAAATAGCTTTGTCTGTTCGCCCATGTCTTATCAGAGGAACTGCCGCCATTTTCATGAAGAAATGTGATAGATCTCTCCATGACAATATCGAATCCTTTCATTTTTATACGATGACACAATTCAATTTCCTCGCTATACATAAAAAAATCAGGATCGAAGCTTCCGCATTCATCAAGAACTTTCTTGGGAAATAGCATAAACGACCCCATAACAGCTTCTTGGCTTACATTCTTTGCAGGGAAAAGGTAGTTGATGATTAAATTTTTGTCGATCAATTTTCGAAAACTAGCAATCGTTGAAGTAAAATTTTGTTCACTTCCATCTATATTAAGGGGCTGACATCCTAATATTCCTGGATTTGGATGCTTCTTGATTGCGGCTAAAGCTTTTTCGATTGTCTGATTCAAAAGAATCAAGTCTGAATTTAAGAGTAATACAAAATTTCCATTTGCTATCTCAATGCCTTTATTGTTTGCTCTTCCAAAACCTTCATTAACCGGGTTGCTGATCCATTTAACATCGGAATATTTAGAGGTGATGAATTGTTCTGAGTTGTCTTGTGAAGCATTGTCCACAATTATTATTTCAAGATGGATGTTTTTTGATGTTGTAGAGTAAATACTCTCTATACATTTTTCAGTAAGCAACGGTGTCTTGTAATTGACAATTATGATAGAAAGATCTTTCATATTAGAACATCTCTATATTAGGTCCTTAATTACGTAGTGACCGAATTAACCGAATCGGAAAAGTGAAGAACTTACCAATTTTGTAGGTCTTAGATGCATATATTTCAGCCTCTTTATTTTTTATGTCATTAAAAACTTCTTGAGCATTAAAAATACTTGCATCCGCAAAGTTTTCATTTTCAATCGGTTCGTCAGATGCCACACAAATGTTGTACATTGGAATGCTTAATGTTTCATTTTCAATGATTTTGTCAAAATCCCCATTGAACTCTTTAAATTTAGAGGCATCCCCATTATCCGATACAATAATGCTACTATAAAAAAGATTCTGATTAAAATGTCGGGCGTATGCAAAGTATCTGGCAATTATCGTTTTGAATTCCTCTTTATATAACTCTTTCACGTGAAAAGAGTTCGTGTATTGGGGAATATCTGTATAATTTAGCTTATCCGGTGACGAAATTATTAATACTCCACCAGGTTTCAGAACGCGTTTGAATTCTTCCATCATTTGTTCATGTTCGTCATGATGCTCAATCGTCTCAAAACTGACAATAAGATCAAATACGTTATCTTTACTAGGGATTAAAGAGGTTGAGCCAACTTTGAATTCTAAGTTCGGTTGTGTATATTTTTGGTTTGCAAAATCGACAACTTTCTTCTCAATATCTACTCCAAGAACTGATTCAGCAACTTTCGCGAGTAAATTGCTACCGTACCCTTCACCAGATGCAATGTCCAAAACGACCTTTCCACGGGCTAGATCAATAGCCATTGCGTACCGATGCAAATGATGAATCATTATTTCACTCCGTTTTGTGGTAGTTAGTCGTTCACCAGTAAAGTCGTATTCGCTCATAGTTTCGTAATTTCAGAATTAAAATTGATACGCATTAGGCCAGGTATATGTCCGCCATAGGACATGTCTCGTTGAATTTTGCTTTCAATCATGTCAATGGAAACAGCATCTTTAATGTCAAGATGAACTTCCATTGATTTCAGCGTGGTTATGGCCACACCAATATGATAGGTGCTATTGTTGAGCGTCTTCTTAGGGATCCATCCGATACACTTGTAGGTCCCTTTTTGATGGATTTGTTCATCAAGAATGAGAATAAAACAAAGCACATTTGTTGAACTGTAAACATGAAAATTAGGAGTAGGGTAACAGTTGTCTTTGAATACTTCATAAATGATCTCAATACCAATCTCTTCATCCAAATCGGCTCGCTGAATTGGATGCTTTTCGGTGTTGATTAAGCGAACTTCATTGAGCTTCACAACATGATCTCCGGGACGTGAGTTCTCATCCCAAACTTTTGTTGCATGCCCGGAAATATTCGAATAGTCGTGCAGAACATCGTGTATAGAGCCGATTTCTTTGATCTGGCCCTTTTCCATTAAAATACCTTTATTACATAGTGCTTGTACAGCCTCAATATCATGACTTACGAATAGAACAGTTCTTCCTTGTTCTGCCACATCCTGCATTTTACCCAAGCATTTTTTCTGAAAATCGGCATCTCCCACAGCCAGTACTTCGTCAATGATCAGAATTTCAGGCTCTAAATGAGCCGCTACCGCAAAGGCGAGGCGCACGTACATTCCGGAACTGTAGTGCTTAACGGGGGTATCGATAAACTTTTCGACACCAGAGAACTCTACGATCTCGTTGAATTTGGCAGCAACCTCTTTGCGTGTCATCCCCAAGATGGTTCCATTCAGGTAGATGTTTTCTCGCCCGGTTAATTCGTGGTGAAAACCTGTTCCAACCTCCAAGAGCGAAGCAATCCGTCCGTTGATCTCAATGCTGCCTTCGGTAGGTTTGGTAATTTGCGACAAGATCTTCAATAAGGTACTTTTTCCGGCACCGTTCTTACCGATAATACCCACTACATCTCCCTTTTGGATCTCAAAGTTTACGCCGCGCAATGCCCAAAACTCCTTTTTAGTTGACTTTTTTTTACGAAAAAAATCACTAAGTGAATGTCTCAACGAATTACTTTTCTGCGCGCCGATCGCGTACTGTTTGGAAAGATTAATTACCCGAATGGCTATGTGTTCGTTCATTTAGTTTTCTTTTGTAACAGCAGGTTCAGTTCCATTCCAGTATTGGTCAACCGCATGTATGGTTTCACCAAACTGTTGGTCCACCGAGGCAGCATTGTATCACAAATATCGTATTGTAAAAGCACAATGTCAAGTGCGTGTGCCTTAGCAAAGGTTCTAAACGATGCTTCAGTAAATTCAAATAAATGATAAGGTGCATGTCGAGGACTTAGGTTGCAAACAAATCCTGGGCTTGTAATGTGGTACACGGTATTGACCAAACGTGCTGTTAACCAGCGGGCGTTAGGAACTTGAATTTGTAGTAATCCCCCAGTTGTAAGCCAGTTAACGGCTTTTTCCAGGGCCTTTCCGGGGAATGGCAAATGTTCCAAAACTGCACCAAATGCAATGAAATCAAAAGATTCTGATTCAAATGCGCTTTCTTCTAGTCGCTGTACCAAAACCTCTGAATTTGAAAACCCGAATTTTTTTTGAGAAGCTTCCGCAAAGCTTTTTGAAGGCTCAATGCCGACCACTTGAAAACCGAGTTCTTTTAATGCGTTTAAATCATTTCCCATTCCTGAGCCAATATCCAAAGCACGTTTTTTTGTAAAACCTTTCAGAAACTGATTTATCGAATCGATGCTGTTCTCCTGTGTGCTTAAAACATTATCGGTCCAGTAAGATTCAGGATCTATGTTGTAGTGATGATCTACCTCCTGGGGTATAGGCATTGGCTGACAAAAGATGAGCCCACAATGTGTGCAGCGGACAACCTGTGTAAGATCTCCGTTGCGCTTTGCCGGAAAAAATCCTTGTGCACGGTCCAGTCGTTTGCCCATACTACGAAAATGCGAGGGATCGGCTCCGCACATTTCACACTGTGTAAAAGTATGAAAGAAATAACTCGACATATTACACGTAATCGGCAATTTCATCCTCCACGCGTTTAAAGAATAGGAGGCTTGTAACAAACAAAACGAATACCATCATTACAGAGATCCAGAAATAACCATCCGGTGGGGTTCCCCCAAACAAACTCCATCGGAAACCTTGCACCACGCCGGCCATAGGATTTAAATAATACAAACTGGCAGCCCAATCCGGTAAATGCTTCGCAGCAAACTCAGCAGGATACGCCACAGGCGTAATATATAGACCTAATTGAACCAAAAAAGGAACGACGTGCTGAAAATCGCGGTAGCGCACCGTGAGTGCACTCAACCAAATACCAACGGCCAAAGCAACCAAGATCGCCAAGAAAATGAAAAAGGGCGCCATCCACCAGTTTCCTGAAGGAGTAATACCGTAATAAAAGAAAAGTCCAACTAAGATCAGTAGTGTGATACCCAGATCGATCAGACCCACCACAGCTTTGGAAAGCGGAATGATCAAGCGCGGGAAATAGATCTTTTTGACCATTTCCTGACTCGTAATAATTGAAGAACCGGAGTTCGACATCACGAACGCGAAATAAGTCCACATGCTCATACCGGCAACGGTAAAGATCAGGTGGGGTACACCTGTTTGGACGCCTACGAAATTCCCAAAAACCAGACTGAGAATGGCAATAGTCGCCAATGGTTGGATTAGTGCCCATAAAAGACCGATGGATGTTTGTGCATAGCGCACTCGGAAATCCCGCCATGCAAGCATAAGGAACAGGTCGCGGTAACGCAACAATTCTTTAAAATCCGGAAACCACCGTGAGGAAGAAGAGGTAATTATTTTAGTCTGCATGCAAGTATTAATATTCTATTTTTTTGGGTTTTGAATTTTCCTTTTCGCGTTGTGCTTGTTTGTAAGAAAAGATCAATAAAACGAAAAAAGGTAAAATAGGTGCCTTTAGTCGCGCCAAAATACCGAATAAGATGGAGGTTATACCCACAAAAAAACCTAATACAAGAATGAAAATTAGCGCGTAAAGGTAAAAGCTGTGGTTGAAGTGTGAAAGATTGATCCGTTTTTCCTTTTTCGAAAAAATCATTTGAAGCGTAAAAAAAAGAAGTACAGTGCTTTCAAGACCATTCAATAGCATCAGGACACCATCTACTTCCCACAGAAAGGGTCTGTAAAGGGTCGTTAAAATGGCAAGTGGCATCACACGAATTAAACTAGCGGTATTGAAATCATCCAGCCCTAAATCATAACGTTTTCCGGTGTAAGTTTCATTTTGTTTGAAGTCATTGTGGATTACTTCTGCTGTTTCCATGACCTTCGTCGACGAAAACTCACCAAATTCATTGGAGCGGTTTAGGTAAAACAGGATTAATGCGGCGGTTAAGGCAATACCCGTAATACGTGTTAACAACTTGATTAAAAACGGTTTGTGTTGATTCAATTTGAATACAAAAATAACCATCAAAGGTACGTAGCTAGCTACTAACATGAAAGCGCGAGAGTTTAGCAGTATGTAAGAGCAGAACAAGATCAAGATCAAGTGCAAAAAACGCTTTTTCCTTTCGCCTGATATGATGTAAAAGAAGCCAATCACTAGACCAATTGTAGCACAATAAGCTACAGTATCCTTGATCACACCGGAACACCAAAAACCAACTGTTGGTAAGAACAGACATGCGATGGCGGCAAATTTGAAATCAAGTTGCACGGTGCGTTTAATTAATCGAAAAAAACGCCAGCTCACCCATCCTGAAATGACCGAGAACATCAGGTTCAATGCGAAATAACTTTTTAAACTAAAAAAGGAAAAGATACTTGCAACTTTAGCAACAAAGAAAGATTCGTTTTCATAGTAGATCCAGTGCGGAGGACTGCCTGTTTTGTCGTAAAAATTAGGCATTTTTCCAGGTTCAGGATTGCTGAGTATTTCAGATAAATAGTTAACAGGATTATCCCAGAAAACATCATTTAAGCGACTTGCCGTGACCCAATAATAAACAGTATCGCCACCATCTTCATAATATACGGTGTAAATAAGACCGAAAAACATGCCTAATAGTATGTGAACATAAAAATTCGGTAGATACAGCTTGTAATCCGGATCCTTGGAATGCCTAATGCGGATGATGTAGGCAAATGCAGCAAACACCAGAAACCAGCCCAGTGTTGCAAGGATATCGATTAATCCAAAGAATTCAAATTTCATACTCAACGATGATGATAAGGTTCACCTTTTAAAATGGTCATCGCACGATACATTTGCTCGATGAAGAACATGCGGATCATTTGATGTGAAAAGGTCATTTTCGATAAGGAGATCTTCCCCTGAGTACGCGCATACAATGAGGTATGAAAACCATAAGGCCCTCCAACCAGAAAGTAGATATGCTTTCCTCCACGATTAAATTGTTCTTGCAGAAACTGTGCAAAGGCAACAGAACCGTATTCCTTGCCTTGCTCGTCCAACAAAAAGACGGTATCACCAGTCTGGATCTTTTCCAGGAAAAGTTCGGCTTCTTTTTGTTTGATCTGCTCCTCACTCATATTCTTGGCTTGCTTGATGTCCGGTAGAATTTTCAATTCAAATGAGATGTAGTGCGATAAGCGCTTTAAATATTCTTTTTCGCCCTCTTCCAGAAATGATTTCCCCGTTTTTCCGATGCATAGTAGCGTTACGTGCATGCACGAAAGTACAATAAATTAACGATTTTTTTGTGGATTGAATGTCCTATTCGTAACTTAACTCCATTACTTGCGTAAACGTACCCGCACTTTGTAAGCTTAAGAAACATGAAAAAGTTGCTACTACTGTCATTTTTGATCTGCACGGTTACCGTTATCGGACAGAATGATACAACACGCTTGACCTACTTGCTTGAACAAGCATCTGAGAAAGAACAGATGATTGAATGTTCTAATATGATGAACGACGGGTATTTTTACCAAGCGAACCTCCTTGCGGATAAATTGTTGGCACGCCAACCCAATAACTGCAATTACAATTTCCGTAAAGGCTACATTCTCATGGAATTGCGTCAGGACTACATAAATGCCATGCCGTTTTTGGAAAAAGCAGTGGAACAAACAACAAAGATCTGGGATCAATACAGCACTACCGAACAGAAGGCACCAACAGATGCTTTGTTCGTTTTGGCACGTTGTTATCACCTCAATTTGCAGATCGATAAGGCCAAAGCTTATTACAACGAGTTCATTAGTACGTCGAATCCAAAATCGGCTAACATCTTGATGGCGAAGTTGCATTTGAAGCAATGTGAAGTAGCAGCTTACGAATTGGCTCACCCGAAAAAAGCGATTATCGAGAACTTGCAAAGCCCTGTAAACACAGGTCTTCCAGAGTATTCTCCTGTGATCTCATTGGACGGCACTGCACTTTATTATACTTCCCGCAAAAGATGGGAGGGTGCCGATGTTTTGGAACACCGAGATGATCGCATGTATCAATACCCGGAAGATATCTATGTGTCCTATCTCACTTTTGACAGCACTTGGACAGATCCGGTACGTATTGATTTTTGCGATCCTGCTCAAAATGAGGCGACCATGGCTGTGAGTCCGGATGAACGTCGCATTTATCTGTATCAAGATACGGAAGGAAGTGGTGATATTTTTTACTCGAATGTAACCAACGAACGCTTCAAGAAAATTGATCACATTGACAATAAGCAGATCAATACCTCGGATTGGGAAACGCACTGTACGGTTACTCCGGATGGTAAAACCATGTATTTCGTTTCCAACAAGAAAGGAGGATTTGGGGGGCGTGATATTTATCGTTCGGATAAACAAGAAAATGGCGAATGGGGAAAACCGGTAAACTGTGGCCCAACGTTGAACTCACCTTATGACGAGGAGTCGCCTTTTATCTCCATTGATAACAAAACACTTTACTTCTCGAGCAACGGTGAGAATTCAATGGGAGGTTTCGATATCTTCCAGTCCATTTTAGACTCTACAGGTGCTTGGTCAAAGCCAATGAATTTGGGCCATCCATTCAATTCGTGTGGGGATGACCTGTTCTATACCACCACGTTTGATGGGTATATGGGGTATTTGACCTCAGTTCGCCCGGGAGGAAAAGGAGAGAAAGACATCTATGTGATCAAGAATGATTATCTGGGAATCTACCCTCTTGCGGTATTGAAGGGAAATATTCGTTTGCGTCAGGGGGCAAAAATGCCCGAGGATTTGGCAATTGACCTGAAATGCAAATCTTGCGGAAATGATGTTACAAGACACTTGTTCCCAAGATTCCGTGATGGATTTTTCATGGCTGATCTGGGGTTGTGTACCAAATACGATCTTGTTTATACTCGAAATAACGGGAAAGAAATTGTGTATACCGATACACTTTCAACAAACTGTGGGTACTTGCAACAAGTGGTTTACAGAGAGTTGTGGTTAGATGCTTCCGGAAAATTGTCGCGATTGTATTTCATTGATGGAACAATCCGAGATAGCAAGACAAATGAAGTGGTTGCCGACGCGCAGGTTACCTTAAAAGATGCTGCGACGGGTGCTATTTTAGCAAGTGTCATGACGGATTCGAAAGGTTACTTTGTTTCAGATTCCATTTTCGGGAAATTGCCGGGAGACCCTATGAAGGTGCATTTAGATGTTACCAAAACTGGATATGCACCTACATCGGTTGATGCTGACATTACGTTCGGAGGTGAGCCAACAGTGCGTTTGAATGAAGTTATCAATCCGTTGGTTGCTGAGTTAGAAGTGGGGACAGATCTTGGTTTGGTGATCAACCCGATCTACTTCGATTACCGTAAATGGAATATCCGTCCAGACGCAGCAGTTGAATTGGATAAGATCGTTAAGATCATGAAGGACAATCCGAAGATGAAGATCGCCTTAGGTTCTCACACGGATGCGCGTGGTACGGATGAGGAAAACCGAATTCTGGCTGATAAACGTGCGAAGTCATCCGTTGACTACATCGTTTCTAAAGGTATTGCCCGCAATCGAATTACGGGAACCGGATACGGTGAATCACAATTAAAGGTATCTAACGAGGAGATTGATGCAACGTATCTTTGGGTTGACAAGGAAAAATTACATCAATTGAACCGACGTACAGAGTTCATTATTATTGCCAAGTAATTCTTGAGATAGTTAAAGACAAAAGGCTGCCAGATTTGGCGGCCTTTTTTATGCAGTTTTCTTTCGAACCTTAAAAATGCTGTTGATCCAAAACAGAAGTACACAATATGCAGCGATAAATGCAGGTAAGAGATAACGGTCTTCATTCATACGCTGGATCCAAAACAAATAGACTAAATAGATCAGGGTACCAATCGCTAAATACCTGAGGGGATGTTTATGAATAATGCTCGCTGGTAGTAACACGAAACTCAAAACAACGAGCAACAACGAAATTATCCTGATGAACTCAACCAGCCAAGTGCCACGATAGGTTTCTTGAAAGATTCCCAAATTCAAATGGCTCTTCGGCAACTGTTCTTTCATTCCTTGTAGCGGGGTATAAACATAATATCTCCAAGGATATTCAGAAACTAACTCTTTGCGCAATAACTTGATTCTTTTGTTGAATTCTTGTTCTGAGCGAGTGAGTGTCATGGCATTTTCGTCAATAGCACTTTGGGCGACATGAGCCCATTTTATAAGTGTGCCGTGAAGCGTGGCCGCATCTAATGGTACATGTCTTTCTTGGCAGTATTCTTCAACGGCTTTAAGATCCAAAGTGCCTGCTAAAGCCTTTCCACATAGTTCATGGAACAATTCTGGTTTGGTCTCCCAAATACGAAAGAGATCCGATAATTTTTCATGTGGAGGCCTGTATGTACTCCAATTCGCTTCATGGTAAATAGGATGCAGGTCCAACAAGTGTCCCGTGTAATAAGCCTTTCTACCTTCCCAACCTAAAACCGCCAAGAGCAAAATGAAAAATGCAATTTTCCAGTTTCTCCCCACGAGGTGTATGCGTTCGCGCAGTCGAATAACAAACCATGGGAGAAACAAGAGGAGCAGCACTGGGCGAAACAAATAAATGAGCAGCAAGAAGCTTCCCAGAATGAATCCGGATCTGTTTTGATAGAATAAAGTTATTCCGATTACGATCAACGAAACAACATGTGCCTCGCTGATGGAATAACTCAAAAATCCGAAAAAACAAGGAAGAACCGTGAAAAGCAATAATCCTGTCACGCGCCAAATCTGTGAAGTGGCCAAAAGTAATTGATTCAAACAACGAACGGCGATGAGGTGGAGTAGTACGGCAAAAACCATAAAGATCACTTTACTCCCACCCGGAGAAAGCCAAAAACCAATGGCGTATATACCTCCTACCAAGGGAGGACGTTGTACATAAGCGGATGGCCCTTCTGAGTTGTCTTTCCATACGCCATGGTTGATCCAATTCTCGGCTGGTCGTAGATAAGATGCGTCGTCTGCAGTTTCGTGTATACCAAAAGGAAGTTGGAAAGCTCGCTGTTCCAATGCAATACTGATCAGGATCATTGCTAATCCGAAAAGTATCCAACCAATTGTTTGCCTTTTTTGCTGCATATGCAAATAAACGGATTTCCCGTGAAATCCAGCGAGTAGGCCTTCGTTTCACTTTTTTTAAGAACTCGTGCACTTAGGCATTATATTTGTTAACTTGTTGCCGACTTAAAAATTACGATATGGGAATCTTGTTTTCATTACTTACCGCTTTTTTATTGAGTATCGTTGGGGGAGACGTGCCGTACACGCAGGTGGAACGAGCTATTGCTGACGGAGATGCAGCCAAGGTTGTAAGTTATGGAAAGGATAAGATCCTGTTGAATGTGTTTGAAAAGGATGGGGTTTATGCCAGTTCTCAAGCTACACAGATCTTAAAAGATTTCTTTCAGAAAAATCCTACGAGCTCATTCAAGTTTTCCTACAAAGGAGCAGTGAGCGATGGAGCAAGTGCAATGGGTAATTACCAGTCGAAAGGAGAGACTTACCGGGTAACGGTCAAATGGGCCAAGATATCCGGAGAATATAAGATCGAAAGTATATCAATTCTGAAGTCCTGAGAAATCAGGATTTTTTTTTGCGTCAAAGTTTTTAACTCATGCTGAAGCGACTACCTTTGCCTCATGTTACAAGAGATCATTCAAAACGCCTTGCGCGAAGATATTGGTGAGGGAGACCACTCTGCATTAGCTTGTATTCCGGCAAAAGCAGTGGGAGAAGCGAAATTATTGGTGAAGGATTCTGGGATCATTGCCGGTGTGGAGCTGGCTGAAATGATCTGTAAAGAAGTGGATCCGTCGTTGACATTTGAGACATTTATAAATGATGGATCTCGTGTAAAGCATGGCGATATTGCGTTTATTGTTCGTGGAAGTGCCCGATCTATCTTGGGAGCAGAGCGTTTGTTGTTGAATTTTATGCAGCGCATGTCTGGAATTGCAACACTTACCAATGAATATGTGCAATTGATCGATGGAACATCCGCGAAATTGTTGGATACCCGCAAAACTACTCCAGGAATCCGTTACATGGAGAAATGGGCAGTGCGCATTGGCGGAGGACACAATCACCGCTTTGCCTTGTACGACATGATCATGTTGAAGGATAACCACATTGATTTTGCCGGAGGTATTCGCGAAGCGATCGAACGGACAGAAAGCTACTTGAGTAATTTAGGGAAATCACTCAAAGTGGAGATCGAAGTACGTGATCTGAATGAATTGCAGCAAGTTTTGGATACTGGAAAAGTAGATCGCATCATGTTGGATAATTTCACGCCGGATTTACTGAGCGAAGCCTTGAAAATGATCAATGGACGTTTCGAAACAGAAGCTTCTGGAGGTATTACGAAAGAAACGATTCGTTCATTTGCCGAGACTGGGGTGGATTACATTTCAGTGGGAGCCTTGACGCATAGCTTCAAAAGCTTGGATATGAGCTTGAAGGCTTCGTTTTAATTCACTTCCACTAACAGGATACACACATCATCCAGTTGTTCCTCAGTGCGTTTCCAATTTAGAAAGGCATTTTTTAAATAGTCTAATTGCTCAGCAGGGGTTAACTGAAGGCTGCCTTCATACCAGCCGCGCAAGCCTTTTGTTTTGATCTTTTTCCCTTGTTCCCCGCCAAATTGGTCCGGAAATCCATCCGAGAACAGAAACAAGCGATCACCTTTTTGCAGCTGCATTTCCAATTCCTCAAACGGAATTTCGCGCTCACTCTTTCCAACCGGACGTTTTGTAGCGTCCAAGAAATGAGTGGTTTCTGATCGGCTCACCCAAAGTGGATTATTTGCGCCTGACCAACGCAATTGATAGGATTTTTGGTCAAAACAAGCAATGGATATATCCATGCCATCCGCCAAATGCTGCGTGTTGGTACTCAAATAAGCTTTCAAATAGTCATTCACGTGCTCCAAAAGTGTCGCAGTACTAGGGGCATTCAATTTTCGGACACTTTCATTGAGTGCATTCGTACACAATACACTCATCATTGCTCCGGGAACACCATGTCCGGTACAATCTGCTACTGCTAAAAAGACAAACTCCCTATCTTGGATTTTCTGAACAGTGATCCAGTAGAAATCACCGGCAACAATATCCTTCGGTAAATACCACAAATGGAATTGCAAAGGCAAGTAAGTATCTTCAATTGACGGTAAAATTGCCTGTTGAATGCGTTGTGCGTAATTGATGGAATCAACGATCTCTGCATTCTTTTCTGCCAGTTCATTACGTTGTTGTATGACTTCAGCTGTTCGAGAGCGTACTTCTTTTTCCAGTTGTACGTTCAGGTTGTCTTTAAGGGCATTGGCTTCCGCAAGCGCAACGATTGATTCGTCGTTGATGTATTTGAATCGCTGAAGAATACCAATTGTTAGAATGATCATTTCAAGCGCAGTTCCTAATTGCAAGCCATAAGCTGCTAAGAAACTATCTGGGATGATCCCGAAATTTCTGAGAATGAAAATAAATACCGTGACCTGTAGCAATGAAAATGCGATCAGATAAGTATAAGCAGCGCGCTCCTTTTTGCGTAAAATGATCAGAAGTGGTATGAAAATGGCGAGATTGAGCAACAAGGTCATGCCGTTAATACTAATTGCAGTGATCCAAAGAAATACAGGAAGTGGGATCAATGAAAGAAGAGCATTCGTCAATAAGATCCATTGAAACTTCTGAAACAAAAGCGCGAATCGAGGTAAATGCTTTCGGATATTCAGGTATTCAAGGGTGAATTTGAGGAAAAAGAAAACTCCTAAGCTCGCAAAAAGTGGATTGGCTCGATTGATCATGAATGTCCATTCCGGCCACAAGTATTTGGATGCAAGTCCTAGCAAGGAGAATTGAAGTAGGGTAAAGGTGAGCGCATACCCCGTATACCAATAAGCAATTCGTTGTTTAAATAAGATCCCCACCGCCAAGTTTAGGAGGGTGATGAATCCCATGATCCCGAATAGGACACCAAAAAAGAGTTGATTTTTACTTTGTTTAACCTGACCATAGCTCTGTGCTTCAAGCGATGTGTTGAAATAGAATTGCTCTCCGCCGTTATTGACGCGGAGCAAGATTATGTGTTCTTTGTTCGGTTCAAAAGTAAGCGGGAAAGAAAGGTAGTCATGTTGGTGATTAGGTTGCACGCGTTGATCTCCTCCTTGGGCCACGAGTTGCCACTTTCCGGCTTGAAATGAGTAGACGTCTACTTCATCCAGAATGGGATTGGAGAGGTGTAGGTTTCTGTGAACTGTGCTGACTCCTGGATTGGTCAATTCAAGAATGAACCACACATCAGACCGCTCAAAGCCCAGGTTCACCATGTTTTCCTCTAACTTTTTGAATTCCGACTTTCTATTCGCTAAATCGGAGGCCTTCATTTTTTTTGAAGTGATAAGATACTTCAGGCCATTTGCTGGTATATCCTGAGATTCCTTATTTGATTGGATATAGAATGCACGCGCATGCAGTTCTTGAACAGAACCAAAAGTTAAGATCAGAAAACAAGTAAGCAGCCACTTCATAATTCAGCCTATCTACGATGAAAGTAACTAATTTGGATTGAATTAGTTATCTAAAAGATCTTCTGAATCGTTATTTTCTTTGTTAGGATTGAAAAAATAACTGAGGCCGGCGAATAATGCACCCGGCAAAATCACGAATGTGCTATAGGGCCACAGATTGATACGGATGATCAGTCCAAGGAATAATAGACAAATGCCAAACCAGAACAAGGGATTGATACGATTCGATTTATCCGGATCATTCTTGGCAAGTACAAAGCCAATGATCAGAGAACCTAAACCGAAAAGGTAAAGACCGAATTTTAATAAGACAGCGTAGCCGTATGTGTAATTCGTAAGTAGAGCAACTGCACAAACGAAGGCCAGAACATTGATCAATCCACTGATCTGCTTAAGTTGTTGATAGGATTTTTTAGTCATGGCCAAAAAGGATTAAAGGCTGTTTTGATCGATCACCTTATAAAAAGGAACTAACTCTTCGATGAAATTACTTATTCGTTCTTGCTTGTCCTCCTGAATAAAGATATGCTGACATTTGGGTAAACTTTCATTCACGCGGCGAATAAACTGCAGCAGAGTGGGTTGTTTTACGAAAGCATTCAGACTATCTACAATTACCAGTTTCAATTGATTCACGTGAATGCCATTCTGATTATAGAGGTCGTGAATTCTTTTTGGATTTCCAATGATGATATCTGCACCTTCAAAAATATGGTTGCGTTGTTCAATCATTTTTCCTTTATCATCTGCCAATTCAACTGCAATTTCAGAGCGACGACAAAGGTGTTTAAGTTGGTCGGCTATTTTTCTTGCTCGATCAGTTGTGTCTGTGATCCACAATACGCGAGGGGAACCTTCAAAAGCTTGTGGAGCCTTAAACAAAGAAAGGCTGATCAACATTTTATCAATGGTTTCCTTTTCACCCGGTAGATGTAGAGTGAGTGATTCGCCTGTTTTTATTCGTTTTAATAAATACGTATGCAATGGGGAGAATTCACCGTATCCCAGTTCCTTGCTTGCATCGATGGTAATATCGCACAATAATGCTTCGTCCATAGATTATTTGGTTAAAGTGATGGTTGCGTTTTCAATTTGATAATTCCACCCATCCATACTGCGAAATTGCTTACAAAATCG
>JBMLQF010000194.1:0-7801 GCA_049241705.1 Fluviicola sp. | reverse complement strand
GAGTAATGTTCCAAAATGCCCTTAAACAGGTGTTCTTCACTCGGTGGATGCACGAGTGTTTCATGCACGTAAGCGCCGTCCCAATACGATCCTTCTTTCGGAAATAAACGCGGCTTGATATCTGGAAACCAACCCGAATGCTTGATCCATTTCCCCATGTAATTGGTCATGCGGTTCACGGAATAGGTTCCCTGAAAACCGGATGTTTTTGCTGATTTGATCTCTTGATACAAATCTTCACTTAAGGCTTCATCGGCATCCAATGAAAGGATAAATTCTGCGGTGACAAGTGAATTCAAGTAATTTTTGGTAGCGGAATAACCTTCCCAAGCACGTTGTTCGAAACGAACCCCTAAGTCTTTACAAATGCTGGCTGTTTTGTCGGTGGAAAAAGCATCCAAAACGATGATCTCGTCAGCAAGGTCACGTACAGAGCGAATGCATCGTTCGATGTTGCGTTCCTCGTTGAGAGTAATGATGACAACTGCTAACCGTTGCACGTAATGGAGATTATTTGACGCGTAGTTTCTGACCAACGCGCAATTTACCAGAATTGACTCCTGGATTCAGACGTTTCAATTGCGCAACAGTAATTCCGTGTTTACCGGCAATTTTCGCATAGGTATCACCACCGCGAACCGTATAGTATTTTTTAACAACCGGTGCAGGTGTTGTGGGTGCAGGCTCCTGAGTGTCCGGTTCGTTACCGTTCTGAACTTCTTCAGGTGTTTTTCCGCCACTGTTATCCTCTTGTGTATTCGGAACGTTTGTGTTTTCCACCGTTGTGGTCACTTTTGTCTGGATCTTCAGCATTTGACCCACATTGATCTGTGTGCTGGCCAAATTGTTCCACTCCATGATGTTTTGGATGGAAACGTTGTATTGAGCGGCGATCTTGCCTAAATTCTCTCCCGGTTTTACGCGGTGATAGGTGTATTTGATCGTGGTAACCACTTTGCTCGTAGGACCGTTATTGCCTTGAGTTGGATTGGAAACTACCAACTGATCCGGATTATTTGGATTTGGTGGTGTTACTTGGATCGGCGTGTTCGTTGCACTACCGTACATGCGGCGCTCCAACGCATACAAACTATCTTCCAAGCTAACCAACAGGCCTATCTTTTCTAATGGACCGGTGATGCACTGCTGAGGCGATGTAGTTGGAATGTAAGAAGTCTTGTAGATCGGATTCAAACCTTGAATATCTGCTACCGTCCAATTTACCAAGCGTTCGATCGTTTGCATGTGAATCCCGCGATTCAAACACATCGTGTCTAGCTGGTAATAAGTGATCTTTGGTTCAGCCGGCAAAATATTGTGCTCTGCGTGATATGTTAGTAAATAAGCTGCAGCAATAAAGTTTGGCACATACCCTTGCGTTTCTTTTGGTAAGAATGGACGAACTTCCCAATAAGTGCGCTTGCCTCCCGATCTGCGAATTGCTTTATTCACGTTACCCGGTCCGGCATTGTAAGCTGCTAATGCCAAGTTCCAATCGTCGTAGATGTCGAATAATTTCTTCAAATATCGACATGCAGCATCCGTAGATTTTACCGGATCCATGCGCTCATCGATGTACGAATTCTCCATCAAACCGTACTGCTTACCCGTAGCATACATAAACTGCCATAATCCAAGAGCTCCGGCACGCGACTTTACTTGCGGACGCAAGCCAGACTCGATAACCGATAGGTATTTCAACTCTAAAGGCAAACCGTATTCTGCCAATTTCTCTTCGTATAAATCGAAATAGATACTGGATCTACCCAAAACTACTTTGGCGAAATTGCGGCGTTGGGCAGCAAAAAACTTAATCGTTGAAAGTGATACATTGTTGCAATCGAAGCCAAAATCAGACACCTCGTTCATTTTCGCCAAACGCTGACAATAGACCTCGTCAGGAAAAGTAGGCGTTGTTCCCGCTTCATAGCCCAGTGCGTCGATGATCGAGTCGGCTTTGCCATTTTTAGAAAAATCCGCGTAATACAAGCTCAATGTTTGCTCGATCACACGAATGAAGGCATCTTCGTTTCCAACTGCCTTGTTAGTAGGGATCGGCTGTGCCCAAGAAGACACATGCGCGGCTAAAACGGTGATCAGTAGGAAAAAACGAAGTGACTGCTGCATAGGCTTAAACGATTGTTTGCATCAAATGCTGTGAGAAGTTCAATAACTCTTGATCCTTGAAATCATCAGCCATCAATTGGATCCCAAATGGCAAGCCGTTACTGTGCTTTCCAAGTGGCAATGAAATAGCCGGATTTCCGGTCAAGTTTGCATGAACGGTAAAGATATCTTGCAGATACATTTGGATTGGATCCGTCAATGAACCTGATTCAAAAGCTGTATCCGGAGTGGTAGGCAGTAAGAGCATGTCGTACTGACTAAAAATTTCTTTGGTTTTATTTTTCAAAACACGACGCACTTTCATGCCTTTGGTGTAGTAAGCATCGTAATATCCGTGAGAAAGCACGAATGTTCCGGCCATGATACGACGTTTCACTTCCGTACCAAATCCTTCCGTGCGTGAAAGCACATAAGTTTCTTCCACACCTTTGGCTTGTTCGGAGCGATATCCGTAATGAACGCCGTCAAAACGGGATAGATTTGAAGAAGCCTCAGCGGTAGTCAACACGTAATAGGTCGGCACCAAATAATCCAAATACGGGAAAGAAACAGGCGCGATCTGGTGTCCTGCTGCTTCCAACTGCTTCAGAATCTCTTTCGTACGATTGCGCACATCCAAACTAACACTTTCGTTCTCTACAGCTTCCTGCAGATAAGCGATGCGCAATTTTTTTGGAGTCTCGAATTGCGTTGAAATGTCGTTTGCTTTAGACGAACTTGTTGCATCATGCGGATCTTTACCGGCCATGATCTCCATCACCAAAGCGGCGTCTTCCACCGAGTTGGTAAATGGTCCGATCTGATCGAATGAAGATGCGTAAGCGATCAAGCCATAGCGACTCACACGTCCGTAAGTTGGTTTATAGCCAACTGTTCCTGTAAACGATGCAGGTTGACGGATTGAACCTCCAGTATCGGAACCCAATGCAACCGTACACATTCCACCCGACACAGCTACAGCTGAACCTCCGGAAGAACCTCCTGGAGTGTGGGTCGGACGTAAGTTGTTGCCAACTTTTCCGTAGTACGATGTTTCATTGGAACTTCCCATGGCAAATTCATCACAGTTCAAACGACCGATTATCAATGCGTCTTCTGCCAATAGGCGCTCTACTACTGTTGCTGAATACAGGGATTCAAATCCGGTAAGGATCTTAGAAGATGCAGATACTTTGTGATTGGCGTAACAAATATTGTCTTTCAATCCAATCACCATACCCGCTAAGCGTCCGGCGGTGCCGTTCGCACGTCTTTGGTCGATAGCAGCAGCTCGTTCTAAAGCTTCCGCCTCATACACCTCAATAAACGCGTTGAGTTCTTTGTTCGCCGCTATTTGAAGCAAATAATGGTTGACAATGTCAACCACAGATTTCCCAGCGGAAAGTGCATGTTTAACTTCCGAAAACGTTGTGTACATAGTAACAGGGGCTTAGACTATTTTTTCTCCTCTACGGCGCTGTTGTCTTCGCCTTTGCTAGCATCCTTGAATTCTTTCACACCTCTACCCAATCCTTTCATCAATTCAGGAATTTTCTTTCCTCCGAACAATAAAAGAACCACAGCCAAGATCAGGATGATTTCTGTTGTACCAAGTCTCATAATGCATTATTTTCTGCGAAATTAGTGAATTCTGGGCAATAACACTGTTAAAAGTTCCGCGAAGTTGTTTTGTTGTGATTTTTTAGGGAAGTCGTTTTCAGCGCGCTTATTGCTTCATATAGGTTAGTTTATCGCCAACAAACAACAACGTACGCAAGCGTTCCCATTGTTCGAAAGATGGAGCCAGTATCACTACTTCGGCACCATATCGGGTGATGGTATTTACCTGCAAAATGCTATTGAAGGCGTCTTGGTAGGTCAATTCTCCGTGAATGATGGTCATTTTTCCATTCGCGAATTCTACCAAACTCGGCTCAAAATACATGCCTTCGTGAAAGTTGATCAGGTAGGTATTCGCAGAGATACGCGTCAAGCTATTCGTGGTTCCAATTCCGGTTATCGGTAATTTCTGGGTGATTCCGTAATAGTAGTTTTCGCCTTCCAAGACACACGGTACAGAATCTCCGGCAACGATACCGTGCAAATAATCGCCGCTGACACGCAATTTGGAAGATTCACGCACTTGTTCGCGAGTCACATAAGCGATAACCACTGAGATTATGGACAATCCATTCTCATCAATATGATACACAACCCCCGATTCGGTATTTTTGTAATCGCCGTAGTGTTGTTTATCGGTGGTGCCTACCGAAGAGCTTCCTGTAGGAAGGGGATCGGAAAATTGCACCGTTCGCTGAGAAAAGGCTGAAAAAACCGGAAAAAGGAGTGCAACGAAGAGAACTTTTTTCATAACTTAAATAAGAAAACGGAAATTTATGCAAAAACGCTGGTTTATCAAACAAAGCCCGGATGCGCACCTCGTGCAAGAACTCGTTGAACGTTTAAAAGTGAGTCCGCTAATGGCACATATCCTGGCACAACGAGGTCTTACAACACAAACTGAAATTCGTTCATTCTTTCATCCGGATAAAGACCAGCAACACGATCCCTTCCTATTCAAAAACATGCGTGAGGCCGTTGATCGACTGCAACAAGCGATTGAACAGCAGCAACACATTTTTATTTTCGGTGATTACGATGTAGATGGCACAACGGCGGTTGCCTTGCTATTTTCGGTATTGAAAAACTATACCGATGTTTCCTATTACATTCCCGATCGTTACGAAGAGGGTTATGGAATTTCCTACAAAGGGATCGACACGGCATTGGAACGCGGTGCAGGACTGATGATTGCGCTCGATTGTGGGATCAAGGAAGTCGAAAAGATCACGTATGCCCAAGAAAAAGGTTTGGATGTAATCGTGTGCGACCATCACACGCCAGGAGAGATTATTCCGGATGGAATCGTCTTGGATGCCAAACAAAAAGATTGCGGCTATCCGTATAAAGAATTGTGTGGATGTGGCGTGGGCTACAAATTGCTGCAGGCGTGGTTCATAAACACGGAAAAACCCCTTGAGGAATTGGAAAAACACCTGGATCTGGTGGCGATCGCCATTGGGGCGGATATCGTTCCACTGACGGGTGAAAACCGACTTTTGGCCAAATGGGGATTGGCTGAATTGAATGCCAGTCCGCGTTTAGGGATACAAGCCTTGTTGAAACATGCGAACCGTGATTTGCCCTTGGATCTTTCAGGTGTGGTGTTTACCATCGCGCCACGCATCAATGCAGCGGGCCGTTTGGAAAGCGGACAGCGAGCCGTAGAATTACTGCTCGCAGAAACGATGTCGAACGCAGAAAAGATTGCATTGGAGATCGATCAGTACAACACGAATCGCCGTTTACTCGATGCACAAATTACGACTGAAGCCCTGGAGTTGATCGAACAAGACGATGCCTTTTCAGCGAGAAAATCAACGGTGGTTTACCATCCCGATTGGCACAAAGGCGTTGTGGGAATCGTGGCCAGTCGACTTATCGAACGGCATTACCGACCAACGATCGTGCTGACAGAAAACAATGGTTTTGCAACGGGGTCTGCGCGTTCAGTAGCCGGATTCAATTTGTACGCTGCCATCCAGGAATGTGAGCATTTGTTGACCCAATTTGGTGGTCACCACCATGCCGCTGGTTTGACTTTGCCACTAGAGAATATCGATGCGTTTCGAGAAGCATTCGATGCGGTGGTACAAGCCAATATTTCCCGCGACGAGGAAGTGGAAGAGTTGGTGATCGACGCCGAAATTCGTTTGCATCAGTTGTTTTTGGCCGGTGAATCGGTGGCGCAAGTACCGCGCATTTTGCGGATGGAGCAAGAAATGGAGCCTTTTGGACCGGAGAATCAGAAACCGATGTATGCGGTGCGTGGCGTTTATGCATCATCTTACCGCGTGTTGAAAGAGGCGCATTTGAAGATCGACCTGATGGATCCGGACAGCGGTGTGGTAATTCCGGCAATCGCGTTCAACATGGCCGACAAAGAAGACATCATTGCCAGTGGCTGCGCCTTTGATTGCGCCTTCACCCTGGAAAGCAATACCTGGAATAACAGAACGACCTTACAGCTGCAGGTAAGGGATATTCGGGAAAATGAATAGGGCGAGAATAATCCCGCCCTACATAAATTTTAATTATCGTATTTACAACGGAATATTCCCGTGCTTCTTCTTCGGTAAAGTCTCGCTTTTGTTCTCCAACATTTTGAACGAAGCAATTAGTTTATTGCGCGTTTCTTCTGGCAAGATCACGTCATCTACGAATCCGCGTTCTGCCGCACGGTAAGGGTTGGCAAACATTTCCGCGTATTCCGCTTCTTTTTCCAACAACTTTGCTTCTTTGTCATCCGCTGCAGAAATTTCAGATTTAAAGATGATCTCGGCTGCTCCTTTGGCTCCCATTACCGCAATTTCTGCTGTTGGCCACGCAAAGTTCAGATCGGCACCAATATTCTTGGAGTTCATTACGTCAAAGGCACCACCATAAGCTTTACGCGTGATCACAGTAATACGTGGAACGGTAGCTTCTGAGAATGCGTATAACAATTTTGCACCGTGCGTGATGATACCGCGCCATTCCTGATCGGTTCCAGGCAAGAATCCAGGCACGTCTTCCAATACCAATAATGGAATGTTGAACGAATCGCAGAAACGTACGAAACGCGCTCCTTTGCGTGATGAGTCGATATCTAAAACACCCGCCATCGCTGCCGGTTGGTTGGCAATGATCCCGATCGAACGACCATCCAAACGCGCAAAACCAACTACAATACTAGTTGCAAAATCAGCTTGTACTTCGCGGAATGATTCGTCGTCAATGATACAGTCGATCACTTCACGAATATCGTAAGGCATGTTCGCGTTTTCAGGAACGATGTTCTTAATGCGGTTCAATTTCTCTTTGCTAAATGGTGTCAAGCTCGAAGTAGGTGCTTGCTCCAACCAGTTTTGTGGCATGTAGGTCATCAAGTCACGCACTTTGCGCAGACATTCCACATCGTTCGCAGCGGTGAAGTGGTTCACTCCGGATTTCTCTGCATGTGCTTTCGCGCCACCCAGATCTTCCGAGCTCACTTCTTCGTGTGTTACAGTTTTTACTACGTTTGGTCCGGTAACGAACATGTACGACGTATCTTCCACCATGAAGATGAAATCCGTCAACGCCGGCGAATATACTGCTCCACCAGCACATGGCCCCATGATCACGGAGATCTGCGGAACAACACCTGAAGCGCGCGTGTTGCGGTAGAAAATATCCGCATAACCCGCCAAGGAAACTACGCCTTCTTGAATACGGGCACCTCCTGAATCGTTCAATCCGATCACCGGAGCTCCATTTTTTGTGGCTAAGTCTAAAACCTTACAGATCTTTTGAGCGTGTGTTTCCGACAAAGACCCTCCCAAAACGGTAAAATCTTGTGAGAACACATAAACAACACGACCGTGGATGGTTCCGAAACCAGTCACCACACCATCACCCGGACTTTTTACTTTGTCCAAACCGAAGGAAGTAGCACGGTGTTCCACGAACATTCCGATCTCCTGGAAAGATCCTTCATCCAACAGCAAGGTGATGCGTTCGCGCGCACTCAATTTTCCCTGCGCATGTTGTTTGTCGATGCGGGCTTGTCCGCCACCCAATTGTGCCTCGGCACGTTTATTTAAAAGCAATTCGT
>JBMLQF010000193.1:0-6261 GCA_049241705.1 Fluviicola sp. | reverse complement strand
CACGATAAAGTCTATTCGATTGGCGGATGGCGACTTACGGATAGTACAACACAAAGATGGAAGCATCAATGTCCTGAATGCTTTGAAAAGTAAAAAGCCAGCGGAAGAAGTAAAAGGAGATTTTAAGATCGATTTGAAAAAAGTAAAGCTGGATCGCATTGATATCAGTAAGTACAACGAATCCAATCTCGTGAAGGTAGACGCTTACATTCAAAAAGTTTCTACAAGCGTGAAAAGCAGTGAAGATCATTTTTATCTGGATCTCAAAAGTCAATTCGTTTTGTCAGTATTGAAAAACGGAGATAGTACCTTCATCAGAAACAAGCATTTTGAGGTTGAAACGACACTGGATATGAATGAGCTGACCAAAAAGTTCACCATTCAACCAACAGAGGTTACTCTTGAAAACTCCAGTTTCGGTATGGAAGGGGAGGTTGGTCTTACGAAAGATGTTCCTCTGGATCTTCATTTTAGTGGTCAAAAAGAAAATTTCGATTTGATCATTGCTGTGGCGCCAAATGAAATAGGAGAGGTGTTCAAGCAGTTCAGTAATCAGGGTAGGGTGTTTTTCGATGCGCACATTACTGGTGAATCAGCCAATGGACATAAACCAGATATTCGTGCCAATTTTGGATGCAAGAACGGATATTTTGAGAATCTGGAAACCAATAAGAAGTTGGAATCTATTGGTTTTCAGGGGACATTCACAAATGGGTCGAAGCGCGATCTGGAATCCATGAAATTGGAGATCCAACAGTTTTCAGCCCGTCCTGCTGCTGGTAGATTCAGCGGTAAACTGCGTGTTGAGAACTTCCTGGCTCCGGATATCGATCTGAAACTCAATTCAGATTTCGACCTGGATTTCATTGCCAAATTCATCAATGCCAAAGAACTAAAAGGATTGAAAGGGAAGGTGCAACTAGCCATGAATTTTCATGACATCATTGATCTATCCCGACCGGAACGTGCTATTGAGCGTTTGAATGAATCCTATTTCACCCAGTTGACGATTGATAAATTGGCCTTTGACGGTCCTAATTTGCCTGTCCCGATCCGTGAAATGAACATGCGTGCTGTTATGAAAGGTCATCAAGCGAAGATCAGCAATTTCGATCTGGAAATGGGACATTCTGATTTGCGTATTTCCGGTTCTGTAAGTGATCTGCCAGCAATTATTCACCACACAGATCTGCCGGTTTCATGTGATTTGGACATTTTTTCTAAACGACTCGATATTGCTGAGTTGACAAAGTCGGAAGGAAAAAAAGGGGTAGATGAACGTATTGATAACTTGCGACTGAAATTACAATTGAAAAGTTCCGCCAGGAAGATCAGTGAAATGAAGCATCTTCCGGAAGGAGAGTTCTTAGTGCGTGATTTCTACGCTAAATTCAAGCACTACCCGCACACGTTGCATGATTTTCACGCAGATGTACTAGTGGATAAGAAAGATTTTCGCGTGATAGATTTTACAGGAATACTGGATGCCTCCGACTTTCATTTCAATGGTTATTTGCGCAATTATCCCATCTGGTTTGGTGAAAAATTACATGGTGAGACATTTGTTGAGTTCGATGTTAACTCCCGCAAGCTGAAATTGCATGATCTCTTAGCTTATGGCGGAGAAAATTACATTCCGGAGGATTACCGTAAAGAAGAATTGGATAACATGCGATTTCATGCTTCGACAGTATTGCATTTCGATCAAGGGACGTTTCAATCCGTGGACATGACGATATCTGATCTCACCGGTAAAATGAAAATGCACCCATTGAAATTAGATGCGTTTAAAGGAAAGATCCACCTGACACCAAAAAGTGTTGACATTAAGAACTTTGGTGGAAAATTGGGACATTCTGATCTGGCTGTTGATCTGCATTGGTATTTCAAGCCTACGGATGGGCAACACCATTCTTTCAAGCTGCTTTCGAATCGACTGGATATTGATGAATTGACCAATTTCACCTTGCCGACGGCTACAAATAATGGTTCCGTAAAACAGGTGGATCACGACAAGGGATTCAGTTTATACGATCTGCCTTTTCCGGATATGGATGCCGCATTGAAAGTTGGGCATTTGAAATACCACACGCACAAATTGGATCAGTTTGAAGCGCGGTTTACCTCTACCAAAAGTCACGAAGTTCAATTAGATCAGTTGGATTTTGTTACAGCTGAAGGGTCCATAAAAATGGAAGGTCTCTTGAGTGGTAAGGATAAGAAACACATTTATTTCACACCAAAAATTCGTGTCAAGCACGTGCAGTTGGATAAACTCATGTTGAAGTTTGATAATTTCGGACAAGATCAATTGGTTTCTAATAATTTACATGGTTATTTCAATGGTACAATTACCGGAAAGATCCACTTGCACGCTGATCTTGTTCCTAAAATTGACGATTCGCGTCTGATTATCCAAATGGAAGTTCTCAATGGGGCTTTAACCGATTTTGGTCCGTTAAAAGCGTTGGAAACATATTTTGAAGATAAGAATGTGAGCCATGTTCGTTTCGATACCTTAAAGAATACCTTAACTATCGATAAAGGTGTTATGGATATTCCAAAAATGACTATCGAATCGACACTTGGTTTCATGGAAATTAGCGGAACTCAGGGGCTTTCAGGTTCGATGAACATGAACTATGAGATCGGAATTCCATGGAAAATGATCGGAAATGTGGCGGCTAATAAGCTGTTCAAGCGAAGTAAACAAGAGCAAGAAGAAATACAGGGTAAGGATGAAAATGCCCGTTTAGTGCATGTTCAGGTAAAAGGTGATCTGGAGAATTTTGATGTGAAATTGATTAAAAAGAAAAGGAAATAAATTAATAGAATCAATTGAAAACAAAAAGGGCGCGAATGATCGCGCCCTTTTCAATTTATCTGGTTTGAACGATTACTCGTTACCTTCCATTTTCTCTTTCAAAGCTGCCAATGCATCCAAGTCACCCAAAGTTGACTTTTCATTGCTTTGGTTGATAGCTTTTACAGCTTGAGATGTAGAAGAACCTGCACCACCACCAGTAGCAGCTTTCTTACCACCTTTAGCAGCTGGTTTTTCATCTACACCGTCTTCGAATGTACGTGTGTGAGAAACAACGATCTTCTTAGAATCTTTGTTGAACTCGATCACTTTGAAGTCAAGAGTTTCCTCAACTTTCGCATTCGATCCGTCTTCTTTACGCAAGTGCTTAGAAGGACAAATACCTTCAACTCCGTAAGGAAGTGCAACTACACCAGCCTTATCTTTTGTCTCAACGATTGTTCCTTGGTGAACTGAACCTTCTCCGAAGATAGTTTCAAATACATCCCATGGATTCTCTTCCAATTGTTTGTGACCTAAAGAAATACGACGGTTTTCACGATCGATCTCTAAAACAACCACTTCCATCTCGTCTCCAACTTTACAGAATTCAGATGGGTGTTTGATTTTCTTCTGCCAAGATAGGTCAGAAATGTGGATCAATCCGTCAACACCTTCTTCCAACTCAACGAATACACCGAAGTTAGTGAAGTTGCGAACTTTTGCTTTATGTTTTGTTCCAGCAGCATATTTTGCTTCGATCTCAGCCCATGGATCTGGCATCAATTGTTTGATTCCCAAAGACATTTTGCGCTCTTCGCGATCCAAAGTCAAGATAACTGCCTCAACAGTATCCCCAACTTGCATGAAATCTTGTGCTGAACGCAAGTGTTGTGACCAGCTCATTTCTGAAACGTGGATCAAACCTTCAACGCCTGGAGCGATCTCAACGAAAGCACCATAGTCAGCCAATACAACAACTTTTCCAGAAACTTTGTCACCAACAGCCAAGTTCGTATCCAAAGCATCCCATGGATGTGGTTGCAATTGCTTCAATCCAAGAGCGATACGTTTTTTGTCGTCATCGAAATCCAAGATTACTACGTTCAATTTCTGATCCAACTCAACGATCTCTTCTGGGTGATTAACACGTCCCCAAGATAGATCTGTAATATGGATCAAACCATCTACACCACCCAAATCGATGAAGACTCCGTAAGAAGTAATGTTTTTCACAACACCTTCCAATACTTGTCCTTTCTCTAGGCCGCTGATGATTTGTTTCTTTTGTTCTTCCAATTCTGCTTCGATAAGCGCTTTGTGAGAAACAACAACGTTGCGGAACTCTTGGTTGATCTTCACCACTTTGAATTCCATGTTCTTTCCAACGTACACATCGTAATCGCGGATAGGCTTCACGTCGATCTGAGATCCTGGCAAGAACGCCTCGATTCCAAAAACGTCTACGATCAAACCACCTTTTGTACGACACTTCACGTATCCTGTGATCACTTCACCAGAACGCAATACATCGTTCACACGGATCCATGCTTTGTGCATACGTGCAGTACGGTGAGAAATTACCAATTGTCCTGACTTGTCCTCTTGGCACTCAACGAATACATCAACAGTGTCTCCAGCTTTCAATTCCGGATTGTAACGGAATTCAGAAGCAGGTACAACACCTTCTGATTTGTAACCAACGTTAATGATTACTTCTTTTTTAGTCACTGCGATAACAGTTCCTTCAATTACTTCTTTCTCGTTGATAGAAGTAAGGGTAGTTGCATAACGGTCTGACAACTCAGAACGTTGAATTTGCGTGTACCCGTCCAACGCTAATGCGTCCCAATCAAAATCCGCAGATCCCTGCGCGTTAATTTGTTTTGCCATCTTGGCTTGTTTTACTTGTATTTCAAGACTTCTCGCTCATCTTGAAAGTTGTTTTACGTCCCCTGCTGTAGCGAGAAAACAGGGTGTGCCCTCAAAAAGGCTTGCAAAGGTAATGAATAATTTCTTTGAAAATCAAAGGAAAGACTTAAAAATGAAGGGGTAAGCAAATTTTACGGTGCCTTCACACTTTTTCAGCTTATTGAGGTTTGAGTTCCTGCGCCCTGCAAGCAATTACCCGAAGGATCAGCTCGAGCGGAAATTCCTGATCATTCGGAAATTGAATCGATCCTTTTCCTTGCTTGTAGCGTTTGAGTTCCTCCGACATTTTGGACTGAGCCCCCGGAGTGGCATAAACACCAATATGCTTATCATAGGCGGCAAAATAGACCAATGGCTTTTTATTCAGTTTATAGGCCGGCATTGCATAAGCAAATCCTTCAGTAGCATCAGGATGATTCTCAAGGATCAAGTTGCGCATAGCCAATAACCGCTGCTGAATTTCTTCCGGAAATTTTGAAATATATGCTTCAACTGCAGGATGGATCGCGCTCATTTATTCTGTTTTTTTTTCAATGTTATATGCAGATACACCGGTAAATGATCTGAATAGCCCCCAACATAACTATCCCCGACATAAGTAGTGTTTAATTGGGTGTCGTTTCCTTTTTTGATCAACAAGCGATCATCTTTGAATATGAACGCATTGCTTTTGTAAATTTCAAGTCCGTTTCTACCTTGCAACAAACCTTGTGATACAATGAGTTGATCAAAAACCATCCAGTCGCCTTTGAAAATGTGCGTACCCAAATCGTCTTTTTCCTCCTCAATCAACAAATTAACTAAGTCTCCCAGTTTTAATTCGTGCTGACCTTTAGCGCGCAAGATTTCGTGAACTGTTTTATCAACTGGTTTGTCGTTAAAATCCCCCATAACCAAGATGTTGTTCAGCGGATTTACTGCCAAAATCTCATCGATTCGCTTTCTCAAAAGGTTGGCAGCGGCCTTTCTCCTGGGATAGGTGATCTGTTCGCCTTCTTTGCGGGAAGGCCAATGATTGACGAAAACAAACAACGTCGTTTCTCCAATGCTGAATTGTGCCTCTAAAATATCGCGTGTTCGGAAATATTTTTCATCGGGAACTTGTACCACATTTATGCGGTGTTGCAATAAGGTCAAAACGGCAGGGTCGTAGATCAGTGCGCAATCCATCCCGCGCGGATCTTCCGATTCTTCATGCAAGATCGCTAACTGTTTCTCTGAAAATGGTGCTTGTTTAACCAGGTCTTCCAGTACCCGTCGATTTTCGATCTCGCACAAACCGATCAAGGCAGGGACTTCCTGTTGGAATAGGGAAATAGCACTTGCCAGTGATGATAATTTCTTTTCATAACGTTCAGAATCCCAAAAACGCTTCCCGTCAGGTAGGAATTCATCATCTCCCCGGATCGAACGGTCGTCTACTGTGTCGAACAAATTCTCAACATTGTAAAATACGATTAATGGATGGTCCAAAGTCTTCATGAAACTTCTTTGGCTAAAAATAACTAGAATACAGGAATGGTGGG
>JBMLQF010000192.1:0-2789 GCA_049241705.1 Fluviicola sp. | reverse complement strand
GTTCGTTTAAGAAGCGTTCGTTCCATTCCTTCGGCGAAACCTTACGGAATTTGGTCTGATTACCATATTCGTCCACAACTTTAGATTCGATGATATTGAAGATCTGCTCCGGATTCACGCTACCACAGATCGGACACTCACGCTCATTTGCATTCACGTGATGTACGTGTGTTTTGAAATAAACGACGGCGTCAATCGGGTTTCCATCAAAAATGGGATAGCCACCCTGATCAAGGATCAACAATTTGTCAAACATTTTGAAAATATCTGAAGACGGTTGGTGGATCACAACAAAGATCAGCTTTCCTTTGAGCGCCAATTCCTTCAACATGTCCATGATATTCTCAGAATCTCGCGATGACAAACCGGATGTAGGCTCATCAACGAACATGACTGCTGGTTCACGGATCAATTCGAGAGCAATATTCAAACGTTTACGCTGACCACCGGAGATCGTTTTTTCCAGTGGAGAGCCAACCTTTAAATGCTTCACTTCCGAAAGACCAATATCCGAAAGCAAATCCAGTACTTTCTTTTTGATCTGACCTTCTGTATAATCGCTAAAACACAATTTAGCATTGAAGAACAAGTTTTGAAAAACTGTGAGCTCTTCTATCAATAGATCATCTTGAGAAACAAAACCAATAACACCTTCTAAATTTTCGCGTTGGCGGTGAATATCTACACCATTGATGGTTACAGAACCAAAAGTAGGAGTGTAGTTCCCATTCAACACGTTCAAGAACGTAGATTTACCGGCACCAGATCCACCCATTACTCCAATCAATGAACCTGACTTTTCAAATAGGTTGATCTCGTGAAGTCCAACTTTTCCGCCTTTGAAGTGATATTGAACATGGTCAGCTTTGAAAGTAATGTTTTCGCGATTCCCATCATTTAGGAAACGAGAAATCACATCTGAATAATAGATAGGTGCACTCTTCGTTGTACGAATAGACGATCCATGGTTCAGAATATGATTTCGCTCGTTGCTAACCAACTGACCGTTCAAGTTCAATTCATCATGTCCGAAATAACGGAAGAACACAATGTTGATACTTTCTAAACGGACAAAGCGCAACTGACCTTCAACACCTTCTTGCACATAATGCTTTGCCAGATTTAGCTCAGTGGCTTTTCCGGAAACGTACATGTAACATTCCTCGTCCACAACGGTAGAGGCGGGTACTTCTATGAATTGCTTTAATTGGAAATATTCTTTTTCTGAAATATTGAAGGATTCAGCAACCGTATGAACAAATTCTTGCTCTTGCTCATTCACTTGCTCATTCGCGTGTATGAACTCGAAGATACGCAGTAACACAATGACTTTCTGACGTTGCGTCAATTCCTCATTAATCTGAGAACAGATACGAAGGACTTTTACCGAATTAACAGATGTGCGTTTGCGTTGTCCATCCTTTTTAGCAGAACCGGTGTGGTGTACCGACAAATATTCATCGAATAATTGCAAGTACTTTTGGATCAACTCTTCGTTGAGCTCTGAACGAAGAAAAGCAGCGATAATACGACGTCCATTAGACGACGCAATAGCTTCCTGGGACGCTTCTGTTACTTCATCAACCTTTGCGATGATGGCAAACAATTGCATCAGCGCGCGGAGTATTCGCTCACTCATTCAGTTAGTAGTTTAAATGGTAAAACGCTGGTTTTTAACGCTTAAATCCAATCATCATAACCGCACAACCGGTTACTTTCTTATCCAAATCCAACTCAGTTTCAATGACTACAGGCAAAGTCTTTGGTACTTTGAAATCCCAGTAAGCTGAATTCTTGTGGTTCTTATTCGTAAACAAGATATTCCCTTGCATATCTTTCACTGTAAAGATCACATAAGTATCGTCATTTCCTGCAGTTGCAGCAATACGATAAGTTGATCCTCCAAAGAAAGTAGTTTTAAATTCTGCTTTTTCACGATCCAATAATGCCGTGTAAACCTGGCCATCGGAAACAAAGTTGTTATTCTTTCCTTTCAGGATCTTTTCACATTCTTTTACTAGCGTTTCACAATCCTGCGCGTAAGTAGCAGTTGAAACCAATCCTGTAAATAAAGCAAATACGAGTAATTTCTTCATGGTGTAGATTATTCAGTTACTTTCGAGCGGATAGCTCCAATTTGTTCGTTAATTCCTTTTAATGTTGCCGCATCGATTTTCACAGTCGTTTTATGCATCAAAGTCGTAGTTTTATTGGCAGCATCTGTTTTTGGCTGAACGAAATCGTATTTCACATCGATTTTGTCAAACAACACTTTCAAAGCAGTCATATCTGCAATCAAACCATCATAGGATTTATCCTTGTTATACAATTTCAAAATCTCAATAATCGTATTCAAGGTTTCCGTTTGCTCACCGATACGCTCTAAGATTTTCTGATTACTCTTTTCAGCGTTAATGTTACAAGCCAAGTACATCGACTCGATCCATCCTCCAACAAGAATTAATGCTGAAGTATTTTTACGATCGTTCGCTTTTAAATAATTATCAGACTTCTTGAAGGCATCAGAAACGATCACCATCATACTATCCTTATTTGTACTGTTTTTCTCAAAACGCGTCATGAAAGTCTTGTCGAAAGCTCCCTCCAAACCTAGATCACCTGTCAATTTTTCGATTGTTGACAAGTACTTCAAAGCCAAACTATTTTGCTTGTAAATTGAAAGGTAACCAAGATCAGTTCCGTAAATCCCCAAGTTCAATGCGCGTTGCATTTCTGTTGAGTAATTACTCACTTTTTTCAAATCGTGCAGGTATTCTTCCTTGAATGGA
>JBMLQF010000191.1:0-5886 GCA_049241705.1 Fluviicola sp. | reverse complement strand
TTCTCTGATACTATTGGAATTTCAGCGTTTTATGATTCAATTACTGAAGGAACTGAAACTGTATTCTTCAACATCATTATCGAAAATGTGTGTGAAGGAACCTTCGACACTACTTCCATCTCATTAAACATCATTGATTACATCCCAATGGTTGTTGATGCCATTGATTCCGTTAACGTGTGCGCAGAAATCGGTGAAGATGCTACTTTATGGTGTACTGTCCAAAATGGAATACCGTCCTACGCATATTATTGGCAACCACTAACTCTTCCGAATAATGATACCGTTATAGCAGATGGTAATTTACTGCAGCCGAATTACAATCCATTTTATGTAACTGTGAGTGATGCATGTGGAAAGTCCGTTAACTCCCCACTTATAAAGGTTTATAATCAATGTCCGTTGATAGTACCAAACGTGATCACCAGCAACGGAGATGGCGTCAACGACTTCCTGATTATTACAAACCTGGAAGACTACGATAAGGTAAGTTTGACGATCATGAACCGCTGGGGAACTGTAGTTTACGAAAATGACAACTACCAAAATGATTGGAAAGGGAACGATCAAAACGGAAATGCACTGAATGAAGGTGTTTACTTCTATATGGTGACTCCTACCAGCATCAAGTATACTTACGATGATGTCAACAAAACACAATATACTTTGCACGGCATTATTCATTTATTCACAAAAGACTAAATACGTCTTTCTCATTTAAAAGCGGTTCAGTTTCTTGGGACCGCTTTTTTTTTCTAATTACAACTTTTTGAACTATTTCCCATCTTGTTCTCAGTAACTTCTAACAATGAAAATAAAACTTTCCTTTCTTTGCCTAATCGCTGCTATTACTGTTAGTAATGCACAAGTAGATTCCTCTACTCGGGTGTTGATCAATGATCAGCAATGGACCGGTTATGAGCATTCAGTAATAAGCCAAAACAATGATTTGAATCTTTTGATCCATGGGCCTTACAATTCAGGGATTACCAAAATGGACAGTAATTTCACACATCTGCGAGGCGTATACTATTATGAGAACTCTCCCACTCAAACCTCATTTCGCGGACTAAAGTTACTGCAGGATTCAGACAGCACGTTCCTTGTTTGCGGTAAACACATTTCGTCATCCACCCTTAGTACCGGCATTCTTTTTTCAGTAGACTCCACCTTAGAGACCAATTGGACTTACAATTACAAGCCTCAAAACGCTGCTGCTTTCGAATGGACAGATGCCGCACTTCTTTCGAACGGTCAGATTTTTATGATCGGAAAAGACAACGTTCAAAAAGGATATTTCGCACTTGTAGATGGAAATGGTGGAATTGTCTGGGGATCTGAATTGTCTGGTTTAGTGATCCCGATAAGTTGTGATCAGGTGAACGATTCAACCATTGCGATCTTGGCCAATAAAATGAATGCGAATACTACTGTGGCATCTACAATAATTATGACTGTAAATCTGACTACATCCAACATCGACTGGCAGATAGAAACAGTTGGAGGCCGGGGAATGGAACTCATTGCGGAGCAAGACACCTTGTACACTTTTCTTGAATTCGGTTCTCCATCAGATCTACGAGTACTGATCAACGTTCCAAACGATCAAAATGGCACAATGATACTGGCTCCAATGAATTCAGGGTCTTGGACAAGTGGTTATCAAATAAGTAAACAAAATAACCACCTTTATTTAATGACAGGTTCTGATGGGGTCTACGATTCAAAGATCACTAAGATCAATCTCAATGACAGCACTTTTAACCAAGGAAATCAATTGATGAATCTCCGCGCACTACATTTTACGGAAAACGGAAAAGATTACATCATAGGTAAAGGTCCGGTATACGGAATCAAATCATCGTTCAATCCAAATGATCACATTGGCATTATCCAGGGAACTTCGATCGATAGCATCTTGACTGATCAGGCATGTGGTTTTTGGTCCGTGAACGGAACTGTAACAACAGGCCCATATACAGCTACAATTTCAAGCATTTCAACAGCACTGAGTGCATTTATTGTCAATCCAATTACCTTACTTGCTGATACTGTTTCGCCAGGGATGTATATAGGATGTGTAGATGCTACAAGCGGGTTGAATGAATTTGAAGAGGATCTGATCGAGGTAATGCCAAATCCATCACGCGGTGAGGTAACTGTAAAGAACACTTCTGACCAAACTATCAACCTCATAGTTTTGGATCAATTGGGTCGTACTGTGCAACAAACACAAATGATAACCCCAAATTCCAACATTCATTTAGATCTCATAAAGGTAGGCTCGTATTTTATGGTAACAAGGGATCAGCAAAACAGAACGCAAACTGAAAAACTAGTAGTGATCGAATAATGTTCGTAGCTTTGTGCTTTCGGGATACGCACAGACATGACTAACAACGATATTTTTTATAAACTCCGCAAGATCTTCCAATGGGATGAAGAGGAAATGGGGCAACTTTTCAAATCAGTAGATTATATCATTTCGCCGCTCGATCTGTTTGCTTGGATGAAACAAGAACAATATGAAGGTTTCAAAGCCATGCCAGACCAAGCTTTAGCTGCTCTTTTGAATGCCCTGATCATCAGCAAGCGCGGTATGAAAGATGGAGTTATTCCGGAACACGAATTGGAATTGAACAACAATATCATTTTGAGAAAAATGAAGATCGCACTAAATCTGAAAGATCAAGATATCGTAGATATTTTTCGGGTTGCAAACATGCGTGTAAGCAAAAGCGAGATCAATGCCTTTTTCCGCGATCCAAAAAGTCCGGATTTTCGCTGGTGTAAAGATCAATTCCTTAGAAATTTCCTTCAGGGGCTATTTCTTCATTCGAAAGACGACATCCAACCAAAGGTCGACTGAATCAAAGCTTCCTTTTCCGCTTCCAAGAATGAGATGTAAGCAGACGCCAATGGAGAGAGCTTTTTTCCGGACAACCAGATGAGGTTCCAAGTAGTTTCGATGGGTAAACCCTTTACCAGGACAATTTGAAGATCCCCGCTTTTCAATTCATTGCGAATTCCGATCAAAGGCATGATACTACACCCCAAACCGGCAATCACCGCTTGCTTCACTGCTTCGTTACTTGTTAATTCAAGCTTTGCTGGAATCGTTGACCCCTGCTGTTGCAAATATTGCTCAACTACCTGACGAGTACCAGATCCCTTTTCTCGAAAAATGAAAGGAAGTTTTTCCAATACATCCTCGAACGAATTCTTTTTTGACCAGGTATGCTTTCCATTACTAACCAGAACTAAGCGGTTCGACATCAACGGGATGGATTGCAACGAAAACTGATCCGGAATTAAGGATACCAGTGCAAAATCTACTTCATTGCGTTCCAGGGTTTCTAATACTTTTGCTTTATTCGTTACATCCAATTCCAACTCCACACCAGGATGTTGTTTTAGAAAGTCACTCAGAAAAAAAGGCATGACATACTTTCCGGTCGAGACTACAGAAATCTTCAATTTCCCAAAAAGTTGTCCCCGATATGCAAGGGTTCGGTGGTTGATCTCATTGACCTTTTCAAGGATAGCTTTTGCCGCCTGAGCCACCTCTTTACCGAAATCGGTAACATACAATTTACGACCAACAACCTCAGTCAAGGGAATCTCAAATTGATCCTGAAAATTCTTTAACTGAATCGAAACCGCAGGCTGTGTCAAACACAATTCATCCGCAGCTTTGGTAATACTTTCATTTTCGGCCACCTTCACGAAAACATGCAATTGATGTAGGGTGTAATTCATAAAATAAGCATATGCATCTCATAACAAATATAAATAAAAACAAATGAATTAAATACTTCATCTTTGTACCGTTAGAAGTTGAGAAGTCTGCGAAAGCAGCAAAGGCGCAGAGCATTTTTGTGTAAAAACGTTTACACGCCATGCTATCAAACAGTATCATGTTCAGAGGAAGACACATTACAATAGCAACGAAGCATGGAAAAGAAAAAGCTCTTGCGCCTTTGGTCTCAACACTTCTTCAAGCAATCCCCAAAACTTTCGATCAATTAGACACGGACCAATTCGGAACCTTTAGTGGAGAAACCGAACGCACCGGATCCCCAATCGAGGTCTTACGTGCCAAGACGCGTTTAGCGCAAGAATTATGTGGCGATCGCAGATTCATTGTCAGCGAAGGTTCATTCGGACCTCACCCGGCCAGTCCGTTCATAACTGCAAATGAAGAATGGTTACTTTACACTGACTTCGATCTGAATCATGAGGTTTTGGTGCGGTCTTTAAGCGTGGAGACCAATTACAAGCAACATGCGGTTAAAAGTATTCAAGAGCTTGAGCAAGTTATCCAATCTACAGATTTCCCGAATAATGGTTTGATACTCATAGCGAAAGAGCAAGGCGAAATCCGTGAAGTAATCAAAGATCTGGTGGATACGGAAGCACTTATAGCCTCATACGCGGCTTTCAATAACAGATATAACGACATAATAGTACAAACCGACATGCGTGCACACAAGAATACCTTGCGCATGAAACACATTGAATTGACAGCAATAAAACTGATCAACCGCATGTTGAGTACTTGTCCAGCCTGTCATTTTCCCGGATTTGGTGCCGTATCTGCAGATAAAGGACTTCCTTGTAAATACTGCCAGGCACCTACCAATGCGATACTGGCTGAAAACTGGTCCTGTTCCAATTGCCAATACACTACGAAAAAGTTTTTTCCGGATGGCTTGAAATATGCCGACCCAGGAATTTGTTCCTTCTGTAATCCTTAAACAAACATGAATACTGATTTACTTTTAGAAAACTTAAAGAACCCTGCCCTACTCTTTTTTGCACTAGGTGTTTTTGCTTCTCGAATAAAGAGCGACCTGGAAATCCCTCCAAATTCATCCAAATTCATATCTCTTTACCTCTTATTCTCCATTGGATTTAAAGGTGGACAAGAATTGGCACATGCGGATCTTCATTTAGACGTTGTGTGGTCGTTTATTTTCGGGATCATCATTGCTACAGCAATTCCGGTTTGTAGTTTTTACCTACTTCGAAAGCGTCTTGGAACTGATAATGCCGGCGCGATCGCCGCGGCTTATGGATCCGTGAGTGCTGTGACCTTCGTTACAGCAGTAACATTTCTGGAAAATCAAGGAATTCACTTTGGAGGTCATATGGTAGCGATCATGGCTTTGATGGAAGCACCGGCGATCATCATTGGTGTGTTATTGATCCGTATTTATACCAAGGAACGAGAAAACACAGAATCATTGGGACATGTGGTGCAACATGCCTTTACGAATGGATCGGTTTTGTTGATTCTCGGTAGTTTAATCATTGGTTTCATGGCAAGTGAAGAACAAGCCGCAGGAATCAAACCATTTACAACGGACTTGTTCAAAGGATTCCTGGCTATCTTTCTTTTGGATATGGGTATCACGAGTGGTAAAAAGCTTAATGACTTCTTTTCCAGTGGTTGGATTCCAGCGGTATTTGCAACCATTGCTCCGATAATCAACGGAAGTATTGTGGCATATGCCAGCTGTGCGGTTACAGGAGATGTAGGAAACCGATTCATCTTTGCCATTCTTGCTGCCAGTGCTTCTTACATCGCCGTTCCGGCTGCCATGAAAATTGCAGCACCAAAAGCGAATCCCGGCATCTTCTTACCGATGGCTTTGGCTATCACTTTCCCTGTAAATATTACCTTAGGTATACCAATCTATTATTGGATTGCCTCTGCTTGCTAAATAAAAAAAGCCGTCCTAAATTGGACGGCTTTTCTTTTATAATTTGAATTACTCCGCTTTTGGCGCAGCTGCTTCAGCCGGTTTTTCCGGTTTTGGCAACAACACTTTACGAGACAATTTCCATTTTTTAGTTTTTGGATCTTTACCAACAACTTTGAAT
>JBMLQF010000190.1:0-5726 GCA_049241705.1 Fluviicola sp. | reverse complement strand
GGCTGAAGAAGGTATGTTGATCCCTTCTTTGCTATCTGCGTTCGAATCCGATATGCAGGCAAAAGGAATGAAACTTTCTGCAGCAGATATCTACAGTGTAAATCAATCTTCACTAAAAGATGCTATCATGCATTTTGGAGGTGGCTGTACTGCTGAATTGGTTTCAGGAAAAGGATTGTTGTTAACAAATCACCATTGTGGTCTGGATCGAATTCAATACCATTCATCTGAGAAAAACGATTATTTGAAAAATGGTTTTTGGGCGAAAACTTATGCAGATGAACTACCTAATCCTGGTCTTTCAGCAACGCGTATCGTGCGCATTGATGATGTAACTGCAGCCATGTTGTTTGGGACAGAAGGAGTAGAGGACGGTGCTAAATTGACAGAGATCCTGAAACGCAACATGAAAACCTTGATCGAGGATGCGACAAGAAACACGCATTTCAAAGCAGATGTCCAAGCCTTCGATTATGGAAATTCCTATTATTTAATGGTGAAGGAAGTCTTTACCGATGTGCGTTTGGTTGGAACTCCACCAAGCTCGATCGGGAAATTCGGTGGAGATACTGATAACTGGGTATGGCCGCGTCATACTGGAGATTTTTCGGTATTCCGCGTATATGCGGGGGCAGACAATAAGCCTGCCGATTTCAATGCTTCAAATGTTCCTTACGAGCCTATACGCCACTTCAAGATTGCGTTCAACGATCGCAAAGTGGGAGACTTTACAATGGTTTACGGTTTTCCGGGTTTCACGGAGCAACATTTGAGTTCCGGAAATTTGAAATTCTTGATAGAGCAACAACGTCCAATGGAAATTTCCATGCGTACGAAATCACTTTCGGTGATCGATGCAGCCATGAAGAAATCGGATAAAACCCGCATTCAATACATGGCCAAACAAGCGCGTATCGCGAATGCCTGGAAAAAGAACATCGGACAGATCGATGGATTGAAACAATTAGGAGCTGTTGATCTCAAGATTGCTTTTGAGCAAGAATACGTGAAGCGCGCCCAATCGAAGCCGGAATGGGAACAATATGCGAATGTGATCAAACAGATGAATGATCTGGTGGCAGCAAAAAGCAAGTATGAATTCCACGATGTACTGTTCTTCGAGTATTTGTACGTTGGACCTGAGTTCTTCCGTATTTGCCGTATTTACGAGGATATTGAACGCAATTATCAGAAATACAAAGAGTCCGGTGAATTGCAAAAGCGCTTGGATGGCTACAAAAAGAATTTAGATGGTTTCTACAAGGATTATGATCCAACAGTAGATCAACAGATCTTTGAAATCTTAACGAAAGAATTTAAAGGCTATTTGGATGGTCAATTTGCTATTGATGGCATAGATAATCCGAAACTGGCTCAATTGATCTACAGCAAGTCGATTTTCACGAATCGCGATCGCTACATGGCTTTCTTGGAGAAATTCAATGACAAAAGCATGGCGAAACTGCAAAAGGATCCTGGTTATGCCTATTTCAAGAAATGTTGGAGCCGTTGGAAACAAGATGTAGAGCCAACAGCGTCAGAATATTCTGCTGCGATGACAGCATTCCTGAAAGAATTTGTGAAAGGGAAGAAGGAGATGTTCCCGGATATCAAACATTGGTCGGATGCCAATTCAACATTACGCGTTACTTACGGTAAATTGGAAGGGTCTGCTCCGGTTGATGGAATGGCATATACAGAGCACACGACATTGAAAGGAATGATCGATAAGTTCAATACCGGAAATCCAGATTTTGAATTGGAGAAACGCATGATCGACCTGTACAAGGAAAAGAATTATGGTCCTTATGCTCAAAATGGAGAATTGTGGGTTTGCTTTACCGGATCCAATCACACGACTGGAGGTAATTCAGGTTCTCCTGTGTTGGACGCAAACGGAAACTTGATGGGCTTGAACTTTGACAGAAGTTGGGAAAGTACCATGAGTGATTATTACTTTGATCCGAAGCGTTGCCGCAACATTGTGGTTGACATTCGCTACGTGATGTGGGTAATGGATATCTATTGTGGAGCCAAACACTTGGTGGATGAAATGACATTGGTGAAATAATAACTGTATGATGCGCGCATTTTCTATCCTACTTGGAATTATCTTTTTTACCTTCCAGGTAATTGCTCAGAACGAGCTAAAAGTTAAGGTTATCAATACTCCGGCTAGTGGGGTGTTTACAACATTCTCAAAAGTAGAGTTGGGAATTGAATTGCCAGAAGCGATTCAGTTGAAAATGCTCAACTTCTTTGCAAAATTGCGCGTTTCCAATTTCGACAAGGTCAATCCATTTTTACAATGGGATTTAAATCTCGTCGCGGTTTTTCGTCAAGAAGAATCCAATAAAACAATTCGTGTTCCGGCGTTTTTCTTCCGAGATTTCAAACGAGACACCATTCAAAACAAGTACGTAGCTATTGATGTGAGAGACAACATGCGCGTGCGTTTTGCTCCTCCCGTCCCTGGAAAATGGACCGTAACCATGGAGTGGTCGGTGAAGTCACAACCACAGCCTAATACAGGTGCAGTAGCGGAGTTTCAAGTGGTAGAATCGACTAATCCGGGATATGTACGCGTGCATCCCAATGGAAAAAATCTGCAGTTGGGAGATTCCATCTTCTATCCGGTGGGAGTTAACTTTCCAAGTCCGATGAAAGATGTGATCAATTATCACACGATTCTCGATGCCAACGGTAAAATTCCCTACGGTCCTGATGAAACCCATTTGGTGGTTAAACCGAATGCGTATCTGCGCTATCTACGAGAGATTGAAAACTACGCGAAAAGTGGTGGGAAATACATTCGAATTTTGCAATCCGCATGGGGAAGCTTGCTCGAATTTGAGGAAAAAGGAAATTATTTCAATAGGATGCATTACGCCTGGGAGCAAGATCATTTGGTTGAGATTTGTGCAGCAAATCAAGTGTATATTCTATTTAATCTATTGCAGCAAGAGCCATTCATGAAGTATGGGAATTATGACATGTTCGATTGGGATTGGTCGCATTACGATCGTGAAGGAAATTACCATGCCGATGATCCATATCCAGCTTATTGCTATGCTCAGGGAGACAAAAAACTACCGCATGAAATGTTCATGAATGAAACGGATCTCAATTATCATGAACAGCGTTTGCGTTATTATATCGCGCGTTATGGATATTCAACAAATATTTATGTGTTTGAGCTTATAAGTGAACCGTGGCATTTGGATCAATTGAATAAGCGAGAGCCTTTCTTTGAAAATACTCCTGAGGGAGCAAATTTGCGTAAGGCTGTCATGAACTACCAATCTCGTATGGCTAGCTACATGCGAAAAAACTTAACTCACGCTCCTCAATTGATCGGTGTAGGTATAAGTAATGGACATGTTTTCGACGGTCCGTGGGGAATTGATTCAAGCATTTATATTCCCGAAGTAGATGTGATTGGTATAAATCCATACTCGGCCGTACCTGAAAAATTAGTCATCACAACTGGAAAAGATAATAACACCCTAGACCCAAGTGAAAACACCATGCGAAGAACAGTATACCTGCTTTCGGAAAAATCGGGGAAGCCGGTATTTATTTCTGAAGGTGGCGCTGGTGACGGGGTGGATGAAAAATCGAATTATTCACAACAAAAATTGGACATGGCATCATTCGGTTTTTCTGGCTTAGCAGGTTTTAATTCTTGGATTGGTTGGTTCTATGGGCATGAAGTTACCTGGCCTCATATGATTGTCGTTCAAAATTTCTTTAACAGCACAATTTTTAAAGAAGTATTGATTCAAGGTAATGGGAAGTGGGTTCATGGTGTGCAAGCGGAAAAATTGAACAAAAAAGATAAGAAGCGCTCAAAAGAAGCTCAATATTATATTGCCGAAAACGGTAAAGTTGCCGCTGGTTATGTCAAAAACAGGACCTATAATTTTTGGACAAAGGCGACTAATGTGAAAGAATTGCCTTACGATTTCTTGAAAACCGATCCGCAACTTGGTTCTTTGAGAGATATTGGATGGGAAGACGGTAAACCGCTCTATGTTGAAGGCTTGGAAAAAGGAAAGAAAGTTACCGTATCTTGGTACAACGCCATGAATGGCGCATTAATTGGAACGGAAGAATTTAAATGGAAACGCAAGTTTGTGTTACGTCACCCAACATTACGCGTTGAGGGTGATGGCAAAGAATTGCCTGTCTGCTGGTTCCGTATTACCGTGGAATAATAAGTGATCATGCCTTATTCAGGCATGATCTCCATTTTTTGAGCGAAGTGATAACAATAATCGCGTAGATCTTCTGAGATCAAATTCTCTCCTGTTGCACGTTCAAATGTGTCCGCCATCGTTACCAATGTTTGATGAAAAAAGCGTTTCATCTCTTCCACCGACATGTCCTTGGTCCAAAGATCGATCTTCATCGTATTTTGATCTTCCGGACTCCATAAGGATAGGAACATAGCTTTTGCCGGACTGTTCTCTACACCACCGTCATTGGCAGACCAGTTCATTTCTAAAGGAAGGTTGTTTGCGTTTAATCCTACCTGTACGGTAATCGTTGATTGTTTGGTTACGATATCTTCCATGTGTTCTATTCGTTTATCTCGTAAAATGTTAAAATTTCCGTGTACGGGAGTTCTATTAATTCTTGCAAAGTTACATCATTTTGCTCCATATAGCTGTGTACGATTCGCCATCCTAAGAATTGGCCTAAACGATCCGGAGCTTCGTTCATCGGTAATCCTGCTGTAAATGGAGCTTCATGCAGTAAATTCATTTTATCCGCTTCACTCGAAGAGAAAAGGAGCTTTTGTTTCACCAGATAATCCCAAAAAGGACGTTCATTATCCAAAGCCCATTGGTAGTTTTTTTCAGAGTATCTCAATAGGGTGTTTTTTGGTAATTCCGGAAATGCAGCCTCGGTCAATACCAGAATTTTACCCCATTGAATAATTGCTTCAATGTTATTGCAATTTTCTTTTTCCGGCGTAATGTGCGTCAAGATCCATGCACAAACAGCATCTCGCTCCAAATATTCCGCTTCAAAGGCTTTCTTCATCCAATCGTAAAAAAGATTGGGAGGCAATTCTTGAATCACATCGGTTTTATACCCCAGGTAGCGCTCTAATCCGATCGTCAATTCTTTTTTTGTGCAGAATGCGCTGGATGCGAATTTCGAATTGGTGTACAAGATCTCATACGGCATTGGTGCTTTTGGAAGATGCGCTTTTAGGCGCTTGAAACCATCCGTTATTTGCTGGTGGCGACTAGGTAAATCCTGGAATTTCTCTTTGATCCGTTGATCCACCCGCTTGATGTATGGATTTGCCTTGTAAACGCTCAGGTTGCTTAAAAATGAACTATCGGAAACCATTCCAATCTCCATGCAGTATCCCGTTTGATAGGCGATCACATTTGGAATGCGCTTATACTCCTTCGTTAAATAAGCGGCTACAGATGCAGGAGCGTCATTTGACAAGATAGAATCGAGGTTGGTGTATCGAATCTCCAGGTTCGAATTGCTGATATCCACCGCGAAAGGATCGTTCTGACATTGGTTGAATGTTAACAAAATTAAAGCGCCGGCTGCATAAATGTTAAAAAGTTTCATGTTTTTCCGCTGTTTCCGTCAAAATTAATCATTCTCGTATGATGAAAGCATTTATCTTTGAACCACTTATTGATTGAAACTATGAAGAAGTTAATACTATGCGCAGTACTGGTTGGTTTATCAAC
>JBMLQF010000189.1:0-2884 GCA_049241705.1 Fluviicola sp. | reverse complement strand
GTTCTTCCTTTTAAGGTATCGATCACGTTTGTAATCACGTAGTGGTGATTAGCTGCGGATCCTTTATATGCTCCATAGTCGTTCCCCGGATTTGTAGGGGCTAATTCTGGCATGGTATACCCTTGAATGTTGCAAATCTCCACTTCATTCATGTATTGCCCACCAATCTTTACGCTTCCTTTGCTTCCGATGATTGTCATCGAACTCTCCAAATTCTGTTCAGCCACGGAAGTAGAATAGTTCAAACATCCCATTCCACCATTGATGAAATCGAAGCTGACAAAACCAGAATCTTCAAAGTCTGTACTTTCTTTATGGTTGAAATCAGCAAATTTCCCTTGGATATTATCAATATCCCCGAAAAGCCAATACATGATATCAATAAAATGGGAGAATTGAGTAAACAAAGTACCACCATCCAGATCCTGAGTTCCCTTCCACCCTCCAGATTTGTAATAACGGCTATCGCGGTTCCAATAACAATTCAATTGAACCATGTAAACATCTCCAAGAACCTTACGCTCCACGATGTCCTTGATCCATTCGCTTGGCGGTGAATAACGGTTCTGCATGACACAAAATACTTGTTTCGATTGCTGTAGCGATTTAAAGATTACCTTTTCGCACTGGTCTTTCGTTAAGCCCATTGGTTTCTCCACAACTACATGCTTTTTCGCTTCTAATGCTTTCAGCGCTTGTTCTGCATGTAATCCATTGGGAGTACAAATGTTCACCACATCAAACTCCAATTCGGACGCAAATAGCTCTTCCATTGTTTGAAAGAACGGCACTGCGAAATCCTCAATGGCACATTCAGCGACAGTTCTAACATCCACCATGGCAACCAATTCCGCTTCCGGATCCCGACGAACCATTTCAGCATGACGCTTTCCAATATGTCCCGCACCAACAATGGCAAATCGAACCTTATCAGTTTCTCCTATCATATTTCTTATTCTGAGTTCAGCTTATAAGGGCTGAACCTGATTGTTAGCTAATTTATACTTTTCCCCACTTTCCGGACAAGTAGCTATTCCCTGTTGATCAAATTCAAGTCGATGACCAAACGCACTCATCCAACCAATTTGACGCGCTGGGTTTCCAACAACAAGCGCATAGGCCGGAACTGTTTTTGTCACCACACTTCCTGCTCCAATAAAAGCATACTCACCTATATCATTTCCGCAAACGATGGTTGCATTTGCTCCTATCGAGGCACCTTTCTTCACGCGTGTTCGAGCATATTGATCTCTACGATTTACAGCAGAACGCGGGTTCATTACGTTTGTAAAGACCATGCTTGGCCCCAAAAAAACATCATCTTCACAAATCACTCCGGTGTAAATAGAAACGTTGTTTTGAACTTTCACATTGTTCCCAAGAACAACGTCTGGCGACACTACGACATTTTGTCCAATGTTGCATTTTTCACCAATAACACAATTGGGCATGATGTGTGAAAAGTGCCAGATTTTGGTTCCTTCACCAATAGTACAACCGGCATCCACAACTGCCGTTTCATGAGCGAAATATCCCATATTAATGTATGTATCGTTCAAAATCCATATGCTCTTTTTCGTTCAGTTCTTCCGTGGTCAAACTCTGAAAATAGGCATACGTTCGTTTCAATCCTTCTGCTCTGTCGATCTGAGGCTGCCAGCCCAACAGTTCTTTCGCTCGGGTAATATCCGGCTGACGTTGTTTCGGATCATCAACGGGTAAATCTTTGTAGATTACCTTTTGTGTGGTACCCGTAAGTTTGATAATCTCTTCCGCAAATTCGCCAATGGTGATCTCATCTGGGTTACCAACATTTACCGGATACGCGTAATCAGAATGCAACAAGCGCACAATTCCTTCAACCAGATCATCTACATAACAAAATGAACGCGTTTGTGAACCATCACCGAAAACGGTTAAATCTTCACCACGTAATGCTTGTCCTATAAATGCTGGAAGTACGCGTCCGTCGTTCAAACGCATACGCGGACCGTAAGTATTGAATATACGTACGATACGTGTTTCCACTCCATGAAAAGTGTGATAAGCCATTGTCATCGCTTCTTGAAAACGCTTCGCTTCATCGTACACTCCGCGTGGCCCAACTGGATTCACATTTCCCCAATAATCTTCTTTTTGCGGATGAACCGTTGGATCACCGTATACTTCAGAAGTACTGGCGATCAACACTCGTGCTTTCTTTACGCGGGCTAAACCCAAACAATTGTGAATCCCTAAAGAACCTACTTTTAATGTCTGGATCGGTATTTTCAGATAATCGATCGGACTAGCCGGCGAAGCAAAGTGCAAGATGTAATCCAATTTCCCGGGAACGTGGATAAATTTACTCACGTCGTGGTGGTAAAATTCAAATTGCTCCAGTTTGAATAAGTGCTCAATATTCTTCAATCGACCAGTAATCAAGTTATCCATTGCAATAACGTGATAACCATCACGAATAAAACGATCACACAGATGTGATCCCAAAAAACCGGCAGCACCGGTAATCAATATGCGTTTTCTTTCAGCCATCTTATTTTGTTATGGTATTTCTACCAATTGAACTGTAAAAGAATCCTTTCTCTTTCATTTCTTCAACATCAAACAAATTGCGCCCGTCGAAGACCACTTTATCTTTCAAGGCTGTAGCCATTCGGTTGAAATCTGGATTTCTGAATACACCCCATTCCGTACAGATCAATAATGCATCTGCGTTTTGTAAAGCGGCATACTCATCCTCAGCATATCCAATCTTATCTCCGATCAAATTCTGCACATTCGACATAGCCTCCGGATCATAAGCCACGATCTCAGCTCCTTCTTTCGTAAGCGCATCGATCATGTATAAAGCAGGTGCTTCGCGAATATCATCTGTATCTGGTTT
>JBMLQF010000188.1:0-3470 GCA_049241705.1 Fluviicola sp. | reverse complement strand
AAATTCGCGATGATCCAGATCCAAGGACGTCAGTTTCAACAACCGGAACGACCAAATATGACTTTGGAATTTGGTTTGGTAGCATTAGCTATGGCATTTTTCGGATTCTTGTCGTTCTTTCCAGAATATGCAGAAAACGCAGTCTCAAAATGGTTCTACACCAGCATTACGGATATTGAAACCACACCGATCTTTGGTTTTATCTTTAAAGTTGTAGGATTCTTTTTTACGCTAACGATCTTGTTCCGCATGGTTAGTGCCATTTCATTGATCTTGTCAGGGCGTGGCTTTGGAAATCAGAATCGCGAAAACAATCAGCAACGAAAGGACGACAATCACTTCGACGATTACGAAGAGGTCAACTGATCTTATTCCTGGAGTTTTTTCAACACACCTTGTAATTGTTCTTCTAGTTCAAAACGTTCCGTATTCACAATGATGTGATCTGCCAAGGCTTGTTTTTCATTTTCTGGCATCTGTACCTTTATGCGATTCCTAACGGCTTCTTCCGAAACCCCGTCTCGTAGCATGACACGAGCAATACGCACAGAATCAGGAGCTGTGATCAAGATAGTGGCATCCAGGTCTTTGTAGGCTCCCGTTTCAAAGAGGAGAGCTGACTCTTTAAACGTTGTTTCTTCCGAATGCTCTTGCAACCAATTTTCATAATCCCGTTTTACCGCAGGATGCACGATCGCATTTAATTGCTGTCGCTTTTCAGGAGATTTAAAGATCTGATCTGCAAGAAGCGTGCGATTGAGTCGCCCATCCAAGTAGGCATTTTCACCAAACAACTTTTGAACATCACGTCGCACTTCCGGATCGAATTCCATCAGGTACTTTCCTCTATCGTCGGAATAATACACCGGATACCCCCATTGTTCGAGCAACTTGCAGGCAGTCGACTTTCCCGACCCTATTCCTCCTGTAATTCCGATTTTCATATCAAAAAAAATCCCGGATAGACCGGGATTTACATTGGTTGGTGAAATTAAATTTCCTCGACTTCGATTATATTAAACGGTAAGCCGATGATGGCCTGGTAATCTTGGCCAGCTTCTTCCATATCTTCGTCGTCCTCTTCGAAATACCAGTTTACTGTTACTTGAGTACGCTCACCGGAAATGGATTCTAATTTTTTAAACAAGTCTAAAATACACTTGGAAGAGGACGTATTGAAATATTCCAACTTCACATCCACGGTGGTTGCGTTCACGGGATTCTTACCATATGTATCGATCCACTCATTCAAAGGTTTGTAAAACTCTACCGAATTTTCCGGAATCGAACGACCTTTCAATTCCAATTTTCCCGCTGCGGCATCAAAATGAATCGAAGGTGTTTTTGCTGATCCTTCTAGATGTAAATTTTCCATGGTGTCTTAATCTATTTTTATATTCAGGCAGAAAAATCTGCTGTTATCACTAATTGGTAAGAATTGATATTCTAGTTTATTTCCTGATTTACGAGCAATATCTATCATTCCTAAACCGGCAGTACCTTTATCCGACATGGAACCATTGTTCAAAGTCTCCTGATAATAACGCTTCAATTCGTCTTTATCCATGTTGTTGATCAAATCCAAACGACTTTTCAATTCATCAGCACTCTCCGGATCAATGTAATTCCCGGTTTGGATCATGAAATGATCGTCTTTTTTTGAGATCATGAATAACGCTGATTTTGCTTCGATACGCTCCAAATTGCGGTCTTCCTCCGTTCCATCTATGTGGTGATACAAATTTTGTAAACACTCTACCAAAACATTGAAAACCTTTTTCTTGACTTTAGGCGATTCATCCATGTAGTCCATTTTTGACTCCATGATCGAAAGCACAGAAGTTAATAAATCAGAAGTTACCACGCCCTTGAAAGACAAAAGAATATTCTCTCTTTCCATGGTTTGGTATAAATCGTAGATGTCGTTTTTAATCATCTGTGCGAATCAGTGTGAACAAATATAATAATCCTATCGAACTAGAAATGTGATTCATAGAAAAAAATGAGTGTATGGTAGATTCTGACAAATAATTGGAGAACTTTTGAAACCAAAAGTTATAAAACCAAAATTGATTACTTTTGCAACAATGATGCATTTAGAAGAAAGCGGAGAATGGTTTGAATCGTGGTTTGATTCACCCTATTATCATGTATTGTATGACCATCGCAATGATGATGAAGCCCGAGCTTTTATTGCTGCTTTGATCGAGCACATTGGATTGAAACCTGGAGCTTCCGTTTTGGATCTTTGCTGCGGTGCAGGTCGTCATTCCCGCGTTATTCATGAACTTGGATACAATACGACAGGTTGTGATCTTTCTGCAAACAGCATCGCGACCGCCAAACAATTCGAGCAAGACGGACTGGGTTTCTTTCGTCACGACATGCGTGATCCACTTCCGGAATCGTATGATGCCATCTTCAATTTGTTTACCAGTTTCGGTTATTTCGATTCTTTAGACGACAATGCGCGCGTCTTGAGATCCGTAGTTGATGCTTTAAACCCGAATGGGATTTTTGTTTTGGATTTTATGCACGCTGAACGCGTAATCAAGGATCTGAAACCGCAAGAAACGATTGAAAAGCGCTGTCCGGATGGACGTTGTGTGGAATTCCACATTCAACGTACTGTCATCGATGGACGCATCGTCAAGTCAATATCCTTTGAAGCCGACGGCAAACAATTTGCTTATTCCGAAAAGGTTCAAGCCTTGACTCAAAAAGACTTTGAAAAATTATTCTCGACTGCCGGACTTACCGTGAAAGAATGGATTGGAAATTACCAATGTGAACCTTTTCAAACGGAAACAGCTGATCGTCTAATCGCCATTTGTACACGCTAAATGCAAGCATTACTCTTAAATACATTTCTATTGTTGGCCCCTGTTCTTTTGGGTGGATTTCTGGTTGTGGGACTTGAAAAAAGCAACCGCCAGAAGCTGATCAAGTTGTTGCTTGCCTTTAGCGGTGGTTTTCTATTAGCGATCGCATTCACGCATTTTTTACCGGAATTATACACGAAACACGCAGCCGAACACGTGCATTCTGCCGAGGAAGTCATGCATGCCATGTTACCGATCGGCATTTGGATACTCGTAGGATTTTTAGTGCAATTGTTCTTGGAATATTTCTCGGGAGGGATCGAGCACGGACACATCCATGTGCACGGACATCAAAAAGTTCCAATCGGGATGCTGGTTTCTTTGAGTGTTCACTCTTTCATCGAAGGCATGCCGTTGATGGGCATCGAACCGCACCACGATCATCATGCACACATTCTTGGAAATCACGAGTATTCCTTGCTATTAGGAATCATTTTGCACCAATTACCTGTTGCCATCGCTTTGATGACCTTGTTGCGTGTGAGTGGAATCTCATCTGTAAAAAGTTGGAGTTTGCTGTTCCTCTTCGGAATAATGACACCTTTAGGAATGTTCACCGGATACTTCCTTCAATTCAGCACAGAGTTT
>JBMLQF010000187.1:0-11276 GCA_049241705.1 Fluviicola sp. | reverse complement strand
TACTGGTGTGATGGAGATTCGCGGGAGATCAATCCCGGATGATCCTGAAGCTTTTTGGGGTATGGTATTGGATTGGTTCGACGGTTATGTGCGTGAGCCAAACGGCAATACCTTGGTTAAAATTGATTTGGAATATTTCAATATTACTTCGTCCAAGCGCATTTTGTTCTTGTTGTACAAACTCAATGAGTTGGTAGATAAAGGACTTGCTGCCCAAGTGGAATGGTACTATAGAAAATCCGATGAAGATATGTATGAGGTAGGTCAAGACTATGCCTTCATGGTGCGTGTACCATTCGAATTTAAAGAATACAACGATTCCGATGTCATTGTAGCATGACAAAAAGTACGAAGAGGCTGAGGCCTCTTTTTTTGTGTCCATTTTCTCACATCGTCAAAAAGTGTATTTTTGTGAATTATGAGAATTGTTGCAGAAATTCCGCATCCCCGATATAAGATCCAGATCCATTCCTACAATGGAAAATACATGGTGAAAATTGAATTGGGTCAGTTTGAACAAACCTATAAAATCGCGGAAACAGATGTAATGAGTCTGGATGAAGTAAAAAATATGATAACTCCTGAATTGCTGACAAACGCTTTGCAACGCTTTATAGCGATGCGTGAAGATTGGGAAGCGGCATTTCAACAAAAAAACGAAGCATGAATCGACTAATTTTCCCCTTGATTGTTCTTTTTGTGGCAGTAGCCTGTGGTGAAAAGAAACCTGAGAAAAAAGAGGAGCAAGCACCGAATGTTCCGATTGTTAAAACAGATGGTTTGAAGATCGCTTACTACTACTCAGATAGTTTACGTACCGGATTTGATTATTACAAATCGCAAGATGAGCGTATTACGGCGAAAGGAAAAAATCTGGAGCAGACCTTAATGAATCGTCAGAAAGCGATCATCGATATGGAGCAACGGTTCCAAAATCACATCAAGAATGGCACGGCAAGTGGCGAGGAATTGCAAAAAATGGAAAATGAATTGTTGCGCAAAAAGGAACAGCTCATGCAATATCAGCAACAGGAAGGGGCCAAATTGGAAAAAGAAACTGCTGACGTATTGACGGCTATTTCTAAGAAGATCGAAGCTGCAGGGAAAAAGTACTGTGAAAAATACAAGATTGATATGTTACTGATACACGGAGCTGGTGGACAGATCAATTATATCAACGGTCAGATGGATGTTACAAAAAGTTTCATCGACTTCTTGAACAACGAACAAGAGCTGTTGAAAAAAGACATGGGAGAATAAGCATGCTGATTGCACGTCAAAAGCTGAACGAAAATATTGCAGAGTACATTTTGTACATGTATCAGATTGAAGATGTGATTCGGGCTTATCAGTTCGATCTGGATAAGATCATGTCTCACTTCGTTCCCCCTCAACTACCGGATAAAGCCTATTTGGAGCAATACCGTCAATGGTATGCCGGATTGATTCGCGACATGCAATCTGAAAAGATCACCGAGGCAGGTCACCGGATTGAGCTACAGGAGGTATTGGTTGAATTGTCCTATTTACACAATTCCTTGTTAGGCGTTGTAAATGATGAGAAATACCGGGAACTGTACGATCGTGCTCTGCCTTACATCGAGGACTTTATGGAGCATTCCAATCTGAAGGACAAGAATCATTTGGAAATTTGCTTTCAAGCCTTGTACATGAAGCTATTGATGCGTTTGCAAAAGAAAGAGATCTCTGCTGAAACGGAAGAGGCTTTTGATGCCATGCGTATATTGCTGGCTTATCTAAGCAGATCTTATCACCAAATGAAAAGCGGTGATGGACAGTATTGGAATAATTAATCCGGAAAAATCTTCCCTGGATTCAATAAGTTCTTCGGGTCAAAAACGCGTTTAATGGCCTTCATCAATTCCATAGTGTGCGGCTGGAAAGCAATGTCCATGTATGGTCGTTGAACCAAACCAATACCGTGTTCCCCGCTTAGTGTTCCCCCTAATCGAACCACTTCTTGGAATAATTCACGTATAGCTTCAGTAAGTTGTGTATTCCATTGTTCATCTGTCATGTTGCCTTTGACAATATTCACGTGCAAGTTGCCGTCACCAGCATGACCATAGCAAACCGGAGTGAATCCGTATTGCTGAGATAAAGCTTTTACTTTTCGCAATAGCTTTGGCAATTCGTAACGTGGTACCACGGTGTCTTCTTCTTTGTAAACAGAATGCGACTTCACGCTTTCTCCAATCTTACGACGCAGTCGCCACAAACCATCTTTCTGAGCTTCTGTTTCTGCAAAAAGTATTTCGTCAATATCGAAGTTTTCAACTACTGCAACGATCTTTTCGCATTCCTGCATCAGTACATCCGGATCAAACCCATCTACTTCGATCAATAAATGCGCATCATGGTCGTCTTTCAACATGTTGGGAGCGTCATCTACGAAAGGTAAGGTGAATAAGATTGCGTCCCTGTCCATAAACTCCAAGCCACTTGGAATAACACCTTCCATGAAAATTTTACCAACCGCTTCGCAGGCTTCTTCTCCTTTGCGAAACGGGACTAACATCAATAAGTTGTGAGTCGGATGTGGGATTAATCTAAGAACGATCTTGGTTACCACTGCCAAAGTCCCTTCACTTCCAATGATCAGCTGTGTCAAATTATAACCAGTTGCATTTTTGATCACATTTGCACCTGTCCACATCACTTCTCCGTTCGGCAGTACAATTTCCAGATTGAGTACCCAGTCTTTGGTGACGCCGTATTTAACTGCTTTTGGTCCGCCTGAGTTTTCGGCAATATTACCTCCAATGAAACAAGAGCCTTTTGATGCAGGATCCGGTGGGTAAAACAATCCTTTCTCGCGCACAGCCCCTTGTAAAACTTCTGTAATCACTCCCGGCTCTGTAATGACTTGATGATTTTGTTCATCGATCTCTAGGATGCTATTCATACGTTCCAAACTCAACAATACACCTCCGTGATTGGCCAAAGCACCTCCACTCAATCCGGTTCTTGCTCCAGACGGTGTGACGATCAATTCTCGTTCATAGCAATAGCGCATGATCTCGGAAACTTCCTGGGTGTTTTCTGGCTTGAGCACAACAGCCGGATAGTACACGAAGTCCTCCGTATGATCCGAAGCATAATGTGGGTCGATCGTCTCTCCGACCTGCATTCTGTTGCCAACGATGGATTCGAAAAATGCGATATCCGCTGCGGTAAGTACTGTTTGCATATGCTGAGTTTGTCATTCAAAATTAGCGTTTTTTGACGATTCATTTACTTTCTATATAGAAACTTACCAAATAGAAAGTTACTGTATAGAAAGTTTCGTGAAATAATGATATATTTGTTCAAATGGATTGAAATGGAACATTCACCTTTTGTATTTGGAACTACGGTAAGTCAGGGTTCATTTGCGAATCGCGAACAAGATCTGGAACGCTTGTATAGCAATATGCTCAACGGTATAAATTCCATGCTCATATCCCCGAGAAGATGGGGGAAGTCTTCACTTGTAGAAAAATTGATCTTGGACGTTCGTCAGAAAAACCCTAAGATCTGTGTGGTATCTATTGATTTGTTTTCAGCCAGTAGCGAAGAAGAGTTTTTAGAATTGTTTGCTCGCGAGGTAATCAAGGCTTCGTCTACAAAATGGGAAGATTGGATGCGGGCCGGAAAAGACTTTTTTCAGCAGTTGGTTCCGAAGTTGTCTATTGGTCTCAATCCCAAAGTTGATTTTAGTATCACCTTCGATTGGAAAGAGATCCGTAAATACCGCGATGAAATTTTAGACTTGCCGGAACGCATTGCTCGGGATAAAGGGGTGAAGTACCTGATTTGTCTGGATGAATTCCAAAATTTGGCATCATTTGATCAATACGAACAAATGGAAAAAGGTATGCGAGCCGTATGGCAACGTCAGAAATTGGTGACCTATTGCTTATATGGCAGCCGTCGACACATGATGTCGGATATATTTAGCAACCCGTCAAAACCCTTTTATCGTTTTGGGGAAGTGATCTTACTTGAAAAAATTAAGCGTGAAAAATGGGTGGATTTTATCTTGCGTAAGTTTGAGGCGGGAAAAAAGACAATCTCGCCTGAGCTTGCTGAATTGATCCCGGAATGGATGGAAGATCACTCGTGGTATGTTCAGCAATTGGCGCACTACACCTGGCAAAAAAGTAGTAAAAAGGTTAGCATAACCAATTTACAAAAAGCTTTAAAAGAACTCATTTCAACGAATTCTCCGTTCTATCAGCGCGAGGTTGAATCTCTTAGTCGCGGTCAATTGAATTTGCTCAAGGCGATCGCGAATCAGGAGGAAAAATTAACTTCCGTTGAGATCATTGACACTTATAAACTGGGTACATCTGCAAATGTTGTAAAGAATAGACGCGTGCTTATGAACCTGGATATTATCCATGAGCACCAAGGGACATGGGATTTTCTTGATCCTGCTTTCAAACGCTGGTTTCAGAATTACTTTTTGCAAAAACCGCTTTATTGATTAGGACTTCGTAATTCTTACAAACATTCCTCCCATGATCTTATAGGTAATTCCACCAACAACAATGGTTTCTCCTTCCGACATGGCCGCGATCTTCGTAAGATCTTCCTCCATCGTGTGGATGCTTCCTTTGGTTTTCCAGGCGATCAATAGATAATCCTCCAAAACGAATCCATTGTTCGCGCCGCAAAGTACCACGTGTACCGGTTTGTTGAACTCTTTCAATAAGGAAATGTCTTTTACTGGAGCATTGTTATCTACGATCATCACGAGTTCTTTGCAGGGATTTGCCATTTTAACTCCTTTGATAAGAGCCTCCATGTTGTTTTCCGCACAATCGCCACCGTTTCCATTAGCTCGTACGCGCGACATCAAGTAGATCAAAGAATCCAATCCTTTAGCTTTTTGGTAATAAATGCCTCCGGTTTTTCCGATCACCTTTTGAGCGTCAGACTTTTGGTCGCCGTCATTGAAGAATACAAATTGTAAGTTCGGTTCCAATTTCACATTCAATTGATACCATGCCGCCAATTGATTCGCATACGGATCCATACTTCCGGTTAAGTCACAAACAATCAGTTTTTCCGACCATTTGTTTCTGCCCAAAACTTTTGTGACCACTTGATCATCGCCAGAGCCACTGGACTCTTTGAGACATCGACGCATTCCTTCTTCAATGGAGATACGTTCCTCTTTGCACCATTTTTCAAATGCTAACTTTTCTTCCGCCAAACGCTTTTCTTCCGCTTTGATACGTTCTTCCTCTGCTTTTTTACGACGTAAATATTCGGCTGTACCCATATATGAAATGTTCATTCCGGCATTCACGACGCCTTTTGAATACTCCACATCCTGTTTGCGGAAATCACGCTGGTACAAGAAATGCACAATGTATTCATCTCCTTTCGGAAGATAAACCAACAATTGTCCTTTCGCATTCGTTTTTCCCTTGAAGTTCTTGCCGCGTTTCGTTCCGGTAATGATCGCAGTTTCGTTTACCAATGGCTTGTCATCCAGATCTTTTATGGAAATAGTGTAGGTAACATACGGATCCATGTTCACTGGTTTCACCATTGTTCCATTCATGAAGCGCGTGGTATCAGGAAGTGATTTCACCAAAGCATCCGTTTGTTGTTTTTCGGTATCATTCATGGCAAAGTAAGCCTGTTTCTGAACCATATTCGGCTCATAGCTGAACTTGCGCTTGGCGTACGAACCCGGATTTTCTGGAGAAGTGATCTCTTGTTTTCGGGTGTAATTGGAAATGTGAATGGAAAAAGTTACTCCACAAGGCACTTCAAAAGTGGCAGTTCCGCTATTGTCACTTGTTGCAGTATATGATTTACCTCCGCTCAGAGGTTTTAACTCCACGGATTGATTGGCGTAAATTCCACCATTAATGTTTTCCAGAATCAAGATGACCTGTGATTTGCAATCCTGTCCGAAAACTTGATTTTGAAAAAAGAATAAAAAGGACAAAAGCGCAATTACAACATAAGGCAACTTCTGGGAGAGGAGAGACGTTTTCATAACTGTTGATTTGGAAATGGGAGTTAATCGAGAAACGATCGAACTCCCATTGGTTACAAATCAACTAGTAAATTGAATTTTTTTAATCCAAAAAGAAGCTCTCCTGAAGCTTAGGGATGACTACTTTGCATTTTAAATCGTGTTCGATCTTCACGCGCAAGGCGTCAGTTTGATGTGGCTCTCCGTGATTTAAGAAGATCGCTTTGGGGGCCTTTTTAAAATGTTTCAACCACGTTACCATTTCATTGCGATCAGCATGCGCAGAAAGAGAATCGATACTGCGAATATTGCATTTCACCCGTCTAAATTCACCAAAGAATTTGATTTCTGAAGCGCCTTCTCGGATAGCTCTACCGCGGGTTCCTTCTCCTTGGTATCCGACAAACAACAAGGTGTCTTGCGGGTTGTCGATGTGCGTGTTCAGGTAGTGCAAGATACGTCCACCTTCGATCATACCGCTACCTGCTAAGATGATCTTTGGTTTTTTATCAGCGACCATTGCTTTGGAAAGCTCTACCTCATTAATAAAGATTACGTCTTGAAACATTTCGGAAATTACATCAACCGAAACACGTTGCCATTCCGGATAACGTCCATAGACATTCGAGGCATTAATTCCCATCGGTGAATCTAAATAGATCGGAATATTCGGTATTTGACCGTCTTCTTTTAACTGATGCAGCAAGAAAATGATCTCTTGAGTTCGTTCGACAGCAAAAGTTGGGATCATTAAGATTCCTCCTCGAGAGAAGGCATCATTAACGACATCTAACAACTCTGCTTTGACATTTTCTATCTCGTGATTGCGGTCTCCATACGTGGATTCCAACACGATGTAATCAGCTTCTGTGAGAACTTTTGGAGGGTAGAGTAACATGGGATCTAAACGGCCAATATCTCCAGAAAACACTACTTTTTCTCCGTTGATGATCATGTTTACAAACGCACCGCCAAGAATATGTCCGCTGTTGACAAATTCAAATTTGATGTGTTCATTCACAATGACCCACTCATTTAGATTGTGCCCAACGAACATCGGAAGTGTTGCATAGGTGTCTTGCAAGGTATATAACGGTTCTGCTTTGTCGTGTTTGGAGTAATGGTGCGAATTGGCACGTTCAGCATCTTCTTCTTGAATTTTTGCTGAATCCTTTAATATGATCTCACTCAACTCTGCAGTTGGGTAAGTACAATGTATCGGGCCATTGAAACCTTTCTTTACCAAAAGAGGCAAATAGCCACAATGGTCGAGATGCGCGTGGGTTAACACCACTGCGTCTATGGAATCGGGTGGGACGGGGAAATCAGCCCTATTCATTAAACGTAATTCCTTTAAGCCTTGAAACAAACCACAATCTACCAAGATTCGTTTGTTGTTAACCTCAATAAGGATTTTGGAGCCTGTAACAGTTCCTGCTCCACCTAGAAACGTGATCTTTGGTGCTTTATCGTGCTTTATCATACTCGTTTATTTTTGGCTAAGCTAAGCTGATTAATAGTATAAAAAAATGATTCTGCTTAGCTTTTCGAAAAACAGTGGAAAACTTTGATCATCTAGATTTGAATTCAGGCGATTAATCGAGTAATTTTAAACTTTCACTCAATCTCATGAATCAGATCCATTGTCCAAATTGCGGAACCGTTATCGATGTTAACGATATCTTATCTCACCAACTGGAGGAGGAGATCCAAAAGAAATATCAAGCGCAATTGAATCAAACGCGTGACGAGTTTTTGAAGAAGCAAGAACTGTTAGTGCGCGAAAAGGAAGAGTTTGAAGAGAAGAAAAGACGCGAGAACGAGCTATTTCAAGAACGTTTTGAAGCTAAATTGAAGGAAGAACGCAAACTTTTGGAAGATCGTTTAAAGCAAAAACTGGCTTCGGAACAAGCAGAACAATTCGATGTGCTTCAAAAAGAATTGAACGAAAAGTCGGAACAGATCAAAGAGTTGAGTCGCACTAAAGCCGAAATTGAACGTTTGAAACGTGAGAAAGAAGAATTAAAAGAGGCTGTTCAAGCCGAAGCCATGCGTCAATTGAATCAGCAATTACAGGAAGAAAAAGAAAAGATCCGTCGCTCTGAAGAAGAACGTAATGAGTTACGTGTAAAAGAATTGTTGAAGCAGCTGGAAGATCAAAAGAAGCTTACCGAGGAAATGAAACGCAAGCAGGAGCAAGGATCGATGCAGTTGCAAGGAGAGGTTCAGGAATTGGCGATCGAGGAATGGTTAGCCACACAATTTCCTTTGGATACGATCGAAGAGATCAAAAAAGGAGCGCGTGGGGGAGATTGTATCCAGGTAGTGCATACCCGTTCACGACAGAATTGTGGTACCATCTACTACGAATCGAAACGTACCAAAGATTTTCAACCGAGCTGGATCGAAAAGTTCAAAGCTGATATTCGCGAAAAGAGCGCCGATATTGGTGTGTTGGTTACCGAGGTGATGCCTTCAGACATGGAGCGTATGGGAATGCGTGATGGCGTTTGGGTCTGTACGTTTGAGGAATTCAAGGGCTTAAGTGCCGTGTTGCGCGAATCCGTTATCCAATGGAGTAATGTTGTTGCTTCGCAGGAAAACAAAGGCGACAAAATGAGCTTGCTTTACGATTTTCTGACAAGTTCTACATTCCGTATGCAAGTAGAAGCGATCGTAGAAGCCTTTTCACAAATGAAAGCAGATCTAGAAAGTGAAAAACGCTCTATGATGCGTATTTGGAAGCAACGTGAAAAACAACTCGAAAAGGTCATCAATAATACAGTCGACATGTACGGATCCGTGAAAGGTATTGCCGGAAACGCCGTGCAAGATGTAAAAGCATTAGAGCTACCGGGAGAAGAATTGGATGAAGACCAATTATTGGATTGATTCCTATTTCGGTGACGATTGAGTCTTTTTACTCAATTCCATAAAACAACCGATTACTAGGAAGTCGCGACCCGTTTCGTCATTGATCTTATAATCAAACTGGTACAAGTAGCCCAACTGGAAAGCAAGCAGTTTATTGGGTTTGTATTGCATGCTTGCAGAGAAACGATTTCGTTCGAAGTAAGGTTCTTTGTTTGTGAAGAACAACTCGTTATTGATGGTGAATTGCCATTGGTGAAAGGAGTCTTTTTTTACGAACGGAATGCTCAATCCCACCCGATAACGAAAACGATTGCGATAGCCACTACTGGTAAAACGCATTTCTGCCCGATATCGTTGTTCGACGCGAAACACTCCCAGTTTTTGTTGTAATACAAGTTGTGGCCATACCCGAAATTCATCGTTGTTTTTAGGCTCTACAAAATTCCCCCCTTCTTTATAAGTTTGGTAACTTCCTGCTCCGAGTGCGAATCTCAGTTGCTCCGATTGCTTGAATTCAAAGCCTCCTTTATATTCGTAATAATGGAACTGATCGTAGAATGCGAGGGAACGGATCTGTCCTTCGCCAAAAAATGTCCAGTTGTTGTTCCATTTATAGCGCACGTTCAGGATATTCCATGTTCCTAATTGCGAAATAGCTGTGCAACTTGCGATCAGGAATAGGGAAAGAACAAAACAACTCTTTTTATGATCCATTGGTTTAGATTCTTTTATTTCCAGCGAGACAATTTTGGTATGCCACGTGTGGACAGCCATGCAAAAAAACGACCGTATCCATCTTTGCGCATTTCCGCGATGCAATATGCCTGCATTTTTTCGGCGGTATCGACTTCAGGAGGAGTTGTAAACGCGCCATGTTGGTAGCACATCGAGCAGTAAAGTCCACTGATTGAGCCATCTTTTTCCGTTCCGCCACCATTTTTGTCGCGTTTGAGTGGGAACCCACAACTCTGGCAAAATTTATTCGTTTTCATGATTCTATCTGTGCTGATCGATCAAGATCACATTTCCATCCGGATCAGCGAATAGGATATAGGCCGGACCCGAAGTTGTATCGCTCGCTTCTTGCATCATAGTAACACCTTTACTCTTTAAATGCTTTTGGATCACGCGAACGTCATCGAATTTCCTGAGCATTTTCTTATTCTCATCCCATCCCGGATTGAAGGTCAGCATGGTTTCTTCAAACATGCCTTGAAAAAGACCAATCAAGGAGTTTCCGTTCTTCATGATCACATAGTTTTGTTTCATGTCTCCTCCAGACTGGCGAAAGCCCATGTTTTCGTAAAAAGCTTTCGATTTTTCAAGATCCTTCACATTTAAACTTACCGAAAAGGCACCCAAAGTGAGCGGTTTTTCTGGTTTTTGTTTGTCATCCGTGCGATCAATCAATTGATCATTGAACACGAATCCTAAACCAAATGCGCCTAATAGAGACAAGACAAAAACAGTTTTCATGGAGTTTTTTTTATAAATATAAGAGAAATAAAGTTGGGGCTAGCTGGAGGTGAGGTGATGAATATTGAACGAAATATTTAGAAATGGATCAGTATTCTGGAATTTCCGAATTCCCTCAAAGTGCGGTGTATACACCATTATTAGGATCAAAGCAAAATTCTATTCAAGTAGCCGATTTAAAAAATGATAGAATTTTAACTTCTACTCAATATTTTTGAATATTTCAATTGGCTCCAACCAATTGTTTGTCTTGATATTCTTTCACTGTTTGGTAGTAAAGGAATAAAGAAAATACAAGCAATAGATGACTCAGATCGTTGCGATCAAACCACTGTGCCAAATTGATCTTTTGACCCTGAATCACGGTAGCAGGAACCAAAACTAAACTACTGATCCATAAATAGCGGAAGGAGGAATCGATCCGTTTGTGATAATAATATCCCAAGAATCCTAGCATGATTCCCAATCCAATTGTGGCATGTGCGGTTGGAACGAGCATGCCTTTGGTTGGGTCTGAGTTTAGATCTGCAAACATCAATATACCTGAGTGTACCAATAATGCAACTAACAGCTGGACAATTACAGCGGTTTTGAGCGGTTTTCTCAATTCGTTGTTCGGATGAACAGAGACCATCGCTAATTCGATACATGTGGTTGAAAGAATTCCAAAATACCATGATGCACACTTTCCGGGTATTCCCCAGTAGTGGTAAAGTAAGTGTCCTAAACCACCAGCGAAAAAACCGAATGCAAATACATAGAAGAAAGCTTGCCAATAAATGAAAAAGGGAGTTTGAATTGGGAATCGCGCTATTTTTTTAGCAAAAACAAGTGCGATTATACACAGGATCATATCACCAATGAACGCATTAGGTTCTAAAAGGGTCACATTTCCTAACGTAAATTCAATTTTGGGATAATCCGTGCC
>JBMLQF010000186.1:0-21472 GCA_049241705.1 Fluviicola sp. | reverse complement strand
GATCATTGGTTGACCAACTATTACGCAGCTTACGGCGCTGTTCAAATGACTTATTACGAAGGAACGCCTGCGGAAGTGCGCGATATGTATTTGGATATGGCAGACGCGATGTTGCCCACGATTGAAAAGACCTGTCATTTGAAAGATGAGGTGCACGTGCTAAAAGCGATGATCGCGAATGCGCGTTTGGCGATCGATCCGATGAAGCGCAACCAACAGTACAGTCCAATATTCGAAGAGAATTTGAAAGCTGCGAAGGCGATCAATGAGAATAACCCGCACATCTATTTGTTGAAAGGATTTGCCTTGTATTACACACCGAAAATGTTTGGTGGTGGCGCAAAAGCTGCCTTGCCGTATTTCGAGAAATCAAAAGAGAAATTTGCGTTGATGACCAATCGCACCTTGGATGTTCCGCATTGGGGTGAACCTGCCGCCATCTGGATGATCGGAGAATGCACGAAGAAATAGAGAAAAGCGCCAAACGGCGCTTTTTTTTGCAGCCGCAATGAACGAAAACGGCCGGATAGATTTTCTACCCGGCCGTTACGTAAATTCTTACAAACCACCTTTCAACCAGGCGTTTCTAATCTCTTTTTTAGTTTCATCACTGGAAGCTGCATAACCTTCCGCTTGTTCCTTCGGTAATGCAACCTCGCCTTTAATTGGAATTACTTTGTCCCCGCGCTTAATTTTCATCGTGATGGCATCACCATCTTCCCAGCCAAGGCTGGTTTCGATCATTGAGTTGATGTTGTCGTAGTTGTACTTCGTGCCATTGATCTCCAAAATGATGTCGCCTGCCTGAATTCCTAATTTTTCCGTGAAGACGTTCTTTACCGGCAACATAAAAATTTCTCTGTTTGCATTAACACTGATAAATGGAACTATTTTTCCTGAATAGATTCCACCAATGAAAGGATTTCCGGATTTGTCAATCATCGTTTTTTCTACCCCCATGCGTTTAAAGAACTCCTCGTAAGGGATCGGCGTATCTCCGGCAACATGTTTTTTAAGGAATTCTCCAACGGATGGATACGTCAAAGAAACGATCTTTGGAAATAGCTCCTCATCCTTGAAGGTGCGCCCAGCGCCATATTCAGCTGCCAAATCTTGCATCATATGTAAAATTCCTTTTTTACCACCGCTTTCTTCGCGGATGATCATATCGATACACATGGCAATCAGCGCACCTTTTTGATAAACATTCACATACTGCTCCTTGAACTTCGGATCCAATACATTTTTACTCATCAATGTAAAACTCATAGAATCGTTCATCTGATAAGAAGTTGCAATCTTACCTGCCATGCGACCAAAGAATTCTTCTTCTGTAATCAAACCTTCCGTGATCTGAAACAAGTTAGCAAAGTATTCTGTTACGCCTTCATACATCCAAAGGTGTTCCGACATCTGAGGATCATTGAAATCGAAATTGTGAATTTGTTCTGCATGAATGGTAAGCGGCGTTACGATGTGGAAGAATTCGTGAGAAACCACATCTTTTAACATTTCATCCAATTGTTTTAAATCCATTGATTCAGGCATCACCACAGTCGTGGAAGTTGGGTGTTCCAATGCTCCGATTCCTTTTGCGTCTTTGGCTTTCGGACTGTTATTCGTGAGGTAAATCAATACCGCATATTTCTTAGTGGAGTTGAATGAACCCAGGAAGTTTTTCTGCGCGCGCATCATTTTTTCCATGCCAGGTGCCAATGCTGAAACAGGATATTTTCCGCTTGGTGAATAAACACTGATGATGATTTCCATGCCATCAATGGTAAAAGATGTGGCATTCGGTGCGTTATACATCAAAGGCATTTCAACCAATTTTGCATACGACGGCATCTCGAACAAGTCAACTGTTGGACTTGGATCACTGTCTACCATTGCGGAAAAACCTTCAATTTTTTTAGAGTGAAGTACCGTTAATCGATAAGGTGTTTGTTCGTATCCTTTGAAATAACCCACAAATGCATGCGTGTTAAGCATGAATTGTTTGCCAGCCAAGATATTACTTCCTGCAGGAGAAAAGATATCCGAATGTCCAAAACCGTCACCTACTTCTGTGTCGTAAGTATCATTTACCAAATACGTTATCTTTTTCAATATTGTGGCATTCTGAATCGTATAAGTATTGGCATCCACCTTGGAAACTGCGAGCTTTGCTCCAGCCGCATCAAAAGCGATCAATTGTTCAATGTAACGACCATAATCATCTTCTGAGTAAGTGCCGGGAACCGTTTTCGGGATCATGAACGTGGCTGTAGAGCTAGTAAATGAAGGCGTTTCAATAGTTACTTTAACTTTATCACTTTTAACCTTCACCAGGTCAATTGAAACATTGACTGTTCCACCGTTTTGGGGTAAATGACTTTTTGCTTGGATCGCTCCCGCCGTAATGACAGACAGGGTAAGCAATAAGAATGATTTTATCATGCTGATTTTCCTTAAGAATTAAGTTAATTAACACAAAAGTAGAAATTCACTCTTGGTATACCCGTAAAATGTGATTATTGACGTATTTTGATTGTAATCGGTGAAAATAGCTGACTTTCTGTAAGAAAATGTATTTGCGTGCCTAAACCTATTCCTTCACCAAGTTCGAATTGTAATAACGTTCGTTGTGACTTACCTCTTCCAACAGCCAATTCGGGTGCTCAAAGACCTCATTCTCATCTTCTAACTCAATTTCGGCGAGGATCAATCCTTCGTGTCGACCGTGAAACACGTCCACGTCCCAAGTTTTACCCGCTACTTGGATGGCATAACGATCTTTGGATAACTCCCATTTACAGAAATGATCCAACAGGTTGATCGCATCTTCCAGAGGGATCTCGTATTCAAATTCAGTGCGGGAAATTCCGATAGCTTTGCCTTTGATCGTTAAAAACCCTTTGTCGCCCTTGGTGCGGACACGAACCGTTTGACCGTTTTCATCCATCAAATATCCTTGACGAATGGATTTTGGTTCTAAATACTTCAATACTTCGCGGATCTCGTCCTTCACTAAAAATTTGCGTTCTATCTCGATCATGATGAACGAATATACGATTTTCTGATTAGTTGCGTTTCCTTGTCGTTGGTGCGTGTCACCCAGATATTGATTACCTTCGTTTTGGAATGAAGATCGTTTTAAGCTTCGATTACGAATTGTTCTTTGGAACAGATCCGGGTTCGGTATACAAGTGTATGCTGGAGCCAACAGATCGATTATTGGATCTTGCGGAACGTTTTCAGATTCCCATGGTGTTCTTTGTGGACGCAGGATTTTTAGTAAAGCTGGATGATTATCGAACAACATTTCCTGAATTGGAGAAAGATGCTCAGGCTATTCACGATCAATTGAAACGTATGATCTCGTTGGGTTGTGCTGTTGAGTTACATGTGCATCCACATTGGGAAAAAAGTAGCTATCAAAACGGTAAATGGAAGATTCAAACCAATAGCTGCTACAAACTTTCCGACTTTTCAAAGGAGGAGGCCGCTTCCATCATGCGCCGCTATTCGGATACTTTGACACGTTGGACGGGTCAAAAGCAAAAGGCTTTTCGCGCTGGTGGATGGTGTGTACAACCATTTGATCATATTGGTGAAGTTCTTGCGGATTTGGGAATTAAAGTCGATTCCAGTGTTTTTCCGGGCGGACGTTTTGAGTCGCCACATTACGATTTCGATTTTACGGCAGTAGCCCCTTTTTCAAGATCGTATACGTTTACGAGTAACGTCTCCAAGGAAGAGGAGGCTGGCACGTTTACCGAAGTTCCCATTTCGAGTTGGCGATTTTCACCGCTGTTTTATTGGCGATTGTACATTTCGGGTCGTTTGAATAAATCTCGTCATCGCATGTGGGGAGATGGAAACTTTTTGGCGCAACCCGGCAGGAAAAAATCAGTACTCACGAATTTTACCTGGAATCATGTTTCTTGCGATGGATTCTATGCGGGTATGCTTGTGAAGCAAGCTGGTTTTTACCGTTCTTTGGATCATGTACCCTTTGTGGTGATCGGTCATCCGAAAGGATTGAGTGTTTACGCCTTGGAGAAGTTGGAGGAATTTATCCGACTGACCTATAAAATCGATGAATTCACTACTTTTCAGCCATGGAGTTGATCTGGATAGAACCAAAAGATGTCAACCGGGAGCAATGGGATGCCTTATGTGATTCCAATTCCGTTACCCCATTTGTTCGAAGTGCCTACCTGGATGCTGTGTCTGAACAATGGGGAATTTTATGGTCATCGAAGTTCCATGAAGGAATTCCCGTTCCATTTACCATACGCATGGGAGTGAGATGCGCAGTAACTCCCACATTTTTGCGCTACGTTGAGTGGGTGGGGGCTCATTTTGATGCGCAGACTGTTCAAAAAGCCTTGCAGACGCACTTTCAATTCGGGACATTGAATATCCGACAGCAATTTCCGGAAGGAATAGACAAATGTTACCAAGAATTGGTTCAGTTGGATCTGAATCAACAGGCAAAACGTTCTCTAAAAAAAGCAACGGCATTCGAGTTGAACGATTTTTGGGAGCCGGAACAGTTGTTTCGTTTGGTCAAGCAGGAATTAGGACATAAAGTTCCGGGAATCGATACCTACAGTTTACCTAAATTGACGCAATTAGTTGGTCAAAACGAAGCTTTAAAGATCCATCAGTTCAATTTGACGGAAAATGATAGATGGTGCGGGGGAATATGGTATTTGGTTGCGCATGATCGTGTGATCTATTTGAAGGGAACCTGTGAAACTGAGGCCCGCAATCAAGGAGGGATGTATCGCCTGATTTTCGCATTGTACGAAAAAGCCGTTCAAGAACAGAAAGTGTTGGATCTGGGTGGTAGCAACGTTGAAAATGTACGTCGTTTTAACCGTGCATTTGGTGCTGTCGATGTCAACTATTCACAACTCACATGGAATAAAGCGCCGTTCTGGTGGGATCTCTTGCGTACATTGAAGAAAAAAGTGCGTAATTGACAGTGTTTTCGTGATAACTAATGTGTTTTGGGTTTTAATTCCAACGGGATAAAACTATCTTTGTTCAAAGCACTGATACATTCGAAATGTTTCCAAAAAAGAATATGCCGCGTTGGGTGATCATGGTTGTTGATCTGGTATTGTCAGCGATTTCCCTGTTCTTGGCGTATTTAATTCGCTTCGACATCAAAGCTGATGCTGATCTGTGGAAGACGGAATGGGATATTTTGGTGAAGGCTTTGCCGGTGTATTTTGTAGTGCGTTGGTTGGTTTTTTACCTGTTCGGAATACATAAAGGATTAGTCAGACACACCTCCACTTCGGATTTTCGGCGACTCTTTCTAGCTGTAACAACCACTTCGGTGCTATTCTTTGCCTTAGGTTTTGTGCGTTTGAAACTGGATGGCTTCTATTTGTTTCCGATCTCCGTTGTAGTTATTGAATACTTATTCTGTTTGTTCTTGGTAACCGTTTCTCGTTTTACAATCAAATTATGGTACTTGGAATCAACCAAAACCAAAGGGAATACGGTCAATGTCTTGATTTATGGAGCCGGTATTTCAGGCTTGATCGCTAAAAGAACGATCGAGAAAGATGCACGCATCGATTTCAAAGTGATCGGCTTTGTGGATGATAATAAGAAGATTTCTGGAACTCGAATTGAAGGAGTAACGGTTTACCATACGGACAAATTGGAGAATTTACTGCGCACTGAAAATGTGTCACAAGTGATTTTGGCCATTCAGCAACCGGACGAATCGAATAGGAGCAGCGTTGTTGAAACGTGCTTGGAAGCCGGAGTGGAACTGAAAAAAGTACCTAGTCCGAAAAGCTGGATCAACGGCGAATTTTCCACGAAACAAATTTCCCAAGTACGCATTGAAGACTTGCTTGGCAGAAAACCGATTGTGTTAAATCAAGAGGGAATTCTTCAGGCATTAAGTGGTCAGGTAGTTCTAGTTACCGGTGCAGCGGGATCTATTGGTTCAGGATTGGTGCAACAGATCGTTAAGTACGCACCAAAGCAATTGGTGCTATTGGATCAGGCAGAGTCACCGATGTACGAATTGGAATTAGAAGTTCGCAGAGAATTTCCTGGTTTAGACCTGCAAGTAGTAATCGGTGATGTTACGAATGAAGAGCGCATGCGCCACTTGTTTTCGGCATACAATCCCGATTGGGTTTTTCACGCTGCGGCCTACAAACACGTGCCGATGATGGAGGATAATCCGACAGAGGCTGTACAAACAAATGTTCGGGGGACCAAGATTCTGGTGGATCTGGCTTTGGAATTCGATGTATACAAATTCGTTATGATCTCAACAGATAAAGCGGTGAATCCTACGAATGTAATGGGTGCAAGCAAACGTATAGCAGAGATCATTGCACAACACGCGAATGCTCAGAATAAAACGCAATTCATTACCACGCGTTTTGGAAATGTATTGGGCTCAAATGGTTCTGTGATTCCGTTGTTTAAGAAGCAGATTGAAAATGGCGGTCCGGTAACTGTGACGGATGAACGTATTACGCGTTACTTCATGACCATTCCGGAAGCTTGTCAGTTGGTATTGGAAGCTGGAATTATTGGGAATGGGGGTGAGATCTTTGTCTTCGACATGGGAGAATCAGTGAAGATCATCGATTTAGCGAAGAATATGATCCGTCTTTCAGGACTTGAATTAGGAAAAGATATTGAGATAAGAATTACAGGGCTTCGTCCAGGTGAAAAATTGTATGAGGAGTTGTTGAATGAAGCAGAGAACACCTTGCCAACACATCATCCAAAGATCTTGAAAGCACGTGAACGTTCCTTAGAAACGGATGCTCAACAAAAGATCGAAAACTTATTGAATTTGATCGGTACAACGAATAATTTTGAATTGGTAGAGCAAATGAAGCGGATCGTTCCAGAATTTGTTTCAAACAACTCTACATTTTCCGTTTTAGATAAAAAATAAATGTCATGATTGAACCGTATAGACTACAAGTCCGTTTTTCAGATTGCGATATGATGCAGCATGTGAACAATGCTGTTTATCTGAATTATTTTGAAGAGGCACGTATCCACTATTTCCGCCACCTGTTAGGAACAGATTGGGATTGGAAAAAGAACGGGATTTTATTGCGTAAAAATGAGTTGGAATACTTGAGACCTGTTTACTTGAACGAACCGGTTGAGATCGAAGTGTTCTTGCGCCATTTGGGAGATAAGAGTTTTACTTTGACGTACGAAGTACGTGTTTTGGGTGACCTGCGCACGATCGGTTCTTCCGTATTGGTGTGTTATGATAGTATCAATCGTTGTTCGATCTCCATTCCGGAGCGTATGCGCGAGTCGTTGGGGAAATTGCGCTTGATGTTGGAACAATAATTGCTTTGAACAGATCCTAATTCCATTAACATGAAACAAATCGTTTTATTGTGCTTTTTAGTTTTAGCTGCGGTGAGCTATGCACAGCCAAAATTTGGTGTAGATAAGAAAGATAGCTGCTACAAGAAAGCAACCGAACGTTCCAAACAACGATTTGCGGAATGGGAATGTGGTAAAATTGCAGGAGTTGTAGATTGCAACGAAAAACTGGAATTGGATCCGGGATCAAACACAGTGATCACAGCCGCAGGGAAAAAACCATTTTCGGGAACTTGTGAAACGTGTCACATGAACGGTTTGCTTGAGCGACGTGTTAAGTTCGTGAACGGAAAAACAGATGGGGTTGATTCCACCAATTATGCCAGTGGTTGTCTCATGGTTGTGCGTTCGCATGTTCAAGGTGTTGAAAATGGAAAATGGATGTACTTCAATGATTCTACAGGCATCATGGCTTGGGAAAAGAATTATTCCATGGGTCAGTTTCACGGACCACAGGTTACTTATACTAGAAAAGGAGATACGCTGAAGTTTGAAAACTACAACATGGGTGTGCTTCAAGGTAAAAAAGTAACCTACGACGCCAAGGGAATTCGCATCAAGCAAGTAACTTATAAAAATGGAGAGTTGGATGGTCCTTTCTTGGTCTACAACAAAGAAGGAAAGATCATTGAGGAGATCAATTACAAGGAAGGCAAGAAACACGGAGTATTCAAATATTATTACGACGATGGAACTTTGTTGCGCACGGAGAATTGGGACATGGATTGCCGCAATGGAGAATTCAAAACGCTATTCTACGATGGAAAGGTGCAAAGCATCGAGATCTACAAGAAATCAGCAGGTAATGTGACGAATTACTACACCACAGAAACCTATGAATGCAAGGATGAAGCTACCGCGAAAGAGGTGAAGAAATTGTTGGATGGAGGCAAGAAAAAAGCACAGGTTTTAGAGGCGATTGGTTCTAAATCAACGGTGAATGTTTTCGAAGATAAACGTATATTACCAGATCAGAAGTCCTATTTCAAGGGAGCAAAGTTAGAAGGTGGAGTAAATAAACCTTACAAACTGGACGGTAAATATTATGTTGTACTTGTCTTGAAAATCGATGCGATCGCAAAGAATGAAATTCGTGAAGGGTGGTTTGAGGATCGTTTTCCGGATGGAAAGATCAAGCGTCGTGCATTGTATTCAAAAGATGTGCTTATTGAAGAGCATGTATTCGACGAGCAAGGTCGGGAAATCAAAACGTTTGGAGGTAATGCGAATTCAGGTAAAGAGGACGATGCAATGCCAACGGAAAAAGGGAAGAAGTCGAAGAAAGGGAAGAAGTGATTCTTTCCTAAACACGTTAATATTCATTGATTTAAAGTAGGAAATTTCCAATGTTGCAACTTTGAAACATTCGAAAAAAACAAGATTTTAACTTTCGAACTTAGCAACTTTGCTAAATTCGAAAACTCAGCCAATTACCCTCCCTCATGAACCTTTTCGGATCAGTGGTGTAATCATCACCATAAAAATTGATCCGATGAAAAAAATATGCTTAAACATTTTGATGCTTGCGTCTGTGGCGATGTCCTACGGACAGTACAATACCTGCGCAGGAAAAAGTGAAATCCGTGAAGAACGCTTGGTGACAACCGTTGATCAGTCAACAGGGAGAAAAGTTGTGGATACTGTTTATGTCAAACCTGCCGAAGCAGATGCTCATGGGAATTTGAAAGGAAATCAATTCGATTTGGCGGTAGATGGTGCTTTTGAAGGACAAACCATCCTTGTAGTAAATGTGTGTGGCAACAAGATGGATAATGCACGGACCGCATTGAAAGAAAAAGGATTCAACATGGTTGTTTTGAATGGCTTTCCTGAAATTGGTCAATTCACAGATTATTTAAAGAAATCCTGTCAGTTTTGGGTCCTTTCTGGAGGTTCTAATAATAAATTGGATGAAGAATACTTGAAAGTGATTGAAGCGTATTTCAACAGTGGAAGAGGCGTTTACGTCTGGAATGACAACACACCATATCACAATGAGGGAAATCAAATTACCAGTTATTTACTAGGTGTTACAATGTCCGGTGAATATTGGGCTGACCAAGTACTTGGTTTCAAAACGGAATCAACGCAATACGGATTGGTGGCGAATCATTTGATCACGACTGGATTAGAAACGGTTTATGAAGGAATTACAATCTCTACCATTTACGATCCAAAACAGCAGTTAGAGCCGATCTTTTATTCGAGTGATGGTAACGTTGTAGCAGCCGTTTATGAGCAAAATGGAAAAAGACTGATCGTAGATGGAGGATTTACCCGACTCGCTGTAAAATGGGATGCTGCCGGGACTGCACGTTATGTAAAGAATGCCGCAGCTTGGCTGGCAAATGTCGAGCGATTTGGAACGGAAGTAAGTACAGTTAAATAAATTGGAGGTCGGCGAAAGCCGGCCTTTATTTTTCGTTGAAGGATTCTAAATGAATTTCTGTTCCATCAAAAACGGCATAGGTGCAGTAGTTGAACCATTCACCAAGATTCAAATACCTTGAATTCGCTTGTAGCTGAATGTCGAGTGGCAAATGACGATGACCAAAAATGAAAAAGTCCTGATGCTTTGTTTGCAAATACTCTTTGCAGTAAACAATCAACCATTCGCCGTTTTCACCATGAAAGATAGAATCCGCATCACCGGTTGCTGCACGAGATTTACGCGAAAAGAAATTTGCTAGACCAATGCCAAAGTTGGGGTGCAGGCGCGCGAAACACCACTGCGACCAGCGAGCTGCGAATACCTTTTTAATGAATTTGTAGCCGCGATCACCCGGGCCAAGCCCATCACCATGCCCGATCAAGAATTTTTTACCATTGTATTCCCGTTCGATCGGTTCTCGGTGAACTTCCACGCCCAATTCTTTCGGGAAATAATCAAACATCCACATATCATGGTTACCGGTGAAAAAATGTACCGGAATTCCACGATCAGTTAGTTCTGCGATCTTTCCCAGGAAACGCGTGTATCCTTTCGGGATGGCGTGTTTATATTCAAACCAGAAGTCAAAAATGTCTCCAACGAGGTATAACTCACACATATCGTGTTCAACCGATTCAATCCACTCGATAATGCGCAATTCCCGATCGCGGGTAACTTTACCTTGAGGAACTCCCAGATGGAAATCTGAAGCGAAGTAGATGCGTTTACCTGCTGGGATCGTCGACATTAAAAACCGAAAATAGTTTTAAGTGCTTGTTCCAATTCCATACCGCGCAATTTTGTATCAATGATATTTCCATCGCGGTCTACCAATACGGTGAAAGGGATTGAACTTACCTGATACATTTTTGCCACTTCATTAGACCAATACTTCAAATCGGAAACGTGGTAAGGCCAAATCAATCCATCTTTTTCAATAGCTGCTAACCAAGCATTCTTGTCTTTGTCTAAGGATACACTTAGTACAGTAAATCCAGCATCCGTGTATTTTTTATACAAGTTCACAACGTTTGGATTCTCTTTACGACATGGTCCGCACCAAGATGCCCAGAAGTCGATCAAAACCACTTTTCCACGCAGATCTTTCAACGAGATCGGATCACCATTGCGATCTGCCTGCGAGAACAGTGGTGCAGGATTTCCTGAGGCCAAAGCATTTGAAGCAGCACGCTTTTTCTGCATTTCAGCAAATTGAAGTTTAGCGGCCTCTACATTCGGAGAACCACTGAATGAAGCTGTCAATTGCTTCATGATCGATTCGTAAGTTGGGTATTCCTTTTCTGCATCCAAAGTGCTCAAAACGGGCAACAAAGCTGGTGAATTTGGGTTTTTGGAAATAAATGACGTGCGGTAACTGGTAAATTGGAAATAAACCTGCTGAAAGCTTTGATTGATTGCCTCTGCATTTTCCGGATTGCGACGCATCATGGCTGAAGCACTATCTTTTTTTGCTTGAAAACGTTGCATTTCCAATACAAATTCGTTCAGAGCTACGCTTTCATCACTTCCCGTAATGTTATGGTAAGCAAAGATATTCTTGCCATCAGCATTCAATTTGATCACCGATTTATCGCGTAAGATCAAGTTTATATGTTGGTTGCCAATGCGTAAAACGTAATAATCTTGAACCGGTAAAGTTCCTTTTAACAGGTAATCACCTTTCTTATCCAATTTTCCACGTACATGGTCAACATAATGATTCCCATAGAACTGGGAAATGAAGATGCTGTCTCGATTCGTATTAAAAATGTTCCCGGATACTTGTACCTGAATGCCTTGTGCTAAAGTGATACCGGTCAATAGTAAAAAGGTGATAAGTGCTCTAAACTTCATAAGTCTCATTATTTGGACAATACTTCTTCCAATTTTCGTTCCAATTGTTCGCCACGAAGACCAACTCCAATGATATTTCCGTCTCTGTTCAACAAAACTGTATATGGAATACTTTGGAATCCGTACTGCTGTGTAAGCGGCGTCTGCCATCCCATAAGATCAGAAACGTGATTCGGCCAGATCAGACCATCCTTCGCGATTGCATCTTTCCATGCTTTCGGGTCTTGGTCCAAGGAAACAGAGAAGATCTCAAATCCCTTGGCCTTGAATTTCTTGTAAAGACGCACCACATTCGGGTTTTCTTTACGACACGGCCCACACCAAGATGCCCAAAAATCAACCAGAACAACTTTACCCTTCAAGGCAGAAAGTCGTAATTCGTTTCCATTAGGATCTTTCAGTGCAATTTCCGGAGCTGCCATCGTTCCGGATGCCATCGTTTGATATTGATTAAATCCATCTTCTACCATCGCCACTTGATCGCTCAATACTTGAGTGATCGGTGATTCTGGGTGCTGACGACGATAGGCTTGCTCCATTTTCTTCAAGAGATCCATGTTCTTTGGATCCCATCCGTCAAATCCTGTTTCAGGAGCCGGTAATAAGGTGCTTGTGAAAATGATATTCACGGTATTCCCCGGATCTTTCTCTACCTGTTTTTGAACGTAGGTATCAATCGGTTTGCGCAATTCACGGAATATCGCCATCTGCTTGGAAGGATCTGTTTCTTTTGGTAACAATTCCATTTGTTTCTGAGCAAAATCATTGAATAGTTTCATGTATTGCATCAATGGTGCCGCCCATTTTGGCCCTTTGATGATCGGAGCTACATTGAAGGTTTTTAGATCTCCATTGATCGTCACCTTATCGTTTAGATCAAGTGGTAAAGCAATTGTATTTCGTTGATCTTTTCCAACCGTCATGGTGTACAAGCCCATTCCAGGGATATTTCCATCCAAAGAATATTTACCATCAATATCTGTCATCACTTCCGCAACTGGAATGGTTCCGCGCTCGGATTGTGCTTCGATCTTAATTTTCAACAGACTTGCGCCTTTGATCTGACCCTCGATGTGAAAGTTCTTCTCCAGATTGTCTTCGGCTTGTTCTTCACCATTACCACAAGCGGTAAGGACTACTCCCAAAACCAATGCAAAAAATAAACGCATATTTAAGATTGAATTAGTTGTCTCAATAATTGATTTGCTGCTTTCGGATCCGCTTTCCCACCAGAAACCTTCATGATCTGACCCATAAAGAATCCAGTCAATTGATTTTCTCCAGCTTTGAATCGTGCGTATTCATCCGGACATTGCTCAAAAACTTGCAAAATGATCGCTTTCAAACTTCCCTCATCGGATTCCTGAATGATGTTCAATTGCTGAGCCAATGTCTCAACGCTCATCTCCGGATTTTCCAATAAGGCCGGGAACAATTTCTGAGAAGCTGCAGAATGCGAAACTTTACCTGAATCGATAATGGCAATAACGGCTGCTAATTGCTTCCCAGTGATCGGGAAATCTTCCATTTCCAAACCGTTCTGGTTCAAGTAGGATTTTACATCTCCCATGACCCAGTTCGCAGCCGACTTGAAGTTCGTTGTATTTGCAATAACCTCTTCGTAATACAAGGCAATGGCTTTACTATCTGTCAAAATTCCTGCGTCGTATTCCGAAAGGCCTAGTTGATCTGTGTATTTTTGGAATAATTCACGCGGTAGAGCAGGCATTTTCGCCTTCACTTGATCCACGTAAGTCGCATCCACAATGATTGGTTGTAGGTCTGGCTCTGGGAAATAACGGTAATCGTTCGCAGCCTCTTTCGTACGCATCGAGATCGTAATTCCCTTCAATGCATCGAAACTGCGTGTTTCCTGAGTCAATTTTTCGCCGTTTTCAATGGCTTCGATCTGGCGTTTGATCTCAAAGTCGATCGCGCGTTGCACGTTGCGGATCGAGTTCATGTTCTTAACCTCCACTTTTGTTCCGAATGCTTCAGCGCCTTTTAGGCGCACGGAGATATTCGCATCACAACGCAAAGATCCTTCTTCCATGTTTCCGTCACAAATGTCCAGGTAGCGCACCAAGCGTCGCACTTCTGTAACGTAGTTGTATGCTTCCTGACTGCTGCGGATATCCGGTTCAGAAACGATCTCCAATAGTGGTGTTCCTGCACGGTTCAAATCCACCAAAGTATCGTACAGATCCACATCGTGGATACTTTTTCCGGCATCTTCTTCCATGTGGATACGTGTCAATCCAATGCGCTTGTCCTGACCCTGATCGTCTTTGATGAACAATTGTCCACCGGTGCAAATCGGTGTGGTATCCTGCGTGACCTGGTAACCTTTCGGTAGATCCGGGTAGAAATAGTTCTTACGGGCAAAATGCTGATTTTCTTCGATCGTTGCGCCACAAGCCAATCCGAGACGAACGGCATACTCGATCGTACGCTTGTTCATTACCGGCAACGTTCCGGGATGACCAAGTGTTACCACACTCACATTTGTGTTCGGGTGAGCCCCGTATTCATTGATATCAGAAGAGTAGGCCTTCGTTTTGGTAAGCAACTGCGCGTGCACCTCCAAACCAATTACAGCCTCGTATTTATCGTAAATGGACATTGTATTGAATAATGAACGGTAAATTTCGCCTTTTTTCGCCGAATATTGGGTGATGAATTAGTGTTTTTTATGAGAAACCAGTTAAAAATCCGTTAAAAATGCGTCTTGAAATTTTCTCAAAATAAAAATGCCCCGCGTTGGCAGGGCATTTCGGTATCGTTTTGTGTAATATTCTTACAAACGTGCGATCAACTGACTCATGATCAGGGTCATTTTTGGTTCCTGACGGCTCGCAACTTCGATCACGTCTTGAACACTTACTTTCTGGATTTTTCCAGGTACACCCAAATCTGTAATGATCGAAATAGCGAAACATGGGATTTCCATGTGACGAGCTACGATCACTTCTGGAATGGTTGACATACCCACTGCATCAGCACCAATAGCACGTACATAGCGGTATTCAGCCGGAGTTTCCAAAGTTGGTCCCGTAAGAGCAGCATAAGTTCCTACAGAAACACGAATGTTGTTCTCAGCAGCAATAGTTTTAGCCAAATCGATCATTCCTGCATCATACGGATCCGACATGTCCGGGAAACGTGGTCCCAATTCGTTGTAGTTCTTACCGATCAATGGGTGAGCAGGGAACAAGTTGATGTGGTCGTCCAAGATCATGATCTCACCGATCTCAAAATCCGGATTTACACCTCCTGAAGCATTACTTACGAACAAACGCTCAATTCCTAAAGCCTTGAAAACGCGAACAGGGAAGGTAACTTGTTGCATCGTATATCCTTCGTAATAGTGGAAACGACCTTGCATTGCAACGACAGATTTTCCACCCAATTTTCCGAAGATCAATTTTCCGGAGTGACTCTCAACGGTTGATACCGGAAAGTGTGGGATGTCTTGGTAAGGAATCTCATCGATCACCTCGATCTCTTTAACCAATCCTCCTAAACCAGTTCCTAAAATGATCCCGATTGTCGGTTTTACTTGTGTGCGAGAGTGGATAAACTCAACCGCCTCTTTCATTTGTTCTAACAACATATGCGTTCAATGTATCAATTAAGTCTTGTTCACGATCGAAGCGCAAAGTCATTTCCTGAACGAAACAGGGACAGCCACATTGTTGCAATGCTGCTTTCCATGGAAGCAGTCGAACCGCGTCTTTTTCAGTAGTGACTATGGCACACGAACGTCCGGCAAAAGTAGCAACTTTTTGCACAATTCGTTGAATGTCGGCTGAGTCAAACGCATGATGATCCGGGAACTGAAGTGTTGTTACGCGTTGATTTGCAGATAAAAAACGATTTAGCGGTTCGGGTTGTGCAATGCCCGTAACCAATAAAATTTCGTCAACATTTTTCCAGACTTCTCCAAATAGCCCTTTTTTATCTCCGTAAATGATCTCTGAAAAGAAGATTTTATCTTTCGACAAGGGGATTCGTTCGTAAAAAACTTGTTTATGAGCGGTGCTTAGATTACTTGGTGATTTGGTTACCAGAACCAGATCGGCTCGTTTCATACCAGAACGTCCTTCGCGGAGATTTCCAGCTGGAAAAGGAAAATCCCTGAACACAGGTCGGTCATAGGTCATCAACAAGATATTCAAACCTGCTTTAACGGCTCGGTGCTGATAAGCGTCGTCTAAAATGATCAATGAGTCGCCGTATTTCTCACGAATGTACTGCACTCCAACACTGCGTTTTTCAGAAACAACAACCGGTACTTTTCCCCGGAAACGGTTGAAGTACATCAAGGGTTCGTCACCTATTTCTTCTGCTATACTGGATGAATTAGCTTCTAAAAGGCCTTTGGTAGCTCTTCCGTAACCCCGAGAAAGAATTACTGGGTTCTTTTCTGCAAACTGTGCTGCCAGATAAGCTGTAAATGGCGATTTACCAGTACCTCCAACAGTGATGTTCCCAACACAGATTGATTTCCCCGGAATTTCAAATGATTTTTGGATTCCCCAATCAAAGAATTTGTTCCTGAACCAAGTGATGCACGCATAAACCAGCGAGAGCGGTAAAAGGATCAATCGGAGGGATTTCATGGCCTAAAAATAAAAAAAATCAGTCAGGAACAGCGTGTTTGTTCTCCACAACAACTATCCAGCTCTACTGAACAAACACCTGGAATCCTGACTGATTTCCTTAACTAAACTGCAAACTATCACTGCCACATTTCGGGCTGTGAGAACCTAACAAACCTGTGAATAATGGTTTTATACCTGTTTATGAACTTACATCCACTTTGCGGAAAACTTATTAAAGTCTTCTCTCACTTCATTGAATACCTTCTCAAAACTGTTTACCAAATCTTGTTCAACAGCATGGTATTCTACTTTGCGGTGATCTACAGCAACTGGATTGCTTTTGATCTCTTCCAACAACGATTGCTCGTGTTCACGCACTTTATGAGCAATCTCATCAATATTGTTGCGCTGAATGATGAATTGATTCTGGAAGCGCTCCACTTCAGCTAATACCTCTTGCGCATTGTTTTTCGTTGCTAATTCCTCCAAACGGCCTTTCAAAATGGAAATTTCATCTTTGTAAAAATCCAACTTCTTCAACCATTCTGTGTTTTCTTCGTGTTGCTTGTAAATTGACTCATTCGTTGCCATACTCATTCTTTTTTTTATGTTCTGATTTTATGTTGCGTCTTCCGACATCACAAAGGTTTGAAAAGTACGCTCTGAAAAACATGATTTTGATCAGGAAAGAATATGATTTTAGGTCATAAAAGCACTGGTGATGATGCTATTTAATCGCCATAGATTCTACAAAAAAAATAGTAGCTTTGCTCCATGTCAAAAGTGAAAGAAATTGTGCAGTTCTTCAACGAACTGGCTCCCTTTGCATATCAAGAGTCCTATGATAACTCCGGCTTGCTGGTTGGTGATTCGGAGCAGGAGGTGACCGGTGTTCTTGTTGCATTGGATATGACAGAAGAAGTGGTGGCTGAAGCTGTAGCCTCCGGAGCAAATGTTGTTGTTGCGCATCATCCGATCTTATTTAAGGGGTTGAAACGACTTACTGGAGCAACTTATGTAGAGCGCACAGTTATAGAAGCCATCCGACATGGGGTTGCCTTGATCGCAGTTCATACGAACGCCGACAATTATCGCTTTGGGGTGAATCACATCATTTCGGAAAAAATTGGCTTGAAAAACACGCGAATTCTTGTGCCGAAAGAGGCAAGTTTGTTAGGGCTGACCGTATTCGTTCCGAATACACACGTGGAAGAATTACGAGCGGCTTTAGGGGCTGTCGGTGCAGGTTCCATTGGAAATTACGACTACTGTAGTTTTAGTCAGGAAGGAACAGGAAGATTTCGACCGCTTGAAGCTGCTAATCCGACTTTAGGAAAGATCGGTGAGTTGGAGGAGGTGAACGAAGTGAGGTTGTCGGTGGTTTTAGAAAAACAACAGCTGCATGCCGTTCTTACAGCTATGCGAAAGGTGCATCCGTATGAAGAAGTGGCGCATGAGATCGTTGCGTTGAACAATGAAAACCAATACGTTGGTAGCGGGATGATTGGGGAGTTGGCTCAACCGATGCCTGCTCGCGACTTTTTAATAATGATCAAGGAACGCTTTCAATGTGGAACTGTTCGTTATACGAACCCAGTGAAGGAGCAGGTTCAACGGATCGCTGTCTGTGGAGGTTCGGGTAGTTTCTTGCTGGAATCCGCAAAACGGGCTCAGGCAGACGTTTTCATTACAGGCGATTTCAAATACCACGAATTTTTCGATGCTGAAAACCAGATTATGATTGCAGATATCGGTCATTTTGAATCCGAGCAATACACTTCTGCATGGTTTGTTGAGGTTTTGAACAAAAAATTTACTACTTTCGCGGTTCGTTTAGCGAATGTGAATACGAATCCGATAAATTATCTCTAAGAGTATGGCTGCAAAGGCAAGTACAAAAGAAACTACAATTGCTGAAAAGTTAGATGCATTGTATGCATTGCAAAAAATTGATTCTCAAATCGATAAAATCAGAACGGTACGCGGAGAGCTGCCACTGGAGGTACAGGATTTAGAGGACGAAATCGAAGGTCTTGAGACGCGCATCAAGAAGATGCAAGACGAGGCAAAAGAGTTGGATACTGAGGTTACTGATCGTAAAAATGCGATCAAGGATGCAGAAACAGCTATTGCTAAGTTCAAAGAGCAACAAAATAACGTACGTAACAACCGCGAATTCGAATCGTTGGCAAAAGAGATCGAGTTTCAAGATCTTGAAATGAAATTGCACGACAAGCGTATAAAGGAGGCTAAAGCAAAGATCGCTTCTAAGAAAGAGGTTTTGGACGAAGCGAAAGAGCGCTTGGAAATGCGTAAAGGCGATTTGAAGGAGAAGAAAGGCGAGTTGGATGAAATCGTTGCAGAAACGCAAAAAGAGGAAGATACCTTGCTTGAGGCATCTAACAAAGCGAAAGCTGCTATCGATGATCGTTTGATCGCTGCTTACGACCGTTTGCGCACCAATGCAAAGAACGGTTTGGCTGTGGTAGGTGTAGATCGCGACTCTTGTGGAGGTTGCTTTAACAAGATCCCACCTCAACGTCAATTGGACATCCAAACAAAACGTAAAGTGATCGTTTGTGAGCACTGCGGACGTATCTTGGTTCCAACAACAGAAGAAGCATAATCATTATTGAATGATATCTCAAAAGGTCGGTAATTGCCGGCCTTTTTTTGTGCCTAATTTGTTTAATAGGCAAGATCAATGGATTTTATGATTTCCTTGCATATTGACGCGTGCACTTTTCGTATTTTTGCACCTGATATTTTAGAATTTCCTTTTCATGGATAAATTGGCAAAAGCATTGCTTTCAATGCGCGCAATGGCAGTAGGAATGTTTATTTTCCTCTCAGGTATAGCTGTTGCAACCTTCATCGAGTCTGACCAGGGGATTCAGGCTGCTAAATTGTGGGTTTACAATGCGCTTTGGTTCGAGATCCTGATCCTGTTCTTAACGATCAATATGGTGGCGAATATTTTCCGTTACCGTATGTGGAGTCGGGAAAAGATCGCGATGCTTCTGTTTCACCTTTCGTTTATTGTGATCATGATCGGAGCGGGCGTGACCCGTTACATCAGTTTTGAAGGAACGATGCCGATCCGTGAAGGAGAAACGAGTAATGTGCTGTATTCAGCGGATCCGTATCTATGGGTGCGTATTAACGATGGCGAGATGCAAGCTACCAACGATACGAAAGTCTTTATGGCTGAATCGTATCCGTTCAATAATGCCGACCTAAATTTGTGGTTGCCGAAGCACAAGAACGAAATTGAGATCGAATACGTAGATTTCAAATCAAAGCAAATCGATACGTTGAAGATCGATCCAAAGTTTAAAACATCAGCACTGGATATCGTAACAGATGGAATGACTTCTAACTACGTGATCACCGACGAAATTGCTGCTATTGGAGGTATTCAATTGGCTTTTTCAGAGAAAGAGAAAGTCATCGGAGTAAACGTGTACAAAAAGAATGGTCAGTTGATGGTGCGTCCATCGATGCCAATGCAATTCATCCCGATGAAAGCCATGCAGCAGGCGCGTCAAACCGGACAAGCGCCACCTGATTCTGTTTACGTTCGTGTAGCTGCGGGAGAAGAAGTGCCTTTTGCAACAACCACACTTTATCAATTGGCAGGATCACAATTCGTGTTCAAGCAAGAAATTCCAAATGCCGGAAAAGAATTGGTGCCTTCTGGAAGACGCGACGTGGGAATGGATTATTTGACGATCAAGATCACGGATGGTGAAAAGTCGAAGATTGTTACCTTACCTGGTGGTATGCGCGAGATCCCGAAACCAACTTTCTTTGAATTCAATGGTTTACACTATCATTTGGAATATGGAAGCAAGCGCATTGAATTGCCTTTTGGAATGAAGTGTATCGATTTTATGTTGGATCGCTACCCGGGTTCAGACATGGCCTCATCGTATGCGAGTATCCTGCAGATCGTTGACGATAAGCGTAAAGTTTACAGACAAAAGCGTGTTTTCATGAACCATGTTTTGGATTACGATGGATACCGCTTCTTCCAATCTGCGTACGATCAAGATGAGAAAGGGACTATTTTGAGTGTAAACCACGACTGGTGGGGAACAAACATTACTTATTTGGGTTATTTGATGATGACCATTGGAATGATTATGAACTTGTTTGCTCCGGTTTCTCGCTTTAGAGAAATGCTGACGAAATTGTCTAAGTCGTCTAAAGCCGCATTGATCATTGGTTTTGTGGGACTTGCATCTGCCACTTATGCTCAAGATACTGTGCAACAACACGATCACGATCATGCTGGTCATGATCACAATCATGATCACAGTGCTGAAACAGCTCCGGCGCCAGCTCCGCAAACGGCTCCGATCGTACGTTTCATTTCTGAAGAACACAGCGATAAATTGGCGCGTTTGCTCGTACAGGATTTCAAAGGTCGAATTGTACCGATGCATACCGTTTGTCGTGAAATCCTGATCAAATTGTACCGTTCTGCGAAATATGAAGATCACAACGCGGTGCAAACGATCATGTCGATGCACATGTACCCCGAATATTGGTTAGACCAAAAAGTGATCAATGTTCACAGTGCTTTGCGCTCCAAGTTGAAATTGGAGAAGTACGTATCGTTTAAAGAGATCGCTACCAACCGAGGTGAATTTAAATGGATCAATGAGTATAATGCGGCCTTGCAAAAACCGGAATCCCGTCAAAGCGAATACGAGAAGAAGCTGATCAAATTGGGTGAGAAGTTTCAGGTCATGTTGAGCGTGGTAAACTGGCAATACATGAAGATCATCCCGTTGAAGGGAGATAAAGGAAATCGTTGGTTCATGCCTTTCGATCCGCAGTTGCGAGCGGTTGATACAGTAACAAGTACTTTGGCGCTTCAATACATTTCGTCTTTGAATGAGAGTGCCATGAATGAGGCCAATTATCCAAAGTCGGATCAATTGTTGACGGCTTTGATGACGATTCAGCGTAAGATCGCGCCGGCGAAGATTCTTCCTTCGGAAACACACGTGCAAGTAGAGATCTCATACAACAAGATGGGAATCTTTAAGAATACGGAATACAGCTACTTATTATTTGGATTGATCTTGATGATCACCTTTTTCATTAAAGTTCTGAAAAACTCAACCGTGCGTTCAGAAAAGATTTTCAAACGAATTCGTCAAGTAGTGACAGCTTTGTTTATTGTTAT
>JBMLQF010000185.1:0-6872 GCA_049241705.1 Fluviicola sp. | reverse complement strand
AGAATTGGTTGGTGATGTACCGGCTGAATCTTTGGTACTTGGTGGAGGCGCTCCACAATATCAGCGTGAATACTCTGAACCGGCTTATTACCAAGAATACAAGAAATTCTCGATCGATCAGGTTACTCAACCTGACAATTTGAAGGAAGTTGCGTTCTTCTTGCTGCAACAACCGAATATCGCTTCTAAACGTTGGGTGTACGAACAGTATGACTCGATGGTAGGAACGAAAACAATGTCTACAAACCGTCCAACTGATGCCGGAATTGTTAACTTGAAAGGAACACACAAGGCACTGGCAATGACCGTTGATTGTAACAGTCGTTACGTACATGCGGATCCTGAAGTTGGTACTGCGATAGCAGTTTCTGAGGCAGCTCGTAACATTGTTGTTTCAGGAGGTATTCCAAGTGCGATCACAAACTGTTTGAATTTTGGAAATCCTTACAATCCGGAGTCTTACTGGCAATTCGTTGGAGCAATCAAAGGAATGTCTAAGGCTTGTTTGAAATTCCAAACACCGGTTACCGGAGGAAACGTTTCCTTCTACAACCAATCCGTGATCGGAGGAAAAGAAATTCCTGTATTCCCTACTCCAACAATTGGAATGATCGGTGTGATCGAAGACAAATCAAAGATCATGTCTTTAGACTTCAAACAAAAAGGAGATTTGATCTTCATTTTGGGAGATTCTGTAAATGACATCTCATCATCGGAATACTTAGCAAAATACCACAAGATCTCAGCTTCTCCGGCACCGCATTTCGACTTAGAGAAAGAGTTCTTATTGCAAGAGGCAGTTAAAGGATTGATATCTCAAGAATTGATCAATGCAGCACACGATTGCGCCGACGGAGGTTTGTTTGTTACCTTGGTGGAGATGGCAATGCCACGTGGATTAGGATTTGACATTGTTACAGATTCAGAAATTCGTGAGGATGCATTCTTGTTTGGTGAAGCTCAAAGCCGTGTAGTTGTTTCTGTATCTGAAGATCAAGAAGAAGATTTCATTGAATTCATGATGGGTAGCGGTGTTAATTGCACTTTGCTAGGTCATGTAACGAAAGGAAAAATGATGATCGACGATGAGCATTACGGATTCATCGCTGAGGCAAAAGAATTGTTTGATAACGCTCTGGGAAGAGTGATTGAAGGCAAATAAAAAAATAGTAGACTTTAGACCATAGACTTAAGACAGATTCATTCGTCTTAATTCTATGGTCTTTTAGCTTTCGTCAACTATGGAACAGATTCTAAAACATTTTCCTGATCTTACAGTAGTGCAACGCGATCAATTTGCACGTTTACAGGAGCTATATGCTTTCTGGAATGCACAGATCAATGTGATCTCCCGCAAAGACATGGATGCCTTTTATGAGCGACACGTTTTACACTCATTGGGAATTGCTACAGTAATGCAGTTTGAACCCGGATCTGATGTTTTGGATATAGGAACAGGAGGTGGATTCCCGGGAATTCCTTTGGCAATTCTGTTTCCGGATACGCAGTTTCATTTAGTAGATTCAATCGGAAAAAAGATCAAAGTTGTAAGGGAAGTAGCCCAAGCTTTAGAACTGAAAAATGTGAAAGCAACACATGCTCGTGCCGAGGACATCAAAGGTCAATACGACTTCATTGTCTCCCGTGCCGTTACCGCTATGCCAGCCTTTTTAAAATGGTGTAAAGGAAAGATCAAAAAGGAGAACAATCACACACTACCTAACGGTATTCTTTATCTGAAAGGAGGTGATCTCAGTGAGGAATTGGCACCTGTCGCACACCCCATTCAAATGTATCCTTTGGCAGAAAAGTTTGAAGGTGAGTTTTTCGAGACCAAAAAAGTGGTCTATGTGCAATTAGCTAATTCCTGAAGTCCCGATCTCGTTGTTTCGTTGCATGATTTTCTTATTTTTAACTCAAATGTGAAAACGATGCAACGAAACGCAACATCTGCCGAAGATTATATCGCCCAATGTCCTGAAGATCGTCATGACGCATTGAATCAATTGCGAAAGGCTATTCTTTCTACCCTACCCGAAGGATTTCAAGAAGGAATCGGTTATGGAATGGTTGGATACGCCATCCCCCATAGTATTTATCCGGCAGGCTATCATTGCGACCCCAAACAACCGCTACCCTTCGCCAGTTTTGCCTCGCAAAAGAATTTCATTGCTTTTTATCACATGGGTCTTTACGGCATGCCGGAATTGATGAAATGGTTCTTGGATGAGTATGCTAAAGTGGTGAAAGGAAAGATCGACATGGGTAAAAGCTGCATTCGATTCAAAAAACCAGACCAGATCCCTTTTAACCTCATCGCGGAATTAATGTCCAAGGTGAGTTCACAAGAATGGATCGACTTTTATGAAGCTAATTACAAGAAATAAACGATGAAAAACATTCAATACCCTTTAAATTTTCGTTTCAAGATCGGAACACTTGCAAACGATTTTGTGATCAGTGATAGCGCCGATCACGTACATGCTTACGTGCGTCAGAAAATGTTCAAGTTCATTGAAGAGATCCAAGTATTTACGGATGAATCACGCACAGAGATCCAATATGTGATCAAGGCAAATAAATGGATCGACTTCTCAGCTTCATATTTGTTCTATGACCAGAATGGAGAACAATTAGGTCGCGTAGCAAGAAAGGGCATGGCTTCTCTATGGAAAGCGCGTTATTTGGTTTTTGACAAGGACGATCGTCAGTTATTTACAATTCAAGAGGAAAATGGCTGGACGAAAGTTTGGGATGCGTTATTAGGTGAAGTTCCCATCTTAGGTATGTTTACTGGTTATTTGTTCAATCCGAAGTACAAAGTTGTTCGAGGAGACGATACACTCGTTGCGCGCATGAAAAAAGACGCATCTTTCTTTGGCAGAAAATTCTCTGTTGAAAAATTGGGCGACATGAACGAGGAAGAACAGGAAAGTGTGATTCTTTCGCTCATGATGATGATCTTGTTGGAACGCAGACGCGGATAAGAAAATAAAAAGGCGATTCATTTGTGAGTCGCCTTTCTTAATTCGAAGAAGTTCGAGAAAGCAATTGCTGTTGTATTTGATACAATTGATCTTTGTAGATCACGGTTTTCTCCAGATAGATCATTGGAATTCGCCATGCCTTGTACCAAACCAATTCATTGAACTTAGAATCCGGATGTTGTGCACGTCCATTGCCGCCTTCAGACAATTCCACACAAACACCGATCCCACCGATTCTACTGCGCACATAATTTTCCAAGCCTGCTCCAAATTCTGCAGGCTTCTTACCAATATTCGCGGCTTTAAACCCACTTTCAAGTTCAGCTGCCGTGGCCATTTCAGTATCTATTCCCCTAAATTGATCATGAGTCAAAACATCCGCCCAAAAAAGGACATTACCTTTGGTATGCAGGCTAATTGTAGTCAATGGTCGGAGTGAATCCACGATACGTTGCAAGATTTTCGTTTCTATCGCTTCTGCAGGCACAGCACCTTTATAACCTTCGGATGCACGGAACTCTTTGTAATTCCTACTGTGTTTTACCTGCCAGTTCCCATCATCAAAAGAGCTGTTCAAATCCACACCCTTTCCATTCGCCTTCCACTCTGAAAAAGCCCCCACTTTATAGATTGTATCCAACCAACAATTCAGCGAATCTTCAATCCCCGTGAATTCTTCATGAGCTATCTTCATACCATCGGGATTAGCAACAGGAATTACGTAAACATCTATTGCATCCAGCACATTGTTCGCGTTCGGGTAGATCGAACTCAAACTATCCAATGACAATAATAAAACATTGGTGAATTTCATGGCCAGTTTCGAACTGTAATCTTCTCGTGCATGGATATTCCCTACGATCAATGCAGCATGCCTTTTAGGCTTCCCTTTGCGAAGGGTCATCATAGTAATCGGTAAACCAAACTCTGAATATCCGATGGTTTTAACAGAAGTGTATTGCGGCCAGTGTTTCTCAAAGTAATACACATCTTCCTGGATCATTTCATAAGTGTATTTTGAAGTGTCTTCAACAAAATAATGAAAGGCTGCATCACCGTTAATAAGGACATTCCAAGGAACTATCACGGAATCAGTTGGCGTTACCTGACCATTGGCACTGAAACTCAGACCAATGAAAAAACAGAGATATGCAACGATTCTCAGCATGGCGTAAAATTCAGTATTTCGCTGGACGAAACACCTATCGAAAACGTAAAAATTATTAAAAGTTACTTACCAATTCTTCTTTTTAATCTAATTCTAAAAAGATCAAAGTGCATTCTGAACGATCTCGTCAACTACCAAAGGATCCAACAATGTGGATGTATCTCCTAAACTGGACGTGTCTCCTTCGGCAACTTTTCTCAAAATCCTGCGCATGATCTTTCCTGATCGTGTTTTGGGTAGTCCAGAAACAAACTGGATCTTTTCCGGAACTGCGATCTTTCCAATCTCCGCCACAACCGACTCAATGATCTCACCACGAGCAAAGTCTTGATCATCTTCCAACACGGCATCCTCGCAAACTACAAAGGCATAGATCGACTGTCCTTTTACCGGATGAGGATATCCAACCACCGCAGATTCTATCACGCGCTTATTGGTATTGATCGCGTTTTCAATTTCCGCAGTTCCAAATCGATGCCCCGACACATTGATCACATCATCGATCCTGCCGATGATCCGATACATACCGCTTTCATCTCTTTTGGCGCCATCACCGGTGAAATAATAACCGTTGTAATGCGAAAAATAAGTTACCCGACAGCGCTCATGATCCCCCCAGGTCGTTCGTAACATGGATGGCCACGGGTACTTTACACATAAATATCCTTCTTCATTTGCCTTTTCGATCTCCTTACCTTCCTGATTCAACAGTACAGGTTGGATACCTGGCAATGGATAGCCTGCGTAAGTTGGTTTCAATGGGGAAACAGATCCAATTCCAGAGATCATGATCCCTCCAGTCTCTGTTTGCCACCAATTATCTACGATCGGACAACGTTCTTTACCCACATGTAAATAATACCATTTCCATGCTTCTTCGTTGATCGGCTCACCTACTGTCCCCAATACTTTTAATGAATCCAGACTGTAAGAAAGCACATGTTCATCCCCGAAGGCCATCAAAGAACGAATTGCTGTTGGCGCCGTTAAGAATTGATTGACTCCATGTTTATCCACTACTTGCCAAAATCTTCCAGCATCGGGATAAGTAGGAACTCCCTCAAACATGACCGTCGTAGCTCCACTCAAAAGCGGGCCATAAACAATATAGGAATGTCCAGTGATCCAACCGATGTCAGCTGTGCACCAAAAGACATCTTGTTCTTCGTATTGATATACATTTTGGAAAGTGTAGGCTGTATAGACCATATAACCTCCACAGGTATGTACCACACCTTTCGGTTTTCCTGTTGAACCAGATGTGTACAGAATGAATAAAGGATCTTCCGAATCCATTTCTGCTGCCTCACATGTATCCGGCACGCCTTCCAGGGCATCGTGCCACCAAATATCGCGTTGAGCTTTCATCGTCGGATCCCATCCCAAACAGTTAAAAACAATTACACGCTCAACTGAGTTTGGGTGCTCCAAAGCTTCATCTACAATGCGTTTCAGGGGAATCTGCTTTGATCCGCGGTTTAGCCCATCAGCGGTAATCACCATTTTCGCTTCTGCATCCAAAATACGATCAGCCAAGGCAGTAGCTGAGAACCCGGCAAAAACCACACTGTGAATTGCACCAATACGGGCACAGGCCATGACAGCGATCGCCAATTCTGGGATCATCGGCATGTAAATACAAACCCGATCTCCTTTTTGGATCCCTTGAGCTTTCAAGGCATTGGCAACACGGCAAACGGCATGATAGAGTTCTTTGTAAGAATAGCGCACAACTTTATCCTTGGGATCATTTGGTTCCCACAACAAGGCTGTTTTATCACCACGTTCCGCCAGATGACGATCGAGCATATTCTCTGTGATATTCAATTTCGCCCCATCAAACCATCGAACCCTTGGTTCTGTGAAGTTCCAATCCAATACACGATCCCATTTCTTCTTCCAAACAAAATGGTCGGCAATGTCAGACCAAAATCCTTCCGGATCATTCACTGATCGGTTGTATGTTTCTTGATATTCTTCAAATGTATTGATGCGTAAACTCATTATCAAAGCTTTTTAATCGTCGATTTTGCGCCTAAATATGGGCGAACTTAAATTTACACAATGTCATAAAAATGCCGATCAAATTCAAGAAAATTCTTGTCTAAATGGCACAATAAAACACAAAAAAACCGCCTTTCAGCGGTTCTCAATTATTCGTCAATGCGGTATTTCTTAAAGAAGGCGTCCCAATCCCACAGGAAGTTCACTACTACCTGGTCCATTCGTTTCAAGAATAATGGATTTGGAGCTTGCAAGCGCTTAAAATACTCGTCTTGAAAATCATTCAATTCGTATTTGTGGAAGACTGCTTTCGACATAGCGTAGATCATGTTCTTGCTAGGGTGATTGATGCGTTGCATGAACTTTTGGTAAGACCGAACGGTTTCTTCCGCTTCTTCCTTGTTCGACCCCATCATTTGCCCCACTTTCTCGAAGATCAATTGTTCGATGCGAACCGCTTGATCAGCTTCAAATGTATTTTCTAGTGAGGAAATATTGGCCGCGATTACAATCATTGTAAACTGACCATTTGCTGTTTTTTCCAAATTCGGGGAAACCACAAAAGCAGGATCGTCGTTGATCAGATCAGCAATTTCACCAAAACCATTGTCAACAACTTCAAAAATTCCGTTCAGAAAGACATTCGCCAACTGATTGTCCGACAATTTTTTCTTTAAGATGGATCCAAACATAAGCCTGCATAGTTATCGTTA